>JADGCS010000036.1:0-13301 GCA_015228875.1 Deltaproteobacteria bacterium | reverse complement strand
GGTCACCCTTTCGGGTCAAAACAAGGTGTTTGTTAACTATCAGCGGATCCCTTTAAGTCTGTTGCAGCAGTTGTCGGTCTTTTTGGTGGATTTTACAGGACAGCATGAGCAGGCCAAACTACTCGAGGCATCAAACGATATTCTCATCCTCGATACCTTTCTCACAGATCGGACACTCATCCATCGCTATCAACAAACATTTGACGAGGCAAAGGGGCTCGAACAAAAAATCGTCAGCACAAAAAAAATGGCGCGCGACAAGGCAGAGCGGCTGGAATTTCTCAAGTTTCAACTTAAGGATTTTGAAAAATTAAGGATTAAATCCGACGAAGAAGAGCAGCAAATTAAGGCCCTGCGCGATCGATTAAAACACCACGACCAGATCTCAGCATTTGAAAAAGAGGCGGCACTCTGCCTTGCCGAGGGGCGCGTCAACTGCATTGGATCTTTAAAAAAACTCATCGAATCCGTCGAAAAGAGTCCTGCTCTTTCAAATATATACAAGCCACTTCTTAAACAACTGGATGAGGCAAGAATCCTGATCGAAGACCTGTCATACGAGATCGCCAGAACCTCTTTAGCAAACACCTGTAACGCCGATTTAAACCTCGAAGAGGTCGAGGGGCGGTTGTATCAGCTTGAGATTTTAAAAAGAAAATATGGTCCCGATCTGTCGGCAGTCTTAAAAAAATATGACGCGATCAAAAATGAGATCTCGGGTATAGAAGGGGCCGATTGTAGCCTTGATCAGCTTTTGGCCCGACTCTGCGATGTGATGGTGCGTCTCAAAAAATATGCTGTCTTGTTGTCTGCGGCACGCCATCAAACCAAACAGGCTCTCGAAAAAAATGTTAAAGACGAATTGACCTCACTCCTTATGCCGGGCGTCCAGTTTGATGTCGCTATTAAAACAAACACAGACGCCCAACTTGATGACCTTGTCCATTACTCAGAGAACGGGATTGATCACGTGACCTTTATGCTCTCCCCTAATCCAGGGCTTGCACCGAGGCCCCTTGCCAAAATAGCCTCCGGTGGTGAGACTTCGCGTATTTTCCTCGCTTTAAAAAAGGTCCTCTCGCAGAGGCGCAAGGGGGGCACCCTAATTTTTGATGAAATAGACGCCGGCATTTCGGGTGCTGCCGTCGAACTTGTCGGCAATAAATTAAAGGATCTCTCAAAAAGTTTTCAGGTCTTTTGTGTGACACATCATGCGCAGATTGCCTCTCTTGCGGATCAGCACTATGTGGTCCACAAGCAGCAATCCCAAAATAAAACAATCACACGTGTTAAGATTCTCTCGGACGATGACAGGGTCAAAGAGGTTGCCCGCCTGATGGGCGGGGTGACTATCTCACAGAAGAACCTTGCCTACGCCGCAGAGATGGTTGGTAAAAAGAAGGTTCATTAAAATCCCGTGGTGGCCAATGACGCTTTGCGTTCACCAAGGGAATTCATCTCCTCTCCGGACGGCCTGCGTTTAAGACAAATCAATTGATTTACTTGTCCTTGTATATTACGCCACTGCGCCAAGGTTGGTTGGGGGAATAAATCATGACTCGTCTGTTTTTAAAATTCAAGATTCACATGGTCTGCCTTGCCTTGATTGCCTTTCTGGGTCAGTCCTGCACACCCAAAAAAATCGCATCGGATATCACGGCACAAATTATGACTGCGGGTGCCCCCTCGTTCGAAATGGAATCCGACATCGAGATCGCAAAAAATGCCAGCATGACCATGCTCAAAATGATCGAGGCCTTTCAGTACGATAATCCAAAAAACAAAAACTTAAACACCTTGCTTGCCCGTTCTTACGCCAATTACACGCAGGGTTTTGTCGAATTTGACATGCTTGCATTTCAGGATGTCGACGAGGCAAAATACCAAAAAAGTTTTCAGAGGGCCAAGGACTTTTACACCAAGGGTAAAGATTTTGGCCTTAAGGCTTTAACGACCAATGGCGCTTACAAAAGGGCCCTTAACAAGGACCTTGGCACTTACGAAAAGGCACTCAAGTCGTTTGGCAGGGGGGCTGTGCCGCAGATGTTCTGGACGGCGATGAACTGGGGGAGTCTGATCAACCTCTCGAAAGATTCTCCCATCGCCATTGCAGAGTTCCCCAAGGCAGAGGCCTTGATGGCCAGGGTGCTTAAGCTGGACGAAAATTATTTTTACGGCGGACCGCATTTGTTCTTTGGTTTTTCTTATGGCGCAAGGCCCAAGTTATTTGGGGGAGACCTTGCAAAATCAAAAGTTCATTTTGAAAAGGCCCTGAGTGCCTATCAAAGAAAATTTCTCATGGGGCTGGTTTTTTACGCGCAGATTTACGCTATCGAGGCAAAGGACGCGCAGCTGTTTGACAGTCTTCTTAATGAGGTGCTGAGCGCCGATGCCACGGCCCTGCCCGAGGCGCGACTGGCAAACGAGATGGCTAAAATACGGGCACGGTGGTTGCTTGATAACAAGGCAAAATTTTTTTCATACTGATTTAACACATCACATAAGGAGTAAAAATGAAACTATGTAAAGCTTTGATGATGGTTGTGGCACTGGTCTTTGCAACCCAAACTGCGCAGGCTGCCGAGCTTAAGCTCGCTACCCTGGCCCCTCAGGGGACCTCTCTCTACAAGGGACTCGAAGCCGCGGTAAACGAGATCGATCAAAAAACAGGCGGGCGGGTCAAAATAAAAATATTTGCAGGTGGTGTGCAGGGTGACGAAAAAGACGTCGTCAGAAAAATGCGCTATGGACAGATCGACGGGGCCGCGCTGACCGGTGTGGGTATGGGGCTTATTAATTCCGAGGTGCGAGTTCTGGAACTCCCGTTTTTATTCAATAACGATGCAGAGGTCGACAAGGTCTACTCCAATATGTTTAATGTGTTTGCCAAAAAATTTGAAGAAAAGGGTTTTGTCCTTCTGGGTTGGGCCGAGGTGGGGTTTGTAAAAATATTTTCAAACAAGCCCATCAAGAAAAAGAAAGACATGAGCGGCATGAAAATGTGGATGTGGGAGGGCGATCCCTTGGCCGAAGAAATGTACAAGGCGATGGGCGTCACCCCTGTTCCTCTTGCCATTACCGACGTTTTAACATCTCTGCAGACAAATCTTATCGATGCGGCTTACGCGCCAGAGCTGGGGGCCATTGCCTTTCAGTGGCACACAAAGACAAAATTCATGACAGACATCAATCTGGTCAACGGGACGGGCGGGATTTTATTTACCAACAAGGCGTGGGCAGGGGTTTCGGGCGGTGATAAAAAAATCATCAACGAAATCATTTCACGCAGGGCCCTAGATCTCACCAGAAACACACGCCGGGACAATATAGAATCCAAGGGGGCTGTTCAAAATTCGGGTATTAAAATCGTGACCCTTGATCCCGCTGCCGAAGAAGAACTTAAAGCCATTGGCAAACAGGTTCGTGAAAACCTCGTGGGCAGGCTCTATCCACAGGAGTTGCTCGATCAGGTACTGGGGTATCTTAAATAGGGTTTTTCGACAGACTCTCAACAGGGCGTTTCATGTTTATCAATCCGTTCAAGGTCATTTTTTTTATTGATCGGTTCCTTGTCAGAATAGAAAAATATTTTCTGCTCGTGAGTCTTCTTGTTCTGCTGATCTTTGCGTTTCTTCAGGTGGTGTTGCGAAATTTTTTCGATTCGGGGATCAACTGGGCCGATGTCTTTAATCGCCTGCTTGTGCTTTGGGTGGGCGTCTTTGCGGCGACCATTGCGGCAAAGCAGGATCGACACCTCTCTCTGGAGGTCTTGACCAAGTTTCTGCCGGACAAAGTAAGGCCTCTCGTCAATATTTTTGTCTATATCTTTGTCGTGGTGGTAGCCGTCCTGCTCACACGCGCATCCTGCCTGTTTTTTCAGGATCAACTGATGTTTGAGTCCGGTGATCTTCTCTTTAAGGGTGTGCCCAAGGCCTATTTTTCTGTTATTTTTCCGATAGGATTTGGGCTGATCACATGGAGGTATCTCGTCAAGATACTCGAGGTGATCTACAATTTTGCAGGCGGTGATAAAGAGTATCCGCAGCAAGAAGAACAAGGCGAGATATCAGTGTCTGTTAAAATAAAATTAAAATAAACCATGGCCACATTAATATTTATTCTCTTTGCCCTGCTCGGTGTCCCTCTCTTTGCGATGTTTGGCGGGGTTGCGCTGTATTCGTACGATCAATTGGCAATGAATCCCATTGCGATCATCTCGGAGTACTACAAGCTGGCCTCGCAGCCTGTTTTGCTGACCATCCCCTTGTTCACGTTTGCGGGCTATATGCTGGCGGAGAGTAACGCGCCTACGCGGCTGGTCAACGTGGCACGCTCTGTTGTGGGTTGGATGCCCGGGGGGCTCGCCATTGTCACCTTGTTTGCGTGTGCCTTTTTTACGGCCTTTACAGGGGCCTCGGGTGTCACCATCATTGCCTTGGGTGGTCTTTTGTACCCCATTCTTATCAAAGAAAACTATCCCGATAAATTCGCGATGGGGCTTGTCACCTGTTGCGGGTCTCTGGGGCTTTTGTTTCCGCCGTCCCTGCCGCTGATTCTTTATGGTCTTATCGGTGGTGTCAGCATTGACAAACTTTTTATCGCCGGTATTTTGCCGGGGATTGTGCTTATTGTGATCCTTGCCACTCATTCTATTTACACGGGCAAAAAAATTAATGCCGAGCCTGTGCCCTTTAAGATAAAAAATGTCCTCACCTCGTTCAGGGCGGCCATCTGGGAATTGCCGTTGCCGGCTGTTATTCTTGTTGGCATTTACGGGGGGTTTATCACGGTGAGCGAGGCTGCCTCGGTTGCGGCGTTTTATGTTTTTATTGTCGAGGTTTTTATCTACCGCGATCTTAAAATATTTACAGACATCCCGCGCATTATTCAAGAATCCATGATCCTTGTCGGCGGCATACTCATCATCCTTGGTGTGGCGATGGGGATGACCAACATGTTTATTGATCAGGAGGTCCCGTTTAAAATTTTTGGCTGGGTGAGTCAGTTCATCCATTCAAAGTGGGCCTTTCTTGTCGCGCTTAATTTGTTCCTGCTGGTGGTTGGTTGTCTCATGGATATCTTTTCGGCGATTATTGTGGTGGTGCCGATCATCACCCCCATCGCCCTCAAGTACGGTGTTAATCCCATTCACCTGGCGATTATCTTTTTGACCAACCTTGAAATCGGTTATCTGACCCCGCCGGTCGGACTTAACCTTTTTATATCTTCGTTCAGGTTTAAACGGAGCATCTTTGATCTGTATCGTGTGTCGCTCCCGTTTCTTGTCCTGTTGCTTGCTGCCTTGATGGTCCTCACTTACATCCCGTGGTTTTCGATGGCGGTGCTTGAGTTTTTTGGGATGTGAGGGAATTTCTTAAGGTGAATTTTTAAAAATCCTCTTAAACCCTTCTTGCCAATAAAGACAATGGACAGGGCCTATCTTTTGAGCGGTTTTGTCTAAAGAGAGATAGTAGACACCTGCCTCGGTAAAATTTTCGGATAGTCTTGCGAGTTTTGCAACTTTTAACGGATCAACCACAGGGCTTGATTTGATTTCGACCAGGATATCTTTTTTAGTCTTTGACAGAACAAGATCGATTTCGCTGTGAGGTCCGGAGAAATAAGACAATCTGAAATCGGCAGAAAGAATCTGATTGAGTCTGAAAATCTCTGTGATCACCCAGTGTTCAAAGGCATCTCCAAATGCTGATGTTTTAGGTTTTAAAAGGACGTCCAAAGTGTTCTCCAGTGCCCTTTTGACGCCAATGTCGAAAAAATAAAATTTTGGGTGGGAGGACTGGGCCTTTCTGAAAGACCGGTGGTAGGCAGGCAAAATAAATCCCAAATGGGTGTCTTCGAGGATCTGAAAATAAGACTGAATGGTCTTGTGATCCACCAAACCCGTGTCACGGGCTATGGAGCTGTAATTTATAATGTGGCCGTTGCATTGTGCGGCGACTTCGAGAAATAAGCGAAAGGGGTCCAGTCGTCTGACCAGTTGCTCTGTCTGGATTTTTTCTTTAAGATAAGTCAGGGCATAACTTTTTAAATACGATGCCTTGTCTGTCTTGTTTTTTAAAGTTGAGATTTGAGGCAGGGTCCCCCAATGCAGGGCCTCTGATAAATCAAAATTGTTCCCAAGTTCACAAGCAGTCAGGGGGTGAAGTGCATAAACAAAGGCTCTCCCCGCAAGGAGATTGGCGGATCCCCTCTTGAGTTTTCGTGCGCTCGAACCGGTTAAAATAAATTTGACCCCTTGTTCTTCAATCAGGTGATGAACAACATCCAGGAGACGCGGCACCTTTTGAACCTCATCGATAAAAATCCAATCCAATTGTTTTGCTTCCTTATGGGCTATGACCTCCGCAATGAGTCTCCCAGGATTTTTTGCGTATAAATCTTCTGTTGACGGGAGAAGCAAATCGATAGTGATAACATTTTCTGAGGGGGTTTTGTTAAGAAACTGTTTTTTAATAAAGGTGGATTTGCCTGTGCCGCGGGCACTAAATACGAAAAAACTATGAGATTTTGACGGTTTAACCAGCCTTGGGAACATACTCCCATAATTTACTATTTTTTGGGAGTATGGTCGATGGTTGTTTATTCGGCGTAGGATTTTTTAATCAGATCCGCGAAGATTTTTAAGATCTCTTTATCCCACTGGCCGGTGTTAATTTCTCTCTCAAAAATACTTGCTGCTTGTATGGGGTTGATGCCCTTGCGGTAGGGGCGGTTGCTGGTCATGGCATCGAAGGCATCGGTGATGGAACAGATGCGCGCGATGAGCGGGATCTCGTCTTCTCCGATACCGTCGGGGTGGCCCTTGCCGTCTATGCGTTCGTGGTGCCAGCGGATGCAGGGCAGGTAAGGCTTAAATGACTTGAGTGTCTTGCAGATCTCGTACCCGCGTGCCGGGTGGGTGCGGATGTGGGCCATTTCTTCGTGGGTGAGTCTCTCTATTTTGTTGAGGATGACATCCTTAACGCCAATTTTGCCGATATCGTGAAGGAGCGCCCCTTTTTTAATAAGAGCGACCTCGGGCTCCGAAAGACCCATGGCGCGCGCAAGGATTACCGAGTACTTGGAGACGCGCTCAGAATGGCCACGGGTGTAGACGTCTTTTGCTTCGAGGGCCTCGACGAGAGCAAAAACCATGGATTCTGCATGGTCCATCTCATCGTAGAGCTGCTTTAATCTTAAAAGTGACTTGATGCGCGTGAGCAGCTCAATTTTATTAAAGGGCTTGATTAAAAAATCGTCGGCACCAAACTGCATGGCCTTTATTTTGTCGTCGAGTTCGCGGAGCGCCGTGATGATGACAATGGGGATGAGTGTGGTGAGCGGGTTGCTTTTAACTTTTTGACAGACCTCGTAACCAGACACCTTGGGCATCATCAGATCGAGCAAAATCAAGTCTGGTGGGTCATTTTGTATGAGTTGCAGAGCCTCGTCGCCATCGTATGCCTTGACGATTTTGTAGTTGTAAGGTTTGAGATGCATGCAGATGAGTTCGACGTTGGTTTCGTTGTCGTCAACGACCAGTATTTGTGGTGTTGAGAGGAGTTCCTGCTGCAGAATGGACTTATCGTTAAAACTCATCCCCCCGATTAGAACACAAAACCCGGAAAACCACAAGGTTTAGATAGCAGCCGGGGAAACAGGGGTTACCCCGATAAACACCAAGTATTTGTTTGAAATTGGGGGCGCATATTTTTATAAAGAGGCATGATCAAATACATTAAGATTCTATTTTTTTTGACCTGTGTTTTTTTTGGTCTGTATTTTTTTGGAGACTTTCGCATCAACGATACCAACGTAAGGGATTTCTTGCGCAGCAAGGTCACACCAGAAAATATCAGGTTGGTTAAAACCCAGGCGTTGGAACTTTACGGCGCTGTTCAAAATTTCACCAAAACAAAAAAAGAGACCCAAGACATGAACCTTAAGATCGAGAAGGCCCTGGGGCAGTCGGTGGAGGGTCTGCCGCTGGACAAGATCACAGAGGCCGACAGAGAAAAATTAATCAAAATCATCAACGACAACCTGAACACACAGAAGGACAAGAAATGAGTTGTCTGTACCGTGCGCTGATTGTGGTCTTTGCTGCTTTTGCTGTGGTGATGGCTTTAATTGCTCTGCGTGATTATTTTGATGGCCGTGATACTGCAAAGGCAGCCCGCATTTTGTTTGATTACAAACCAGCACAAAACTCATCAAAGCGGTTGGGTGAGATCATGGCAGGACCGGGCAGCGCACCCTTGTCTCCCCTTGACTGCGTGCCGACGCTTTTATCCCGGTACGAGGGCAGGGTGAGATTTGATTGTGGCGCAGGAAGTCATGGGTTTACATGGCTTGTCGAGATCAATTCGGGGCGCATTATCGCCGCAAATGACAGGGCCAGATCGGCTCTAAGTCAGTAATATTGCCTTGTTCCCGGTATTTCGAGGTTTGTTGTCTTTAAAGACGGGTTAAAATTCCTGCTTCCCATAGGCTTAAATATGGGTTAAAATAGAATCATGATAGAGGGCTCCACATTAGTCCTTAACCGGTCGTATGTTCCCGTTCATGTCACTTCTATCAAAAGGGCTATCTGCCTTGTCTTTAAAGGACTCGCCAAGATTGTAGATCAGCAGTATCAGGTTTACGATTTTAAATCGTGGTCAGAGCTTTCTGTCTCAAAAAATGATGAACAGGTCAGCATGACCGAAAAAGTCATCAGGGTCCCCCGCGTGATCATGCTGCAGTGTTACAATAAGGTCCCGCGTCGAAACGTAAGGTTTTCGCGCGAAAACATCTATCTTAGGGATAACAACACCTGCCAGTACTGTGGCCATGCATTCAAGCGGCAAAACATCAACATCGACCATGTGATCCCCCTGTCGCAGGGGGGAGAGACTGATTGGACTAATGTTGTCTGCAGTTGTATCGCCTGCAACAGCAAAAAGGGCGGGCGCACCCCTCAGCAGGCCGGGATGACTCTGCTGCGCAGACCCGCAGTCCCCCAGTACAGCCTGTTTATGGAAATCTCACCCAAAGACCGTCTGTATGATTTGTGGCATGTCTACATGAACCCCGTTGATTTTGCGTACTGGAACCTCGATCTTAAAAAGTGATGCAATCATTTTAAGTGTCCCTTGATTCACACTCACAATCAGCTTATCCATGCCCCATGCCTGAGGTTGTTCACATTGTAGAGGTGGCGGGCGATCGTCTGGATCATTACCTGGCACAGCTTGGCCTGTGCACATCGCGGTCCGAGTCCTTGCAACTCATCAGGGATTCCTTTGTCCTTGTGAATGGGGCGGCGGTTAAGCCCTCCTGTAAGGTGAGGGTTGGTGACAAGATCACGGTCAATAGACCGCCCATCAAGAGCATGGACCTTGTCCCGCGTCCCATGAATCTCAACGTGCTTTTTGAAGATCGAGACATCATTGTGCTCAACAAACAGGCCGGTATAGCGGTTCACCCGGGGGCCGGCAATTATAACGAATCGCTGGTGCACGGGCTATTATACCATTGCAGGGATCTCTCAGGCATTGGCGGTGTTGAGAGGCCCGGGATTGTTCACCGTCTTGACAAGGGGACATCAGGGGTTCTTGTTGTGGCAAAGAACGATCAGGCACACCAGAATCTATCGGACCAGTTTAAAAACAAGACGGTTCAAAAAATATATCATGCCCTGTGCCTGGGCGAGGTTCAAAAAACACAGCAGACCCTTGTTCATTTAATGAAAAGGTCAGAGCAGAACCGCAAGCGGTTTGTGGTGAATCAAAAAAAGGGCAAAGAGGCGATAACGGGTGTGCGGGTGATTCAAAAAAACAAGAGGGTCACATATGTGGAGGTTCAACCAAAGACAGGGCGCACGCACCAGATCAGGGTACACTTGAGTTACATCGGCCATCCTATTCTGGGAGACGAGGTCTACGGCGGCACGAAAAAGTTGCATCTGTTTGACGAGGCCGAACAGAAATTCATCAGGGGCCTTGGGCGGCCGCTGTTGCACGCAAAGCAGTTGACGCTTAAGCACCCTGCGTCAGGTAAAGAAATGACGTTTGAGGCAGAAATGCCCCTGGATTTTAATGAGGCTCTGCGGATGTTTTATTAATAACGCACAGTATTTTTCTGCACGGACAGTTTATAGAGCAACGACGGCTCGAAGATGAAATAGTGGAGTTGAGGGCGGGTTTTGGTTTTCCAGTATTAACCGGTGGAATCAGAACCTTGGAAGGTTTTTTCTACGCGTTTCGGCATCAATTTTTGCATGGTATCCGCCCGCGTAGTGTTTTCCGCTCTATGCGGGTTATATAAGTATGGCATGTCGTGTAGCACCGTCATAAAGGATCATCAGTGTGGTCCTGTCTTGTAGGGCAGGGCCGCTTGCCACGCGGTGGTGTGTTATTCGTTGATTCATCGAGCCATGCGGGTTATCTGGCGCAATGCCCAAAATTCTTCATTCACCCAATCTCTCCAAATTTTCAAACCTCATTCACGGGTTTACTACCAAAGAACTTGGCAACGACTACGATCGCATTGCGCAGGAGATCAAGGTCCTGCCCAGTCAGATTTATTCACTCAAGCAGATTCATTCAACGCGTGTTGTCTACATGGATCGCGGGATGGATCTTGTCCATCTACCGGAGGGTGATGCCCTTGTGACGGATCGCAAGGACATTATCATTGGGGTTAAGACGGCGGACTGTGTCCCTATACTTCTTTACGATGAAGTCAAAGAGGTGATTGCCGCTGTGCACGCCGGTTATCGAGGGCTTGTGAATGGGGTGATTCAAGAGGCGTTAAGGATAATGACAGCATCTTTGCATTGCTGTCTCGAAAATATTCATGCGGCTATTGGTCCGGCGATTTCGGAACACCACTACGAGGTGGGTGATGAGGTGATCGAGGAATTTAAAACTAAATATCGCGATCGATTTAAATGGAGCCAGAGGCACGGCGGGAGACCTCACCTTGATCTCAAGGGGACAGCGCAAATGGTATTACAAGAATGCGGGCTTGATTTATTGCACATCATGGATCTCCATCTCTGCACCTACGAACACGCAGACCTCTTTTTTTCGTACCGCCGTCAAAAAAGTGAGGGCAGGCAGTTTAATTTTATCGGGATGGTATCGTGATGCGGATTGCGTGGCATTTTGCGACCTACACAACATGCATGCTTAAAAGTTCACTCACACATTTTTGTTGTGAGATTGCCGGTGACGTTGCTGTACGTTATTCTGGAACAAGCCGCGAGCGAAGTGTCGGCGCTGTTTTTTTTGAAGTGTCCGTTTTTTGAAAAGAGGTAGTCGTTTTGTCCTGCCTTGTACCAGCGTTTGTTTTTTATTCCCCTGTTAAGAATCATGCCAAAACATTTTTTACAGAATTGGTTGATGGGTTCTGCATCTAACACATTTGGGAATGTGTTTTTTTCTGTCTTGTATTGCGCAAGTCCTGTTTGAATTCTCTCGATAGTTTTTGTTAATTGTCTCTCGTTATAAGAATTCTGCAGCAAATCATAGAGAGGGACAGAGATGGTGCAGAGTGCACCGATAATAAGAATGACAGCAAGAAATTCTTTGAGCGAAAATCCTTTTTGATTGAACATGGTCAAGAGCCCCTTGTTTAATTAATAGAGTGTCTGCAGTGGAAACTGAGGGCAACTTTAATCCATGTGGTTGTGGAATTCAATGATTTCAAAACTTAAAAAAAAATGTAAAAAAAGGTCGCATGCTCCAACATGTTGAAAATCATAGGGTATTTTTTTGAATAAAAATCATTTCTCCTGTTGACTTTATTGGTGAATGTTGTAGTACTTAGCGCCCTCGGTAATGAACATGATCGCAATAAAATGTTCCTCTTGCCGTTACAAATTGAGAACTGCTCGTGATAGTGGTTCCAAATCGAATAACGTTTTCTTTGAAAATTAAATAACAGAACGACAAAACATATAAGCGGGTTTGTCTGCCGGGGCGCAAGCTTTGGTGGACGAGCCGAAGATTTTTTTGAGTTCTGCTTTTTGCAGAATTTCAAATCCAGATTTAAACTGGAGAGTTTGATTCTGGCTCAGAACGAACGCTGGCGGTATGCTTAACACATGCAAGTCGCACGAGATAGCCCCCTTCGGGGGGTGTGTAAAGTGGCGCACGGGTGAGTAACACGTAGATTACCTTCCCTTTAGACGGGGACAACTTCGCGAAAGTGGAGCTAATTCCCGATACGCTTTAAGGATCGTAAAGTTCCTTTTAGGAAAAGAGGCCCTCTGATCTAAGGTCTCGCTTAAGGATGGATTTGCGTCCCATCAGCTAGTTGGTGAGGTAATGGCTCACCAAGGCAATGACGGGTAGCTGGTCTGAGAGGACGATCAGCCACACTGGGACTGAGACACGGCCCAGACTCCTACGGGAGGCAGCAGTGGGGAATATTGGACAATGGGGGAAACCCTGATCCAGCAATACCGCGTGTAGGAAGAAGGCCCTTGGGTTGTAAACTACTGTCATGGGGGAATAAGGTTGCCTTGTAAACAACAGGGCAGCTTGAATGTACCTCAGGAGGAAGCGCCGGCTAACTCCGTGCCAGCAGCCGCGGTAATACGGAGGGCGCAAGCGTTGTTCGGATTTACTGGGCGTAAAGTGTGTCTAGGCGGAGACGTATGTCAGGTGTGAAAGACCCGGGCTCAACTTGGGAATTGCGCCTGAAACTGCGTTTCTTGAGTTATGGAGAGGTGGGCAGAATACCTAGTGTAGCAGTGAAATGCGTAGATATTAGGTAGAACACCGGAGGCGAAGGCGGCTCACTGGCCATACACTGACGCTGAAGCACGAAAGCGTGGGGAGCAAACAGGATTAGATACCCTGGTAGTCCACGCTGTAAACGATGGATACTAGGTGTCGGAGGAATTGACCCCTTCGGTGCCGTCGCTAACGCATTAAGTATCCCGCCTGGGGAGTACGGTCGCAAGATTAAAACTCAAAGAAATTGACGGGGGCCCGCACAAGCGGTGGAGTATGTGGTTTAATTCGACGCAACGCGAAGAACCTTACCTGGGTTTGACATCCCCGGAATCCCCTAGAGATAGGGGAGTGCCTTCGGGAACCGGGAGACAGGTGCTGCATGGCTGTCGTCAGCTCGTGTCGTGAGATGTTGGGTTAAGTCCCGCAACGAGCGCAACCCCTATCCTTAGTTGCTAACATTTGGTTGAGCACTCTAAGGAGACTGCCCCGGTTAACGGGGAGGAAGGTGGGGATGACGTCAAGTCATCATGGCCCTTACGTCCAGGGCTACACACGTACTACAATGGTAAGTAC
>JADGCS010000035.1 GCA_015228875.1 Deltaproteobacteria bacterium | reverse complement strand
TCTTACGTGTTGCTTGCGCATCGCAAAGAGAATGTCCCTCAACAAAAATCTTGACAGCTTAGGCGCGCAAAACAACCATTTTCAAGTTACCAACTTGACTTTGTCGCGGTTGAGTTCCTTCATTTTGCGATGAATGCACCCGCGCTCTGTCAACTTTGAAAATTTCTGGATACAAATATTTTTTTAAGGAGAAGCAATGGGCGAAACAAAAATACAGGACAACGGTTCACTGCCGGCTCAATTGAGGTTTGGCGTGGGAACAAGTCTCGGAGACGAAACAAAGTTTGTGGGTCTTATCAACGGGTCTTTAAATGTTGATCTTGGGATCAAGATTGAGGGAGAAAAAACAGGGGATGCCCCCCTTCCCGCAAATCAAACTGACCTGCAATCCGCACACAATCTGCTTAAGCTCGTTGTGGGGGGCGGCATGATTGCTGACAGTGATCATACATTCAGTTATGGAGAGGTCGGGCTGCGTTTTGATCTTGCACCCCTTACCATTGATGTGGCCATGGATCTTGGGAGTGTCTACAACAAGGACGATCATAACCCGCATAAAGCGGAAAACACTACGCGGGCGGATACCATGCAAAAATTGATGCCGAAACGCGTAGAAAAAACCTTCCAAGGTTCCTATGATCCCTACTTTGTGGCCGCACCCACAATTCGTGTTGGTCTTTTTGATGACTCAGTAGGCTTGCAGGCCACAACCGTTGCGTATTGCACAGAGGGTCATGATTACCGCCCCGGTACAACATTTGTCGGTCTTTATATCAACCCCTTGTCGCTCATCCTAAAACCATTGATCGATTATCATTCACAAAACAAGCCATGAGGGTTTAACACGCCCCCCCTTGATTTCCTCAATCATTCAAGTGGATTACAGAATTGTGTAACCGTGCCTGAATTTTTTTTAAAAAAACCGCTGACTCAAGCAACTTTTATCCAGACAATACGACGATGTGCATAGCTGTGTGTGCATTTCAAAGACGACGGAGCGCGGTTGCATTCCTCGCAAAATGAATAAATTCAACCGCGTCAAAGTCAAGTTAGTAACTTGTGTATGAGAGAACAGACGGGCCTTGGTCCGTATGACATGATTGATCCTCATCCGCAGCATCAAGACAGGAGCACGTTATGGGACCATTACAACCACTGCCAAGTTTTTTACAGTTGGCACAAAAGGCAGGGATCTGGAACCAGCTGCCAGCAGCTGCCCAACAAATACTAGCCGCCAAGACACTGCCAACATGGGCAGAGGTTGATCGTGTTCTTTCACCGGCACCAAGGACGCCGATCGCTGGTCCTCAACACGCTGTTGTAAAGGAGCAACTTAGGGTGCTGGTCACAGGTTACGCCCGTGCGATGGAGGCACGGGCACAGCGAACACAACCAACACAACCAACACAACAAACAGCCAGCAGCAATATTGCAAGCAATCTCGACGCACTCCTGCAGAGGCGTGCTTCTATTGGAGATCGGGGGGATGAGCCCGATTATACTATTGAGAGAAGAGAGGTCCTCTCAGCCTCTTTTGTAGCAGAGGTAGAGGCCCAGGCCGCTCCGGGACGCGTTGCGACACTCAAGCAGATCGCAGAAAAACCAAATCTCGATGTGTCTGGTCTGCGTACCGATGCGCTGATTGGACTTAATGCAATTCATACAGGGGAGCTCAGCAAAAGATTTGTGCCAGGCAACAAATCCTCAAAGACACCCTTTGTTTGTATGCCGGATTTTCACGCCTTTTATACAGGCAGGGGGCTTACTTTTCTCGAAAACCTGTTTGTTACTACGCAGTACCTTCAATATGTGTTCTCATACCCTATGGATCTTGACGGCGTTGCAAGACTGCTGCAACAGAATCCAAGGTTCGAGGTAACGCAGTCAGCAAAACGCGATACCCTTTTAGTCACAATAGATGGCAGCCCTGCACTGCATATCACCCATTACTCGGTCGTGGTCCTTACCGAAGGCATGTTGGATCAACCCAACCTGCTGATGCGTGCCATTAATGTTGCCACACGTGTAGTTGAGGCGGTTCATGATGACAGGCTCATCTCATCCGATTATCAAGTTGTCCGGATGTTCGAGTTTAAACCCTTTATGGACGCGCTTCTTGACCGCAAAAGCCCCTCTTTGTTTAGAGGCATCGGTGAGCACATCCTTTCAAAGCTCGATAAGGTGGGTAAGGACAACACTCTCTTTCCCGAAACAAGAAGATCTTTTGCGCAAAGGGATAAGGCCCTCTGGCTCTGGGACAAAAGGGGGCAGGAGGGTGCAAAGCCGGTCTTGCCTGCCAGTTACAACGTAGAAAAAATACAAAAACCACCGCACACAACATATGTGCTTATCGAAAAAGGGGCAAAACCGGAAGAAGGGCATCAGCTTGTTTTTGGAATGGATATGAGCCTTGATGTGGGTGAGATGGAAAAGGCTGTCAAGGCAACCGGTATGCAGCTCACGGTAGAAGAGAGTTTAAGAAAAAACAGGTGGGTCGCACGCGGTGGTCGCATACCCTCAAGCACAACAATATGGACCATCTATCGGGGAGAGGGCGAGGGCAAAAGACCTGTCCTCGAATTCACGAGACAAACCATCACTGTTCCCGTTGATGGCGATGCAGAGCATCTCAAATTTGCGGCGGCGCTCCTTGATCATCTCGGCAACACCGGAGTTTATCAAGCTGCGACCATGAAAGCGGGGCATCTCAAGGCCGGCCTGTCAAGCGAAGAACTTAAAGTACTGCCGGCTTGGAACATTTTTGCAAGGATTTATCAGGTGGTCATCAGCCTCAAGTTGGAGATAGCCAACGCAGAGGAGATGCGCAGGGGGGGTCCCTATGCTCGTACCCCCGAGGCACATAAATGGGCCGCAACTGTGATGAAACTTGCCCCCACTCAAACTGTAGAGGGTCGCTACATGCACCTTCTTAAGCAGGCCCTTGCCATGTGTAATTCAGAAGAGATGCGCAATTACGGCGAGAGGGGGTTGTCCCTCATGTATCAACTTGAGACGCATATCAAAGATTGTGAAAGGGTCTTTGGCCAAGGTGGGTCCTTTGATGATGTCTTTGGCTTGTCAGATAAGGCAAAAACAGACGACACAGACACAGCACCACAGGTAAAACCAGCGACAGGACTAGCGGCAAAGCCACAAGCCCCAAGGCCAACCACGGAAGTCACAACCCCCAACCAGAAAAAGGTGCTTGGCTTTGCCAGCGAAATAAACGCATACATCAAACTTGGGCCCCGGGGGGTGGTACAGGCGCGGGACAGAGTGGGCCGCGCCCTTAATCTCCTTGCGATGATCCAGAACGAACAAGAAAGAAACACCGGCCCAACCCGCAGGGTCCACGCCGCAACAATGGTGCGCTTTATGGAGGCAGCTGGTCGAGGCATCGACCGAGAGGCCCAGTTGGATTTGCAAAAATTAATCAGCAAAGCGGCCAAAGACATGGGTATACAGGTAGAGGTTTCGTAGTATCCCAAAAAAATAACCGACACGTTACCCCTCCCGCACATTGACGTAATTCTTACAGAGAATCCCCTTGCCTTTTTTAAATCCCTCATCAACCATTTCTGTATTAAATTTTATTAAAGGAGAAAACAAATGACAATCAGCAGATTGTACACAGAAACCCCAAAGATTAATTTTAAAGTTCAGGATTTCGAATGGACCGATGAGACATCCACAGTTTCAATCAAAGAAGACGGCTCCGTGCGCCTTACGCACACAGAACACGGCGCTTTTGGTGATTCTGTTAAAAGCGATATCCAGTTCGATGTCGATAATGCCATCGCGCAGGCAACAAAAAACAATGCCCTGCGTTTTTTAACAGACCTCGACAAATACAATAGAGAGAATCTCAAAAAGAAGGGCGATCAGATTTCGGGTGATAACAAAAAGGCTGTTCAGTTTTTAACAGATACCCTTAATGGTCATTATTCTGATCCCCGGGCAGATATCGAGTGCCGTACCCGCAGGGGTGTGCTGCCAGCCGGTCTCCCGTCAAAAGGTACAGCCTCCGACTGTGGGAACGGGGGTGCCGGCAATCCAAAGATCAAGGCGCTTTTTGAATTTGCAACCATTGACGGCTCAACCCTTGATTTAAAAAAACTCAGCGAGGTCCGCAACCGTCTCAGGGCCGTCAACAACGATGCGCACATCGACCTGTACGACGACGACGATCTCGAAAAAGTTTTTAACCAGTACGAGGCCGAATTTAAACACATCGTTGCGGCAAAAAGACAAAACATAAACAGCGACCTTGTGGGTGGGCTTGCCGCCCTCAACAAAGCACTGGACGAGGCGCAAAAGGCATGCGCCGAGATCGAAAAGATAGAAAGCGGTCTTGCCAAACTGACCGCCACTTATGAGAGATCCATGCAGACAAAAGAAAAAGAAGGGTCTCTTATGGGGCAGGTGCAGCGCGCAAGTGCAGCAGCAGAGCGCGTGAGCGCCCTCACAGACACGCTGGTCACCTCAATCGAAAAATACCGCCTTCAAAACGCCCCGGAACTCACCAACGCTGTTGCTGCCGTCAGATCTGTCCATGCACAAACGATGGCGGTCATACACAAGGCCACGGGTCTTGACCAAATCATTGATGCGCGTATCAAAGAGGTCGAGTTTGAGCAGTTTAAAAAAATCCAGAGGGAGACCGCAGCAAAAGAGGTGCCGGCAAATCTTAAAACAGCGGAGCAGGCAACCGCAGAGGCAAAGAGGGCCACAGATGAGCTTAAAAGAATCACCGCCGTTTTCTCATACAGGGAGGCCTCCTATCAGCATACCCTGCAGACCGAAAAACAGGCCCAGCAGCTCTTTAGCGCGGTTAATGCCGCAAATGACCGCATATTAAAGGCAAGGGAAGACACAGAAAAATGGATGACCGAAATGAAACGCCTTGACCTCAAGTTTGATGACCTCGCAGAAATCCATGGCAGAATAGATTCTCTTACCGGTCAGGCGACCGATCATCTCGCCTCTGCAGGGCACTCCAAAAGGGCTCTGGAGGCCGAGATCGAAAAGGTTAAGGCCATTCACAGGGCAAAACAGGATATCGCTGCTGCATTTGAGACCGCCAAACAGGAGGCCGCGGCCGCAAGGGCAAACAGGGATCGCGCAAAAGTCGAGTCCGAGAGACTGGTGCCACATTATGTGGACGAAAACACAGTCAGGAGTTTAAGGCAATACAGCGACGCCGCTTCCACCTACACCGGCAGGGCAAAGGCCAATGCGGCCAGCGCAGCAGCGTCAGCAAGAACGGCGAGGGCGGCATTTACAGTCCTTTCGCGGTTTGATTTTTCCGATGAGGCATCAAGAACAAATGCAAGTGCCGCCGAGGCCTTTGCCACCAATGCCGAGGCCCAGGCCATGAACGCCCAAACCTTTTACGAAGCGGCCCTTGCAAAATACACCAGATACGCAGCCATACTGGAGGTTGCCAATACCATTGCGGCCAGCCTTAACGCTGCAAGGGACAACGCCGAGGATGCAAGGGACGAAAGGGACAACGCAAAGCGAGAGGCCGAGAGGGTTGTGCCGATGACTGTCAACCAGTCCACAGTTAATCTTCTTAAATCATACCGCGACAGGGCCTACGAATATGCAACCAACGCCGCTGCATATGCTGATGGGGCAGAGAGGGCTGCGTTACTGGCACAAACCGTCTACAAAAGACTGCCCTCACCGGACTCCTCTCTGCAGCAGCGTGTGAGAGATGCGTTATCATACGCAAGCGACGCAGATAATTATGCCACACAGGCCAACGCCCATTATCGCCGTGCCAGCGAGAGGTACGAGTTGTTAAAAGAACAGCTCAGGCGTCAACCACCCCCGCCCTCCACCCCCGGCGGCGGCAATCCGGATGAAGATTGGGAAGAACCACAAAGGCCCAACCCGCCCAACAGACCCAACACCCCCGGTGGCGGCGACCCTGGTGATGATTGGGAGTAGAACCCAATTACCCGCACGTCGCGCATCAATCATTATAAATTTTCTGACTCACCAGTAACTCTTGTGTGTTATGTGCCGATACTGTCTTTGACGGCGCTGTGAACTTTTGCTTGTTTCCTTGAAAAAAAATATCGCGAAGTGATTTTGTTGTTGACAGATGTTTAGACTTGCATGTGTGTGACTCCTCCCCCAGCATGAACCGAAATCGTATTGTATGATTTCGGTTCTGTGGGGGAGTTCTTTTTTTGATGACTCATAAGTCATTATCCAAACCTAATTCTTTTAACACAGGAAAGACAGGGTAGAGATCCCTTGGAAGGCCGGCGTCTTTTATGCGGTCGAGAAGTTTTTGCGTCTGCGGTCTGACGACGGCCCACTTGGTAAAATAATCACCCACAGCCGCATCATTGTTTTTTACCTGCAGCATCAGCGCGTCTCGGGCGTTGTCTTTAAGGACTGCGGCCACCTTGTCCGCGATGATCCTTATGCGGCCGTCTTCGTTCTCGTCAAAGATCACAGCACCCGCATCGACCAGGTGATTGAGCATGATCATGGCATTAAGCGCGTAAGAGCTGTTCATGCCAAAACGAACAGAGCGAAAAAAACCCACAACCATGGTTGCGTACATTTGTCTTTGACGGGCAGGGTCCTCAAGTTTTGCGTTAAACATGTACTGCTGGTTGTAACACCCCAGCGTATCGGCCTTGAGTTCTTCGAGTTTGCCACCCCACGTGGGGAGGTTGTCGTTAACCTCTTTACGGGTCTTGGGATCGGGGTTGTCCCAATCGGGGTACCAGAAGACCACACCCAAGGCATGGGCGTACTCGTGGTGGAGAGTGCTTTTAAAAAAGGCATCGCAGGCGACATCGGGTAGATGCTCGCTTGCAAGTACCAGGTTTGCAAGCGGCTTGAGTGTTTTTTCGCACTTGCCATCCTGAGAGTTTCTGTAAAAGCTTTGTCTGGCGCCGTGCTCAATTGTAAATTTGCGGTCATTGGTGAGCTTTTGTCCCAGGGTTTGTACCCCCTGCCGTGAATCGCCCGCGGTATAAATTTGCCTCCAGACCGTAAAGAACGGCTCTTTCTGCTTGTCCGGGTGATACTTGGCATCGATGGGCAGGTTTGCCTGAAACTGCGCCTCGAGGGATTTGTATGTTTGCAGATCAGCCGTCCCCAGCTGGTCCTTAAAACCAATGCGCATGCCAAACCCGCGCTTGACACCCCAGATCTCGTCGATGCTTTCTTCGTAGGGACCAATCAGCAGTTGAAGCTCTGCATCGTGGGTCTTGACCCAGAAGACATCGGTTGCATAAAAATTATTGGTGCGAAAGGCCTCGGCCTTGTTGGTCAGAAGGGTTTTTACGGATGCTTCGCTCACGTAAAGGGCTGCCTGTTCAAGGTGCCATGCGGCCTCAGTGAGCGGTTTTTTGTAATACACCGCGTAGGGGATTGCCACAAAACCCTTTTGATCTGCCGAGCGCCTGATGACCGTAAACGGGCTTTTAAACGCATCTGTATCCTGCGGGTTGCTTTTAAGCCAGTTGTCCAGTTCTTTGATGGAGACACTCTGCATGATGCCATCGCGTGTCTCGTAAGGATAAAGATTGTACCCCTTAAGCCTGGGGATATTGACAGGGACCCACTGTGGCAGAAGCCTGTCAGGGATGATCCACTCTTCTTTTTCAAAAACGCTCCAAGGGCCAAACGAAATAAAAAAATACTCCAGGATTTTTTCGGCCGTTTTGTCGCCGGCAGATTTTAAGGACTGCAGGGCCGTGACCCATGTTTTGTTTAACGGATGAACCTGATCGAGGTAGATCTCGTCCATGATCTCGCCTGTTTTTATCAGGTGATAAAACAGCTTTTTTTCGTCCTGCGAAAGGGCGCCGATACGCTCGTGAGAAAACTCGTGCCTTGCAAGGACCGCAAGATCGCGGTCAACAATTGTTTTTGCGGGCTGCGAGGCAATCTGTGACCAGACAACAAAGACAAGCATGGAGAGAAAAAGAACAACACGATAAAAAAATCGATTCATGGTAAACTCCCCCTGATAAAAAACTTGAAAAAATCAAACAGCGAGATTTTGTTTAATCAGCTTTTTTGTCCCGTGTCAATGAGCCTTAAAGCATTACTATAGGCCCGCCGGTGTTTGGTTCGATCAACACAGGGCTTGAGTCTACAACAATATTTGGGTAAAAGATTTTGATGAGCCAAAAATCAACGCATATCGAAAATCTTGTGTCGCTTTCATCAAAACAAAAAAACACCAACAACGAAATCTCCACGATTTATCAAAAGCAGTCCGAAAATCGCTGGGCCATTTCCCAGACAACGGCGGCGGAGCGCATTGCCAAACTTAAAAGGATGCATCAGGCGATCTGGAAACGGCGGGCAGACATTCACACCGCCATTTATAACGATTTTAAAAAACATTCCGCCGAAACCGACCTGACAGAAATTTTTACAACCCTCTCCGAAATCAAACACACCATCAAACACCTCAAAAAATGGATGCAGCCCAAAAAAGTGGGCACACCGCTTTTTTTGTTCGGCGGCTCTGGTCACGTCCGCTACGAGCCCAAGGGCCTTGTGCTTGTGCTTTCCCCGTGGAATTACCCCTTTCAACTCTCGGTGGTTCCGGTCATGACAGCTATCGCTGCCGGCAACTGTGTGATCCTCAAGCCGTCCAGCAAGGTGCCCCACACATCAAGGCTTCTTAAAGATTTTTTTGCAGATCTTTTTTTGGAAAATGAGGTGGCTGTCTTTGAGGGAAGTTCGCAGGTTGCCGACAATCTACTAGACCTCAAATTCGATCACATCTTTTTTACCGGCAGTCCCTTTATCGGCAAAAAGGTCATGGCAAAGGCCGCCCATCACCTCACCCCCGTCACACTCGAACTTGGCGGCAAGTCGCCTGTGATTATCGACGAAACAGCCAACATACAAAAGGCGGCACAGCGGATTATCTGGGGCAAGTTTATCAATGCGGGCCAGACCTGTATCGCGCCGGATTATCTGCTGGTACACACAAGCCAGAAGGAAAAATTTATTGCAGAGGCCAAAGAGATCATTGCCATGCGGTACGGGGCCTCGGCGGATGAGCAGGGGCGCAACCCAAGTTATTGCCGTCTGGTCAGCGAAGACAGTCTCTCCGGCATTGTCAAACTGATCTCCGATTCTGTAAAGCAGGGTGCAAAAATAGAATGCGGCGGCAAAACCAGTGAGGACAAAAGATTTCTTACACCGACCCTGCTGTCAAATGTCACAGATGACATGCCCATCATGCAGGATGAAATATTCGGCCCAGTGCTTCCCATCGTCAGCTACAGCAACCTTGATGAGGTCTTTAATATCATTCAACGCAGGGAAAAACCGCTCGCGCTGTATATTTTTTCGGAGAACAAAAACAACATCGAGACCATTCTTAAAAACACAACATCAGGCGGTACCTGTATCAACGCCGTCATGCTGCACCTTGCAAACAACGACCTCCCCTTTGGCGGTGTGGGACACAGTGGCATGGGCAATTATCACGGCTTCTACGGTTTTAAAACCTGTTCCCACGAACGCGCCGTGTTTAAACAAGGGGCCATTGACATGGTTAAAAAATACTACCCGCCCTACACCGACAAGGTAAAAAAATTCATCGAGTTTTCAATGCGTTTGTTTGGGTGAGACCTTTTGCAGGCAACCTCTCGATATCACTTGCCCTTGGCCCCAATTAATCAGCGGAACAACGCAACCTTTAATCAAAACAACCGATAACCCCTATCATGATTGGCCGGTTATTTCAGCCTCAAACCCTTTCTGGCGGTGCCACACTTCTTAACAACTGGGCGGGGTTGCATGAGCTTGATGCCCTGGGTGTTGTCAAAGGTCCCATCGATGTTTTTGGTATGGCGAGTCCTGCTGTGTCTACAAAAACCGACGAGGCGGGACGGGCCGCGGCAATACACAGACGGGCCGTGCGTGTTGGTCCACACCTGGACCCTCTTGAGGCCGAGCTCATTGGCGCATTGCCGGACGACGTACAGGAAGTCACGGAAAGGTGTTTTGCTAAAATCACGGAGGCGATTGTTTCTCAAGAACTTCGTTTCCGTGCCATGTACGGACAACAAAGGGCCAACGAGGCTCATAGACTTGCAGAGCGCTGGCAGTCTGCATCAGCGGACATGCAGGATCTTGCGAAACTTTTGTCTGCCAGGGAATATACACAGACAGAGATGGACGACCTTCTCTTTAAATCGAGATTTGTCGGTGCCATGCTGGTCAACTTGATGCAGGACACCATCAGTGCCGATCTTTTTGGCAAAGAAGCGCTGCTTGATGCTGTTGTGGTCGATCGATACGGCCGCAAAACAGCCGCTGCTCTCTTAAAGGCCCATGCGCCCGAAGCTTCTGTCTGGAGGCTCAATACAAGTGTAAAACATGACGTATCGCTGGAAATTGAAGATCCAACGAGTGAGGCATCAGAGGAAAAATGGGTGCCTCGTCTGTCCATTGCCAGACAGCATGAGCCTCACGAGTTTCATAACACAGTCACCCTGGGGCGGCGTGTGACTGCGTATCTTGCTTATGAAATTGAAAGGAGCATAGAGACACTCGAGGCAACACACGACCCCCGCTTTGATCAGCTTATCGTCGCGTATCGCACCATTCATCAGTGGCTCTGCGAAGAAATTGTTTTTTATTAAAAAGAAGAAGCCAGATGGCATCGGCACTAACAGAGGCTGTGTTCTTAACCTGCTGCACTGGGTGGACGGCGGCACTTTTATGGAGCTCATGCTCGCCCTTGATACGGTTAAACAAGAGGCCCCCGATTTTTTTATAGGGATGATGGGGATCAACTCCTCTCCCTTTGGCGGGGACAGCCCCTTTTGGGGCAATCTTTTGCAAAAAGTGATTGCAAACACGCTGGCACTCATCCAGACCGGCACGATTGAAATAGCAGATGACAACACAGATGCCCCTGCAACGACAGAGGACCATGCCCCTGCTGCTCATCGTAACGCAACATTAAAAACTGTCAGGATCGACTCTAAAGGCGCGGCCATTGTGCTGGACAAACTCACACGTCTCCTTGCCCTCAACCGCAGGGTAGAAATCCGCGGAAAATTGGTTTGCGACATGAGAGACTCGCAAGTCTTGCCGGGTTTGAAGAACAGGGGTTTCTTAAAACCGCCAGCAGACAGGCGGGAAAAATTTTTAACAAAACGGCACCCAAGAGCACGCAAAGGTTCAACAGGGTACAGGTAAGGGCTGCTATACAATATGTTATAATAAACTCGAATGAGGTGGTGATTCGCAGGCTGTTCAACTTCGAGGGAAAATTTCCATGGGCACAATTGGGAGAAGACGCTCATAATAATCCATATCTTCTTTTTGAGTGGCTCTGGGGAGCGATTGCCCAATCGCGGCGTGCCGCAGAATTGTTTCTTGATGAAGAAATATTTCCTGGCGAAAGAGAGCTGTTCTCTCTGTCCCGGCTCTACTATCGAATGGCTGAGCGTCACCCCGATTTAAGGCCACAGCTTTTGGATAAAATATCTCATTTTGTCGACCACGACAGGGCGGCATTTATATTATTATGTCTCGATTGCAAGGACAGCGTCCGTCGATTTTGTCAGAACGCCGAATCTTATCTGCATACCGTTAATACTGATGCTGAGCGGCTGAGTATTCTTGTTTTTATGTTCGAAAAAGCGCCAGAGCGGGTTTATGACATCTTGCAGTGTATTCGTTTTCTTTCGCCTGACAGCAGGGTCGCCTTCTTGGGTGCCGACCAAACAAGGCGCGAAAGGCTGCAGGGGTATCTGCTCGCGGATCCGCGACAGTTTGTTGAAAAACTGGAAAATAATGCCTTCGGTGCACCGCGCGAAACAACCAGGATACTTTTTAAAGATAACAAAGAACTCGCGGATAAATTGGCTGCCCATCTTGCAGCGACCAGAGGGATGCATAAGAGCGAGCAGGAACGGTTAAGTTACATTAAGGATTGCGCTGAGTACCTTCATCCCATAACGGCGCTCCTCAGGGCTCCACAAAATCAAAATATCGAGGGGGTGCTTGATGCCATGACTGATAAAGAGATAGCCGTCTACGTCAGTTGCAAGGTGGGCAGCAGGACGGTCTTTGCGGAGTTTGAACACTATTCTGCACCCACGCAGGGACGACTGCTTGCCATCGTCAGGGAATACATGAAAACCCAGATGGCAACATGCGGGCGCGAGGCTGTTTCGTGGCTCGAATACGCGCCTGTTGCCGCAGCGTTTATGGATCAATACCCGCAGGACACCCCCGACTATCTTGCGTTTATGCGTGGTGGACAACTTGTTGAGAGGTTCCAGGAGATCATGAACAGGCATTTTAAAAAGGCCATAGGCCCCGCAGCGCAGCGCGTCTTTCACGCTGACCTTATGCCTTTAATGAACGGCAATGATAAAACAGAACTTGCAAGACACTTCAAGGCCATCCTTGCAGTAACTCCCGATCCAGCAATGCTGCCCGTTTGTCTTGCGGCGTTAAAAATATGCGGTTCTGCCGTTGCAAAAAAGATCACAGGCAAATACCTGCAACTCATAAAAAGTTCGGATGACCGTGAGATCTTCCTTGGAGCTGCACTGGAGTACGAAGACGCCGCAAGACTGTTTGTCACGGATATAAACGGATATTGTGACAGAGTGCATCTGGGGGAGGCAACGGGGACGCGAAAAAGCCGGCATATTATCAGTCGTGCGGCAGAAAGTTATGCTGTCAAAGCAGCCCTGCTCAATCTGTTTTGCGGCAACATCCGCGTCACAAGGGAACAACGCCAAAGGGTATATGATGAATTTATGAAGGAAGAGAAACTGCGTCACCTTATACCACCCATCGGCCACCAATTTTTTGGACGCAATCAAAAAGGGGGCCATCCGTCAGCATCGGGGGTCACACAACGATCTTCTTGAAATCATTTGTGCAGCCCCTCTGGTCACAAGTCAAAAAAAACAGCAATTATTTCAAACTCTAACATAAATTAAACCCCCTGCTCAACAAACCACCCCCAAGTTTATGTTTGTTGATAAGAGAATAAGGGTGTATACTAAAGGGTGATTTTATGACCTTGACGGGTAAGACAACATCAAACACTACCCCCAATGAGAGCGTCATCAAAGAAGACATGACCAGTGATCATGGTGTTGCTTCTGCAAACACATCAACCGCAGGTGAGGCCGTGGCCACAACAGAACAGGGCGACCTTTTTGCGAATGCAAACGACCCCCTTGGGGCCATGGCGGCGGGGTTTGAAGATTTTAAGGTACCGGCCCGCTTTGGTACAGCCCCATCATTTACCGCCCCCGCCCCCGAGTCCGATCAACACGAACCCGATTACAATTCATATTCGGCAACAGAGATAAAATTACTTTTGCAAGATCAAATTATATGAGTCAGGTTTTGAGGAGGTCTGCCATACCTTGAGGGTCCTCGTCGTGGAGAGGTCCCCATTCTCTCAAATATGTTTCGACGCACTTGTGCATGGATTGGAAAACGAGAACACAGCCTCTGTTAGTGCCGATGCCATCTGGCTTCTTCTTTTTAATAAAAAGTCTGACCTGTTTGCCGAAAAACACCTTGATGCCCTTATTCTGGTCTGTCTGTCAAACGAAGCCATCAGGCCCCAAGGCTGTCAGAACCTGAGGCTCCTCGCCGAGGTACGCCCCGATCTTGTTAATTTAAGATTGAGTGACCTGATCATCGGTCTTGGCAATCCTGATTCCGAGGCTGTCTGTGCCGAGGCCCTTGGTGTCCTTGTCGCTGCAAACAAGCAGTTTGCGAAAAGGGGGCTTGAGGCCTTAAGGCGTGGCCTTGAAAGACAGGAGGGTGCTGCTCCCTATGCCCGGGCGTTTATATTTCTCGCCATGGAAAACCAGACTGTTTTTACCAGGGCCGATGTCGATTTTTTTGTGCGGGCGCTCGCAACACCGCAGTTGGGTAACCTCGCTGGAGAGGTTCTTTGCTTTCTGCCCTCGGATAAGACGAGCCCCCTCTTTGCCCCACATCACGTTGAGGCCTTGACACAACAGCTCACAAACACCGATACAGACATCGTCTATTCGGCCGCTTGGACGCTGAAAGGGCTCTCCAACCTTGATCAATCTGTCGTCCAATCCCTGTTTAACACCATTCATGTTGATGCCCTGATCAAGGGGATTGGGGGTGGTAATCCAGATGCAGTTCGTGATTGTGTCACGGCCCTTCGCTCTCTGGCAGGGCGTGTCCCCAATTTGTTTACGGCAGATCATGTGACAGTGCTGCTTGATGCCCTGTTTAACAATCCAAACCCCTTTGTTAAAACGACCTGCTTTGTTACAATGACAGCTCTTGCCCGCGAACACCCGCAGTTGTTTAAGGAGAGCATCGATCCTTTGCTCACGGGCCTTAACAGGACAGACAAATACACCGATGATGAAATTTGGGGTTACTCCAATCTATCTATAGCCAGCACTTGCCGCGTTATCTTAGTTCTTCTTGCATTCAACGGTCCGGGGATTTTTACCTTTGAGCAGATTAACAGGCTCACCCTGTCTGAGGATAAATCGGGGCCTGTTGACAAGGGAATCCCTTTCAAGTTGGATGTCCTCTCTGTGCTTTCCGGCTCAAGGCCACAGGCATTCAGGGAAGACACACTGACGCGCGTTATTGGGCACAGTCGCAAGAACAAAGACCTTGCTGGTCCCTGTTATCAACTCGTGAATCAACTCGTGAGTACGCGGCCAGAGTTGTTCGCTGAGGCGCATATCTCGGAGCTTATAAGCTGGCTTGAGACCCCTCCCTTCGAAGCAACGGTTGCTGGGACACTCTCCCTGCTCGCAGAAAAAATCCCGTTCCTTTTTTCCGAGGCCCATGTCCATGGACTCCTGCGTGGTCTATGGGAAACGGATTTGTATGGGGGATGTCATAAAGCAATAGAATTACTGACCGTAAAAAATCCCGATCTTGTTAATCACGCGCACAGTGTTTTACTGGACCAACTACACAAAGCCGGTTCTTATGAGTTATTCTCGCTCCCTACTGCCATGGCCCTGGGGCCCTTGGCCAAAATTGAACCGGCGTTGTTTAACGAAAACCATATTCGCGGTCTTTTGTACAGTATCAACAGTTATCATAACGCCAATGAGTGCCTCTGGGCCTTAAGATTTTTGATAGAAAAAAGAAGCGACCTGCGCGCTGTATTGGCCGCACAATATGACTCACTTGGTGAGCGAATACAAGGATACTTGTCCCATTTTAATATCACCCCCCTGCATTTAAAAAATGCAGAGAGGCTTAAAGAAAAATTTAATATCGACTATTTTACCAGATACCCCGCAGATATCGTGCAAGACATGTTATCAGAAAAACGTGACGAAACACGACCGCTCGCCTACGTCAGTTACCCAAAATCGGACTACAATAACGCCTTTTACTACGAAAAAATTACAGAACTTTACAATGCAGGTTACCAGGTTGTTGTCTTTGAGAGCGGGACCGAGGATGAGTTTATTGAGATGGCCGCAAAGATAAAAAAAGCGTGGGGGACAGCGCAGCTTTTAATTGTGGGTGGCCACGGGACACCGCAGGCACTGGAGGTGGGGGCCAGCAGGACAGAAGAAAACTTGCTGGATATCACCGATGATAATGTCATGCGGGCCATGAAAGAGCTTCTTAATCCCGCGGGCGCCCAGATTATCCTGCGGGCGTGCAGCACAGGGGACCCCAAAACCAAAAATAATCTCGCTGCCACAGTCTCGGGGGCAACGGGCTGCGAGGTCTTTGCACCAAACAAACCAACCAGTATTGCTCATCTCGAATTTAAACACAACGATGCCGGTCGGTTAATAGGGATAGGCTCGGTCGAGTGGTATGATCCCGAAACCAGCACAGTGTACAACGGCGGTGTTTTAAGGGTTTCGTACGTGGACTGAGCAGCCTGGGGGCCAGGTCCTTAAAATTTAATGCATAGGAATTTAAAAGCCGACAGAGCGCGGGCCATTTGCCGTACGGCACATGGCGGGTCATGTACCGTATGGTACATGGCGGGTGCATTCCTCGCAAAATGGAGGAATTCAACCGCGTCCCCCAAGGGGATTTCCTTCGGGGCATCAGAGTCAAAGGAGTGACTTAAATTCTCTTGCAAAAGCAATAGACAAACTTTTTCTCCGTGCCAAACAAGTCGGGGTAAGGCGGATTTGGGATTTTGGTTTTAAAGAAAAATCTTGCTAACGTTTAGACCGTTAGGTATGTTAACGTTATGGACGTTAAGACAATAAATCATCTTTTGGCTGAGGGGAACATCGATCGCGATGACATGTGGCCGCGCATTGCTGAAATGGAATCAAAGGCCCATCAGTATAGATTTGAGTTTGGACTCGATGAATTACCGACAGAACCCGGCCTCATCATCATCAGAGGTCCCCGTCAATACGGAAAAAGTACATGGCTCGATATGAATCTGCGCTGGTCCATCCACGATTTTGGCAAAGGTTCGTCGTATTACCTAAACGGCGATGAAATAGGCACCACAGACGGTCTCATTGCTGAAATGAAAAACATTTATGCGGGGTATTCAAGAGACGCAAAGGTTAAAAGGCTTTTTATTGACGAAATAACAGCCGTGCCTGATTGGGAAAAGGCGGTAAAGCGAATCATAGATCAAGGTCTGTTTAGAGATGTCCTCATCATCACCACGGGCTCAAAGGCATCCGACCTTCGCCATGGCTCAGAAAAACTTCCCGGCAGAAAAGGCAAACTCCCCAAAAATGAATATATTTTTTTGCCAATCTCTTACAGGGAATTTAAATTCAATTCTCAAAATGTTCACGGCGACAAATCATGGATAGCCTATCTCTTGACAGGAGGCTCTCCCATTGCTTGCAATGATATCTGTCAATTTGAACAACTGCCCGAGTATTTTATTCAATTGGTGCGGGATTGGGTCGTGGGGGAATTGATCTCATCTGGCAGAAGCAGGTTGTCGCTAACACAGCTTTTGCGCGTTATCATGAATTATGGCGGCAAACCTGTCGGTTTTGCAAAGCTTGCACGCGAAGGCGGGCTTGCCAACAACACCGTGGCAAGCGGTTATATCGAACAGCTCTCAGATCTGTTGTCACTGCTGCCGTCCTGGCCGATAGAAACAAACAAAAAAACCATACTCATGCGAAAACCCTGCAAGTTTCAGTTTATTAATCTTGCGGTTGCAATCGTCTTTCATCCCTCTGCACTCAGACATGTTCATGAATTTGAAAACCTGTCGCCTGAGATACAAGGCATGTTTATAGAGTGGCTTATTGCACAGGAGATATGGAGGCAAAGCGTTTTGAGTGGACAGCTTGAACCTGAGCGGCTAAGCTTTTGGGCCTCAAAAGAACACGAGATAGATTTTGTGACCCCAGACAAAAAATTTATCGAGGTCAAAAGAGGACGTGCCAATCCCCTTGAGTTTAGCTGGTTTGCAAATATATTTCCAAAAGATCAATTGACCGTTATTTGTTCTACACCATTTCATACAAAGCAAATAACCGGAATGACAATCGAAAATTTTCTCCTTAACGCGCCAACGTCACTGGCCTATCATGAAACAGATACCCATGAATAGATTCAACCGCGCCCCCCAAGGGGATTTCCTTCGGGGCATCAAAGTCAAGTTTGTAACTTGTTTTCCCCGCACATTCACTGTTTAAGGCACGTATTCATGTTCAGAGATATTCAAAGGAACAAAGTACGTGGCACCCATGCCCGTGGCACCCATGCCTTGCTGTCATGGGGGGGGCGCTATTGCTCTCTTAATAAAACCTGCGCAGCGATCCTTGCTGCCTGCCCGACTGCGTACACGGGGAGCGTGAGTATTTTATCTCTGTATGAAGGTGTGTCTTGGGAGATCCTTACACCAAGAGGCACAGAGGGGTGTTGGTCGAAAAATATTTTGAGACCTTTAAGCCAGCCTGGTTTGTTTGCGTTGATGATCAAGGGGACTGACAGGTTTTCGCGTACGCGGATCAAATAATCAACCTCTGCCGAACTCCCGCGCTTGTGACGCCTCCAGAAACATAGCCCCGGTTTTTGAGTGGGACTCATTGTGGCCACAAGTTCCTGCCCTGCAAACTGCCTTGAGACAGTTTTATCGGCGGCATTAATAAAGTCTTCTGTCTCTGCAAGTTGCCCCTCAAGACCGCCCATCCTTACCAAGAGGCCGGTATCAAAAAAAATCACCTTAAAGGCAGGGTCGAAATTTCTTTTGACCTCTTTATTGCTGCGTGGATTCTCACCGGGCATGCCCTCTGCGACCTTGATCAAACAGCCGGAGTTGACGATGGTTCGCATGGCTTTTTTTAATTCGCGGCTTTGTATTGTTTTATCAACGGCGGCGTATTTGTAGTATGTGCCAATCATGGCGGGGGCTGTGTCGATGATTTTACCAAGATATCGGTGTGCGAGTTTTTTGGTATGCTTTTGGACTTCATCAATCAACTCTTGTAATATCTTTGTCTGCACTTGCTGATACCCCTGCGACAGCGGGTCCTCTACATGACTCATGACAACCTCCGGCATGCCGCCTACAAAGAGGTAATCCTTAAAAAGGTTTAAGAGCTTGTGATGGAGAGTCTCGCCAATACGCGATTGGATGTGTATTTGACAGAGAAAAAGAAACAACTCCTCCTGCCCCTTGGCCGCAAGAAATTCACCAAACGAGAGGGGATGAACGTACTGTATGTAAACCGCATCCGGATCAAACTCCCCCGATGCAGCAAGCTGATGATAATCTGCGGGGGTGGTCTCGATCACGCAATAGAGATCCGGCAGGCCCTTAAAAAATCTGATAAGCCCAGGCAGCGCGTGAATGCTGTCCCGCACGTCATTTAATAACACAAGGTGTTTTTCGGGGATGATTTCCCGATTAAGGGCATGTAAAAAATCAGCACGTGTTATGTTTTTTTCGGGGCCCTGTGCCATCAGGCCCGCTATTTTTGACAACTCATCCGGTTTGATTGCAAGCACGCCATCAAAATTTTTTGCTGCAAATTCCCCGAGGGTGTGCGACTTTCCGACCCGCCTTTGCCCCACAACAATCAGAATACGGCGATGGGTGTTTTTTTTCCAGCTGACAAGGTTTCTTTCGAAAAATCTTTTCATGGTACGGGATGACAAGTTACTAACTTGACTTTGATGCCCGAAGGAAATGCCCTTGGGGTGCGCGGTTCTAGTTTCCCCGTCATGCGAGGATTGCACCCGCGCTCTGTCAACTTTGAAATTCCCAGACATTGAATTACATGCATTTTGACAACTCTATTGGGCGTCTGTCGGGAAGTGCCCCTGTTTCGTATTTTGCTATGGCAGGATTTGCCATAAAATCAATTGGAATTATTTAACTTTGTATGTTAGCATCGCACCATTCTTATGGCACAAAGCGCGGGTGTGTTTTATCACCTCAGAAAATCATTTACATCGCTTAACTACTACCGCAGGTTTCACCTTGTCCCGTTTAAAACCTCCATCAAGGTCTTTGTTCTCTACTGTGTTATTTTAGGTCTTGTTGTCACAACATACGGTGTGGTCAAGTACGGCCGGCTCAGTGATTTTTTTATGGCGCTGCCTGCAGCCCTTGATGAGTCCTATCCCGAGGGTCTCGAAATCAAAATAGTAGATGGCGCGGTCTCTACAAATTCATATGAGCCCTTGTTTATTAAAATGGGGGTCAGCCGACAAATCTTGCAGGATGTGTCCGAGACCCTGTTTGAAAAAACCCTTGCACCCGATGACCCAAATCCCTTTCCCTTTCACACAGCAATCAAAATATACACGGCAGAAGAAATGAAGACCCTGATCCAGGGACACAAAGAGCAGATGCAAGAGCTCGTGTACTTTAACCTGCTGGCCATTGACACCCATGCGGGCATCGCTGCTTTCGACGAATACGAGAGCCTGGCGCTGCTTACCAAACACCATCTCATTACTGTGGACAAAGACAGTGCATTAAAAGCCCACTCTCTGTCCCGTTACGACAACGAGACCATCGACAGGTCTCGCGTCCTTGAGTGGCTGGCAACGGCAAAACCCTTTCTCGAAAACGCCTTTACCACCCTTGTCGTGGGGGCGTTTGTGGGTGCGCTGTTGGTCAATCTTGTGGGTTACCCGCTCTACCTTGTGATCCTTGCCCTTATTCTCTATGGCATTACAAAACTGCTCTCGCATCCCAAGAGGTACACACAGGCGTATCAGGTGGGGCTGCACCTTGTCATGGTCACCTGTACCGCCGAGACCATCCTTTATTTTGCAGGACTACCTATCAGAATTCCTTTTATCGAGACCATTGCCCTTGTTGTCATGGGGACCCTTGTCCTCCTCTCCATCGAACAGGAGACAACAGTTCGCGAGACAGGTGTTGACAGGGGTAAAAATCCCACTCAACTGCGGCTCGAGGCCCTGTACCAGATCACCAATGCCCTTGAGGTGCAGACGGTTATCCGCAACAACAAGGATCTTTTAAGGGGTTCTGGCGGTGAGGGCCCTCTCCTGCATTACACAGAACAGGGAAATCCGGGGCTTGTCCTTTTTGTCCTGCAAATGGGCGCCGACATCAACTTTAAGAACAAAAAATGCGAGTCTGCCCTGCACATCGCGGCAAGAGAGGGCCACACAAATGTGGTCAATATCCTTCTGGATCACGGCGCCGGTATCGACGAAGAAACCCCGCGGGGGGCCAGACCCATTCACTTTGCGGCAATATTTGGACACAAACAACTTGCCAGACACCTGGCAGAAAAAGGGGCCCGGGTCGATTTTATCACCGCTGTCTCACTGGGCGATTTTAAAACAGTCAAACAGCTCATTGCAGAAGACAAGGCCTACGTTAATCTCTTTTCACCCGCTGTGGGCTGCAATCCCCTCCACTGCGCGGTGATGGAAAAAAACTTCAAGATGGTCGAACTGCTTTTGGAAAACGGCGCGCGTCCGGACGCAACGGATGACGAGCAACTCACCCCCCTCATTTATGCCATCAGACTGGGGGAGATCGGACTTGTCAAAAGCCTGATACACAAAGGGGCCAACAAGACGCTTAAAGACGGTCTGGGACACGATGCCCTCTGGTGGGCCAGGCAGGTTGGGCATCTTGAGATCATGCAGCTCCTGCAGGTGTAGGGTTGATCCTTTCCTTCATACAGTCTGTCGCTCATCTGCAATCACAAGACCGGGGATCGTGCTGATACGTTTTTGGCAAGAGGTTTGATTCAGTTGATTGTTTGCGCGTTATAGGGTACAAAGGCGGGCGTCGCTTGGTAAAGAGCGCAACACAAAAGACTTAACAATAAAACACGGGGGTATTTTTATGAAGTATTTATTAAGCATTTTTATTGCAGTCCTGCTTGCCGCAAATATGGCGGGCTGCAGCAGCAGCGGCGATGCCGCTGGTGACGGTGGTAACGCAGGCGGTGACGAGACAGTCACCGAGATCAACGATATCGGTGATATCCCACTCGATGTGGTCGATCCATCCGAGTACGATGTCTCGCTTGTATCGGCGAGTCTCAACTTAAAGACAAAATACGTGCAACCCGGCGCGGTCGGTGGTTTTTCGCGTGCGGGGTGTGAGAGCGATCAGCAGCGCAATCGTATTATTTACAATTCCAAACTGCCCGAGGTGGTTCTTTGCTACATGCAGATTTTGGGCGATCAGTTTGGGCTCGAGTTTGGTGACGGCGTGTATAATTATTACGACCTTTCTTCGCTTGATGTCCCCGGTGGTCCGGAGCAGGCCGGTGGCAGTATGTCCATGAAAATCGCGCTTAAAAAGGTCGACGATACCATTACCATGATTATGTGCGAGGGCGGCTCCAAGATGATGGAGTTTGAAATTACAGCCAACGAGACCTACGCGGGTCATGTGATCAACAAATTTAATTACACCAGCGACGGGCAGCCCATTCAGTCGTCTGACCGTATCGACTTTAATGCCGACGGCCCGCCTGAAAACTTCACAACGGCCAGCTTTTCCCAGACACACAACTCTTCAGAATGGGGCTACGGCAGTGAGACCCTCGCTGCAACACCCGACCATGCAACAGTATCGGGTTACTTTGCCAACGAGTATGAGGGGCAGGACTTTTCAGGTGCTGGCTATGCGCGGTTTGATGCGCTCGAGGGAACCGCAAAATTTGCATCAAATGGCACGTTCCCTGCGATGCTTGTGGGGGATATCGAAGCGATTGACGAGGATTGGTACAACTGGCTGACCGCTCCCGTATTAGGCGAGGGCCAAGGCGGGCTTGGTCTGCAGGACGCAGATTATTTCTGCTGCGATATGGACGGCTGCGAAGAGGCGGCAGGGACTGACTGCACGTTCGAATACAGCGATCTCGAATCGTTCAGCATCACGGCGTCTGGTGATGACCTTGTCTTCGCGGTCATTGAAGACGCGGCGTCTTCTTATTACGAGACAGTTAATGCTGCTACACTGGCCACTGTCGATGATGCACCAACGATTGAGTTTACCAACACCGATTTTGCAGACTGCAGTGCCACCTCGTGGACCACATGGACATTTGGTGCCCCCCCAACAACAGAAGACCTGGCCACATGTGATGCCATCGAAGCAGAAATGAACAACTTCAATGACTCGCAGGGCTGCGAACAGTTGCAACAGCAGGAACAGGGGCAGGAGCAGGGTCAGTAGTCACGCGTGGGGAGTACCTAAAACCTATCTTTTTCAGAAGGGGCCCCGCAAGACGCGGGGCCCCGTTTATTTGAAACCATCGCATATCAAAAATAGCCCGTTATTTTTTTTGTAAAAATATTCAATCACCGGGGTTCCCAATGAAAATACTGATCGTCTCTCCCAACCGCACGGCCTTTGTTCACAGGGTAGCGCCCATCGGACCTCTTTACCTTGTCTCGGTACTCGAACAACGGGGGCACGCGGTCAAGCTTGTCGATTGCATGTTTCTGGCAGACCCCTTTAAAACGGTGGAGGCCGCCACACTCGAATTTAAGCCCAACCTCATTGGGCTTGCTGTGCGCAACATCGACACACTGCTTGCAAAAGATGTGTACCTCATGCCGGAGTTTGAGCGATACATTGATATCCTCAGACGCTCCTCACCAGCCCCCATTGTGGCAGGGGGTCCCGGATTCAGCCTGATGCCGGACGAGATGATGCGGGCCTTTGAGCTTGACTACGGCATTGCGGGTGAGGCGGACAGCGCTTTACCCGAACTTGCAGCCTGTCTCGAAAACAGAAAACCCTGCAACGCAATCCCCGGGCTCCTTTACCGCGAGGGAGGGGGTCTCAAAATCAACCCGCCGCAGAAGGTGCCAGATCTTGACACCATCCCGTTTCAGGCGGTCTCTCATATCGACACGGCCGCTTATGCGCGTCTGCGCGGCAATCTCGCGGTATTTACACGCAAGGCCTGTCCTTTCAACTGTATTTACTGTCCCGAAGCGGCATTACACGGCAACAAGGTGCGTCTGCGCTCTGCAAGGCGCGTCGTGGATGAGCTTGAGTACATCGTCAAGACCACGGGGGTGGTTGATTTTGATTTTGCAGACACCACCTTTAATGTGCCGCGCGCACACGCCGTGGCTGTGTGTGAGGAGATTATCAGGCGTAATCTTAAAATACGCTTTGAGGTGGAGCTGAGTCCCCCCGATCAGGATGATGAGACCGTGCGTCTGTTAAAGGCCGCGGGCTGCATTGGTGTTGACCTGACTGCAGAGTCGGGAAACGACCGCATGCTGGACACGCTGGGCCGCGGGTTTACCGCCGACCTCACACGCAAGGTGGGTGAGCTTTACAGGCGTCACAAAATCCCTTACACCGTTGGGTTTCTGCTTGGCGGCCCGGGAGAGAACCTACAGTCTGTCAACGACAGTATCTGTCTTGCAAAATCACTGCCAGCGATGACCTCGGCCTATTTTACCGTGGGCATCCGTGTCTTTAAAAACACCGTGCTCGCACAGATAGCAGAGAAGGAGGGGGTGATTAAATCAACAGAAGAGCTGCTTAAACCCGTTTTTTATCTGGGCAGGGACTTTGATGCTACCTGCGCCTCAAGGCTTCTCTCTGCCTGTAACCGCAGTCTGCGCCTGTATATCAGCGATCTGTTTTTTGCCCCGATGATGCTTAAATTTTTTGGCACCGCAGACAAACGCAACATCAGACCCATCTGGCGATATGGCACCATGCCCCGCATCTTCGAATGGGTCATGAGGCAGGGCAGGCCCATGCTCAAATGGGATGAGGCAAAACGCTGCTATGTGGTGTGTTAGAGACAACCTCTGATTTGGGGACACTTCATCCAGGGCATTGCATTCTCTGTGTTGCTAATTTTTTTTATTTATGGGACAGGGGCAACCTGAGTATGAACGTGACTGCCTACATAGGTTTTGGTTCCAATCTGGGTGATCTTGTCGATAATTTTAATCAGGCCTCTCTGTTGTTAAAATCAAACCCGCAGATTGAGGTTTTAAGGGTATCGGGGCTTTATCACACCGAACCGCTGACCCCTCATAACGAGGCGCAGCCCTGGTATTTAAATTCTGTGTTCGAAATACAAACATCCCTCACACTGCACTCGCTGCTTGGGGCCGTTAAGGCAATCGAGCAGGCCATGGGGCGTGCGACACACAAACGATGGGCATCGCGCAAAATCGATTTAGACATTCTCTTTTACGGGAATGTTATTTACGGGGATGACAAACTCCATGTGCCTCATAAAGAGATGATCCACAGAAAATTTGTGCTTAAACCTCTGTGTGATCTCATTCCCGATTTTATTCATCCCGACCTCGAAATTCCCCTTAAGGACATTTTAAAACATTCGACGGACCACCTGCAGGTGAGTCCCTACAACGTCAAATAAAAAAGCGAGTAATATCAAGTATGATTCAAGGTTTTCTCAGACTGCTCATCTATCTCGTTATTGGTTTTCTGGTCGTCAATCTGATACTCAAGTATCGAAAAAAAATCTTTACCCAAAAGACGCAACATTTTAAAAGGGTCGAAGGGGATAGTCCACCCAACAAACTTGTGGCCTGTCCTTTGTGCGGTACTTTTTTTCAGCCATCATCAGGGGTCAAAAAAAACGGCAGAATTTTTTGCACCTCTTTGTGTGCAGAAAAGAAAAAATAATAACATTTACAATGGTCGCAAGACAGCATCACTGTACAGAAGACCATAAAAAGGAATTACCATGAAACTCTTTATCGATTCGGCAGATGTCAACGAAATCAAAAGCGCAAACGACATGGGTATTATTGATGGCGTCACCACCAACCCCTCGCTTATTGCAAAATCTGGCAGAAAATTCGAAGAAGTCATAAAAGAAATTTGCGCCATTGTTGATGGACCCATCTCGGCAGAGGCCGTTACCCTCGAGGCGGAGAGTATCTTTAAAGAGAGTATTCAGCTCGCAAAGATCCACAAAAACATTGTGGTCAAAATACCGCTGATGGCCGAGGGGCTTAAGGCTGTTAAAATGTGCACCGCAGAGGGGATCAAAACCAACGTTACTTTGTGTTTTTCTGCCAATCAGGCCCTCCTCGCCGCCAAGGCTGGCGCCACCTACATCAGCCCCTTCGTGGGCCGCCTTGATGACATCACGCATGTTGGCATGGATCTCATCGAACAAATCTGTACCATTTACGATAACTACGATTTTGCCACAGAGGTCCTTGTGGCGAGTATCAGAAACCCCATTCACTGTCTCGATGCCGCCCTGATTGGCGCAGATGTCTGCACGGTTCCCTTTGATGTCATCAAGCAACTTGTCAATCACCCGCTGACCGACATCGGCATAAAAAAATTTCTTTCAGACTGGGAAAAGGTCCCCAAAACAAATTAATTAAGGAGGCAATACCATGACAACAGAAATCAACCTCAATCAACCGCCGGTCATGGATTATAACTCCGGCACAGATGGTGTGACTGGCAAAAAAAAATCAGGCTGTGGGTGTTTTTTAATGGGGTGCCTGGTGGTTCTGCTCATTATTGTCGGCTCTGTTATCGGTGGCGGTGTCTATATCTCCTCGACCGATGACGCCACATGGGGCAAAATGATCGCCTCTTTTATCAGCAACCCCAAATATTCCGAAGACATCAAAAAGGGGATTCAAGGATCAACTGAGGTTACGCAGGAACAAAAACAGGCCTTCATCGCCCTTTACGACACCTTTCTGCTTCAATACAACAATCTGCCCGAAGACCAAAAACACATCGTCCAAAAAAATATCTTTGTTGTGATCAAAAAAATAATCACAAACCCGCAAAGCCTTGATCACGAGCCTCCAGCCGAGCTTTTAGAGATCATCAAGGTCCTCGATATGGACGAAACAGGGGGCGGCACCGATGCACCATCATTAAATACAAACGGGGCAAATGTGCTCACCGATTCTCCCTCGGACGAGAACATCGTGGAGCCTGACCAGCCAACACCGGCCTCCGGCAAGCCTCCAGAGGCAAACTACGATTTTTAAAGCCCGCGCCATACAAACATTCTCTCTGGTCAACCTTAAAAGTGTTTTGGTTGTTTTGCTTTTTGACTTTAGAACATGGGTAGGATTAATGACTCAGTGTCCTTCAACTGCAGATGAAGGTTCATATGACCAAACTTGATTTCGAAAGTCTCTCTAAACAGCGCTTGTCACTTTCAAGCACAATCGAAAACATCACAAGCCCAAGAAAAAAAAGACGCTCAGGTTGCGCAAGTTGCCTGATGGGCTGTCTGGGTCTTATGCTGCTTGTCTGCGCCCTCTTTGCCGGAATATTTCTTTTTATCTACACCATGGATAAAGACGAGGCCCTCGGCGGCATTGCTGTGAGGCTGCTTAAAAATCAGTCCATCAACATCAATCTCACCGCCGATATCTATCAGAACAACAATATCCCCTTTGATGAAAAGACAGCCATTAAAATATCATACGACAAATTTCTTGCAGATTATGACAGCATGCCAAAAGAAAAACAAAAGAAGATAAAAAAGAATTTTGGAATACTCATAAAAAAATTTATACATAACCCGGCTTTTCTTAAGACCGAGCCTGTTCCAGCAGAGCTTAAAGAACTCGTTGCCATTCTTGTGCCCGAACAGCCATCACTCAAAATAAACGAGACGCAAATACCTGTGGAAGAAAAGATCGAAGAAAAGGTTCCGGTTGATCAATTGAGTGAAGAAAAAATTTTGGAGACAGATCACCAAGAGATAGTGAAAAAAGAAATTAAAAAAATCAAAAAAAGGCGCAAAAAACGCTGACCGTCAGGGGAATAAAATCATGAACACTCAACATAATAACAAAACCATCGAAAAGGTCACTATCAAGTTTGCCGGTGATTCGGGTGATGGCATGCAGCTCACTGGCAGCCTTTTTTCGGATGAGTCCGCATTTCTGGGTAATGATCTGGCCACATTCCCGGACTACCCCGCAGAAATCAGGGCGCCCGCGGGTTCCGTTGCCGGGGTCTCGGGGTTTCAGGTCCAGATTGGCAGTATTGAGATTCTTTCTCCGGGGGACATGGCGGATGCCCTTGTTGCGATGAACCCGGCCGCGCTCGTTGCCAATCTTAAACAGACCCGCAAGGGGGCCTGCATCATCATCGATTTTGATGCCTGGAACGAAACCGAATTTAAAAAAGCGGGTCTTGATCACGATCCACTTGAGGGCGATATCGCAGCGACCTATCAGATCGTCAAGGCCCCCATCACAACTCTCACACGCACGGCCCTAAAAAACATCGACCTCGAACTCAAAAACAAGGACCGCTGTAAAAACATGTTTGCGCTGGGCATGGTCTTCTGGATGTACGGCCGCCCGCTTATACAGACCGAAAAATACATCAAAACAAAATTTGCATCAAAGCCCATCATCGTCGAGGCAAACATCACGGCGCTCACCGCTGGTTACAATCACGCGCACACGATTGAGGTCTTTGCCTCGACCTACAAAATCCCGAGTGCCCCCATTAAAAAAGGGGTTTACCGCCAGATATCAGGAAATCAGGCGACGGCCTTGGGGATCATCGCCGCATCAGTCAAATCGGGACGCAACGTCTTTTTGGGCTCGTACCCCATCACCCCCGCCTCCGATATCCTGCACGAGCTCTCAAAGTACAAAGAGTTTACAGTCAAGACCTTTCAGGCCGAGGACGAGATCGCGGGCGTGTGCGCGGCAATCGGGGCAAGCTTTGCCGGCGACCTCGCGTTTTCGACAACCTCCGGTCCGGGCCTTTCATTAAAAACAGAGGCCTTAAGTCTTGCCGTGATGACCGAACTTCCACTGGTGGTCATTGATGTTCAGCGCAGCGGCCCATCAACAGGAATGCCCACAAAGACCGAGCAGTCCGATCTCGCGATGGCCCTTTTTGGGCGGCATGGCGAGAGCCCCCTCCCCGTGATCGCCGCAAGCACGCCTTCTGACTGTTTTTGCCACACCTTCCTGGCGGCAAAGATCGCCGTCGAACACATGACGCCTGTGATTCTGCTCACCGATGCCTATCTTGCAAACGGCACAGAACCGTGGCTGATCCCCGATATCAGTGATTTGCCCAATATCAATGTGTCTACGCCGGATGATCATGAGGGGCCTTATCTCCCTTACAGGCGCGATGAAAAAACCTTGGTGCGCCCGTGGTGCATACCGGGGACACCGCACAAGGCGCACCGCATCGGTGGCCTCGAAAAACAGGACCAGACTGGCCATGTCGACTACGAACCAGAAAACCACGAACTCATGTGCCACCTCCGTGCCGCAAAAATCGCCCGCATCGCCGACTCTCTGCCCGAGCAGGAGATTTACGGAAAGACAGAGCAAGACCTCCTTGTCATCAGCTGGGGTGGGGCCTTTGGCCCTGTAATGACCGCCGTTAAAAAGCTTCAAGCCGAAGGGAAAAGCATCAGCCTCGCACATTTTAACTGCATCAACCCCCTGCCAAAAAACACGGCTACGGTCTTGACAGGTTTTAAAAAATACATTGTCTGCGAACAGAATCTGGGACAGTTCCGCGATTACCTGGCGTCCCGATTTCATCACATTGATTTTTTAAGATTCAACAGGGTCGCAGGACAGCCCTTCATGGTCAGCGAACTTAGGGAGGTCTTTGTGCCTCTCTTAGAGGAGTGTCAAAAATGACAGAGACAAAATCAAACACAGTAGCACCAAAATTATCACGCAAAGATTACATGAGCGACCAGGCCGTCAAGTGGTGTCCGGGTTGCGGGGATTACGCTATTCTGGCCTCCGTGCAGAACACCTTTGCACAACTTGGAAAAAACAGGGACAATACGGTCTTCGTGTCGGGGATTGGCTGTTCCTCGCGCTTTCCCTATTACATGAACACCTACGGGTTTCACACCATACACGGGCGGGCCGCAGCAGTGGCAACCGGGATTAAAATTGCCAATCCTTCACTCGATGTCTGGGTGGCCACAGGCGACGGTGATTCATTTTCTATCGGTGGCAATCACTTTATCCATGCGATTCGCAGAAACATCGGGATTAAAATACTGGTCTTTAACAACGAGATTTATGGCCTCACCAAGGGGCAGTACTCTCCCACATCAAAACAGGGGGTTGTGACCAAATCAACACCCTACGGCAGTCTTGACAGATCGTTTATCCCCGCCTCTCTTGCCTTGGGTGCCGAGGCCACATTTTATGCCCGCGTTGTCGACACCAACCCCAAACACATGACCGAAATCTTTACAGCAGCAGCGGATCATAAAGGTACCGCCTTTGTCGAAATTTTGCAAAACTGCGTCATCTTTAACGACAAGACACACCGGGCGATCACAGACAAAGAAATGCGCGATGACAACCAACTTGTGCTGGAGCACGGCAAGCCGATGATCTTTGGAAAAAACAGGGACAAGGGTCTGGTGATGAACGGGTGTGATTTTAAGGTTGTGCGTCTTGGCGAAGATGGCATCACCGAAAACAACCTGCTTGTGCATGACGCACACAGGGAGTCCTTAAACCTTGCCTTTATGCTCTCGAGACTCACCCTGCCCGAGTTTCCCGTGCCCCTTGGTATTTTCAGGCAGGTCGCGAGGCCCGCCTACGAAGAGCAGATTAACAGCCAGATCCAAGAGATCAAAAACAAAAAAGGTGCGGGCGATTTAAAGCGCCTGTTAAACTCAGGCGGGACGTGGGTTGTATAGTCATTCAACTTTTGCCAGGAACAGCAGTGCCTGGCAAAAGTTAGAAATGACTTATGGTTGTAACAATTGAATGTAATAACGAAATCATAAGCAACCATAGGGTAGTATGGGGTATTATCGATCAGTTTGTTTGTTTGTTATACCGTCGTTTTCAGGTCACACCGCCTTTAACACATAGTCCATCACGACATCACAGGCCGCAGCGGATTTTTTGAGCGTCGCCCTTATTTTTTGCATGATCATCTTTGCGTCTTTGAGTTCCTTATATTGTTTATACTGATGTCCTTTAAAGACACTGACCAGCCTCACCAGATGATCCTGCGAGATTTCTTCTTCTGCCGCAACCACCAGCCGGTAAAGATCCCTGATCGTGCGCAGAAAATGTTTTGTCTCTGTGATCGCATCAAGTTCAAACGACAATGACGGCAGGTCCTGTTTGATCTGTGTAAAAAAATCATCAGCAAGAATCATGTGCCTGCCGGTAAAGGCCTTTAAAATAAGGGCCACGGCCTCGATATCCCTTAACCCGCCCGTGGTCTCCTTGATCTGGCAGAATTCACGAGGATCATTTGTTTTGCTGTGCTGTCGGCTGTGGATCTCTTGACACATCTTTCGGATGTACGCGGCCTTTTGTCTGAAAATATATTTTTCTAGTATGTCTTTGCGGACCACAAATTCCATTTCTTCACTGCCAATAATCATCCTTGCCCCGAGTATTTGTGAAAGGTCAATAAAGACTTCTTCATCCTCCGATAAAAAATAGTCACTGACACCCCTTGTTGTATTGACAAACCCGCCAAGTTTTTCGGCAAGCCTGTAGTGGGGGAGCAGGCCCCTCTTAAGGATCTCACGATTCATGCGCGTGACAATGCGTGTGGTGTACTTTAAAACAGCGGGGTCGTTATCATCGACAATGGCAATGAGGTCGTAGTCATCATCGTAGGCCTCCATGCGACCATGTCCGCCTGCAACAAGGATGGCAAAGTTGTCCGCACTGGGGACCTCCGATCCGCTTTGGGCCTCAATCTCCTTTTCACAGATGTGAAAAAGTTCTCTGATATAATTGTCACAAAATTCTGTAAATTCGCGGTTTGTTGTTTGCAGTTCCTCGCCGTGCAGCGTTCCGATACCCACCCTTAAAAACTCAAGGTCATAATAATCTCCCAGAATCTTTTTTTTCGTTTCGTTGGTTGGACAGACATCGACCATGGCCAAAAGCCCCTTGGAAATCCTGGAGAGCTTTGTTGGACGTGTGAGTGAATTTAAATGTTCTGGATGATTTGCGATGACACGGTGAAAAAAACGGTGAAAGTACTGCCCCGACCATCTGTGAATGCTGCAGAGTTCCTTGAACTGAAGATAATACTCTCTAAGCTTCTCGTGAACGGTGGCCCCTGCAAGTGTTTTTTCAAAAACTTCCAGGTTGTGTTCGGGGAGTATCTGCAGAAATTCGTGAATGGCCTCTGGATACAGACTGTATATGCGGGTGAGCCTATCTATTGTATCCGGTGTGGTCTGCACATATTTCACAAAGACCCGGCACATCTCTTTAAAAACAGTCTCTCCGGGAAGGTTCATCTGTTTTCTTCCAATAAGGGTAATGAGCTTGATGATGGTCAAGGGCGCATACTGTGTCCACTGCACATAGTTGTTGATGACAACTGCCAGTTCCTTTTTATCGAGCACATCAAAACCGTCGATAAAATCGCCAAGCAGGGCCTCGTTGGACTCCATGAGACCCAGCACATCATCCCAGTATTTTGTCCCCGCAAAAAAATTCAGGTGCTGCATCATATCCCTTGGCAGCGAACCATGAACAGCCTGCTTTGGCGAGCTGCTTTCGTGTGCCTTGAGAATTTTCACTATCATCGAGACATCGCTCAGGTGTATTGAGGTGTCCTTAAGCAGATACTCACAAAGTTTTCTGACATCCTTGATCTGATTATAATAGGCGATGATGACCTGATCCCATGCGCTGACAGTGCCGATGGCCTCGTACCCCATCTTTTCAGCCACGATGTCGAGCTGTCCATGATCGATATCGAGCAGACGAAATGTGTCCTCCTGAATCACGCACATTTGCAAGAGAAACTTGAAGATTTCAAGAAATGAAAGGGCATTATAAAGATAGGTGTACTCTGCATGATGATGCGGCTCTTTGCTTTTGAGGGCTGTCATCATATCCCACGCGCTGGTTTCGTGTATGCCAGTCGCTGTCTTTTTTGCCATCAGGACAGATTTTAAAATGCGCAAGACATCGTGTTTGGGAGACACGGCATCGCTTTGTGGCGGGCTTAACAGCATGGCCCTTGCCTCGCCCAGAATGCCGCGCAAAAAAAACTCATGATACCTGTTATCTTGATGCGCCTGGTAGAAATACCTTTCGACGACCCTGTTTTGAAATTCCCCAAAAAGGGATTCGTTGCCAAAAATCATTTTGGCATTCAAAAGTTCTGACACAACAACAATGTCCTGAACCTTGGCCCCAATGATTTGTGTGCACTCAGAGACAGTCTTTGTGTAACGCTGTTTACCAACGGATTCTGACAGGTACAGGTGAAGCGGTGTGGCGTACACAAGCATGTTCTGCGTTATTTTTTTAAAGGCATTATTGAGTTCGGTCGCGTCTGCATCATCGGCCGTGACAATCCCCAGATCGATATCGTCCTGATCGACGGTCGTGCCGAGCGAGCAGATAAAAAAACGCGGCCATTTTTTTCGCGGCAGATGGATGTCCAGAAGATTGTGAAGATAGTGTCTGTTTAATTCTGTGAAGTTGTGGTCCACGTTCATCATGAAGCGGTAGTAAACCTCTGCCGGTGTTTCTCCCGAGGCAAGCTCCATGGCGAGGACATCAAGGTTGCGAAAATTCATGTGCAGGTACTGAAAGGCGTAGTAACAGCTTAAAAAATGAATCTGCTTCTCGGCGTGGGGGGACAGGCTCTTGATAATGGTCATCTCTTCATCGAGGGAAAAGCTGTGCCTGCCAAGATCCACCTGCATCAGCTTGCCAAATCGGTCCAGTGCGTGAACCAGTGGTTCCTTATGGAGCCTGATGGTGTGCAGATATTTTTGAAAGTGATTCCCCAGAGGGGCTACCCGATTCTCGAGATATTCGAGGGGTTTTAAAAACATGCGCCGAAACTCTCATCTCTTTGGATAAAAGACAACCGTATAATGAAACGCGCTGCCCTGCCTTTATTTTTTAACCGCCCCTGTAATGCGGTAGGGCCAGGAGATGAACTCGTTCGTGGTATTATTACCCCAAATATTTATTTTTCCAGTTGGCAAAGGTCTGATAGTTTTTAAGGCCAAGGAGTTTGGCGGCCTTTGACTGATTTGAGCCCGATTCCTTTAATGCCCTTGAGACGTAGCTTTTGGTAATCCTGTCCAGAAACTCCTTAATATTAAAATCCCCACCGAGAGCGGTGTCTAAAGATAGGGCGTCTTTTTTGGGGATTTGTAAAATCTGTTTTTCCACATCCTTTGCCGTAATCTTGTCTGTCATGCACCAGAGGGCACACCTTGAAATAGTATTGGAGAGCTCCCTCACGTTTCCGGGCCATGGGTGATTGATCAGAATATTTCGCGCCTCTGATTTTATTGCAAGCTTGGGCTTGTTAAGGGCCTCGCGTTCTTTGTTAATAAAATGATCAACCAGCAGGCCAATATCTCCGGTCCTGTCTTTGAGTGCAGGTATTTTTAAAATACCGTGGGCCAGCCTGTGAAACAGGTCTTCTCTAAATCTCCCGTCGGCAACCTCACTTAATAAGTCCCTGTTGGTCGCGGCGATGATCCTCACATTAAATTTGTGAGGGGTTGTAGCACCAATGCGGGTCACCTCTTTTTCCTGAATGGCGCGCAATAATTTCACCTGCATAAAAGGAGGCAGTTCGCCAATCTCGTCGAGAAACAATGTGCCGCCATCGGTCTCTTCAAACAATCCCTTTTTGTCGGCAATGGCCCCCGTAAACGCTCCTTTTTTGTAGCCAAAAAACTCGGACTCAAAAAGATTTTCGGGGATGGCACCGCAGTTGATTTTTTTAAATGGCCCGTCTTTTCGTGGCGAGGCATTTCTGATCGCTGTGGCAAACAACTCTTTTCCTGTGCCCGAGGCCCCCATAATCAAAACAGGCACGTCGTATCCTGCAAGGTGCTGGGCTTCAAAGATAACCTCTCTCATTTGGTAAGAACGATGGATGATGTCCGCGAATTCCGCCGAGACCTCTGTGAGTCCAAGGAGCAGGGCCTCCTGTATTGGGCCGGTGCCGTGTAACGGGACAAACTCTGCGGCGATCTCGTAAGGGAGTTTTACAAACTGAAAACCCCTTTGTGTTGATGTCTCGATAAGCTCGCCCTTGCAAAATGAACTGCAGAGAATAATCCATGTTGCCGCCATGGCGGGTGTGCCGGGACTCAAGTGATAGTATGGTTTAAATTGTGCGTTGCCTGTACGCTCTCTTGCCTTTGTGATGACCCTTGTTGCCGCAGGATAAATCTCGGCGTAATTTGTGGGCGAGGAGAGCTTGACATGGTGAAGTTGTAAAGAGGCCGTCGTCATTCTTTTAAGCCACCCTATATATTTATTTGTTTGATCCCTTGGGTAGTTGGAGAGAAGCTCTACCTCATCTGGCTTGAGCTTTTTAAGTGCGGCCAAAACAGGCCCATCGTTTTGTAGTTTCTCGGCCTCAAGATCGGTTTTACCTATCCATGTGAAGAGTATTTTTTTCATACAGAATAATTCTTTCAACAAAATGAAAATCCTTCATATGATCAGCAAGAAAACCCAAGACCATAAGCAAAAGATCTAAGAATATTAACCATTTTTTTTTGCTGTTAAAAAAATTTAATGACTCTACGCATATTCAAAATAATTTTAAAAGGTCTATTACCCTCCAATTTAGTGCCGCATACATTCAGACAAACATTCCATAATTATTTTTCCACTTTCATATCCCCGTTTAGCCTCTGAATAGCTTGCATTGTCAGGCAAAATTCCCTGGTGCGCAAAATTATGACGCCAGGTTACAATGTTACCATATGAAGCTTTAACACTAATTCCATTTTTCTTTAGCTCAAACAGCTCGATTTTATCTATTTTTGAGGCAAATCGCTTTGTGTACTTTGAGCCAAATTTAGGCAAATAATTTTCTTTGATATCTTTGAATTTGATTTTTCCGTTAATTTTCTCAAAATATTTTTCGCAAAATGTCCCCAATACCTTGTTTTTTCTTGTGGCAAAATCACAAAATATAGTTTTCAGCGCCAACTCAAAAACTGTAACAGCACTGATAGTTAAAAATCCTGTGTACCTAGACACAATAAAAGCATCATTTAAGCGGTTTTTCATAATCTTTTAAGTAATAGCAAAGTGCAAAAACCCTGAGTATAAGTTCAACGTCTTTCTGGTGCCTATCAAGTATTTTTTTTCCTATTATTTTTCTCCAACTTTTGTCTCGGTTAAGCTCTCTCAAAATATTAACCAGCTCACCTCGAAAAACACAGTTACGTATTTCTTGTGGTTTAAGAGGTGTTCCACCCGTATTTAGTCTTTCAAAAATATGATAAATACTTGTAGCTGTGTATTCCCGTCATGATGGCCACCCATTCCCGAGCATGAACGATTCAATAAGTAGGGCTGCCTGCTTTATACTCCAAACGTAGTTTCTCTGAAAATCAGGAATAACGAAGTCCCCGTTATCCCACATTTCCTTAACAACACTCAACGTTAAATCTGATGGGTAGGCAGCAATATCGTAAGTTAATTTGGCTTCGTTTTCTTCTTTTTCTTCTATTACCTCTAGGTCATCAGTTATATTTTGTGTTTGATTCACACACAGCTCCGTTTCTTTGTATTTTCATTATGATATTGTCAATCCAGCGTTTCTAAATCTACTGCTATTGCTCACACCTCCGCCGCTTTTGTTACTACCTCAAACCCCGTCCCCAGTGCCTCAAAATGTCGTCTGCCACACCGAACCTTTTGCGCCTCTGAATTACGAAGTTTTTCAAAGTCACGAGTCGACTTGGTCTCACGCACCAGATAAACTTTGCCGCCATTTTCTTTTACAATGGCCCAGTCAGGATTGTATTCGCCAACTGGCGTTGTCACCTGAAACCATCGTGGGAGTTTAAAGAAAAATTTGATGTCTTTGCGCTCGTCTAATTCCTGGGCAAAACGTCGCTCTACCTCGGATTCATAAATCACTTCAGAAAAAAGCGATTTTTTGACCGTGATCACACTATCAAAAAATTCTCGCGATTCTTCGTTTTCCAAAAGTTGCATTTCCCATTCCTGCCCGGCAATCTTTTCATATTTAATGCCATCAATGATAAGGCTGTGCAGTGCCTTGTTGAGACAATCAGCCACTTGAGTCATGAATTTTTGAGGGTTGACAGGGAACTCCGCGAGTCGGCCAGATTCCTGTAGAATTTTAACCAACGTGGCACGGGTGAGTTCTGTTGCCTTTTGCAAATAGGCTAATAAATCCGGCAAAGGGACAGAATATTCCACATGTTCTGTGGCCGCACGACGTTCTTTTGTACTCACACCAATGCTTTCATCCATCAAAATTTCTGCCTGAACCCAGGATAGCTTTGGCTGTGCAACCCGCGGCATGGCCTTAATGGCTCGCACGGCCGCCTGCACCAGGTCGCCAGTGTCATACACTACAGAATAAGTGGTCTTGTGTTTGATCTTTTCCCAAAGGATTCTAAAGTCGTCGTCGATATAAATTTGTTTGTTGAGCTTTAACGTCCTCTTTTTTGACTTATCTACAACGTAACCTTTAAGCCGCATTCGTTCCAGACAATCAATGACCTCATTTTTGACAGATTCCAATCCTTGCGGCATCTGCAGATCAAAGTTTTTTTCTGTGGGGTCAAACTTGGCCTGGATACGACCATCACCATCAATCATGCCTTGCTCTTTGAGTGCTTGCCAGAGTTCTGCCGATTGCTGGGCGCTTAGTTCTTCTTCAACGTCACCTCGTGCCAAAACAATACGTCTGAACGATTCAACACTCACGCGACCAAAAAGATAACCAAAGTCGTCCTCTAGTTCGGATTGCAATTTTTTGGCAAAATCCTCGTAACTCTCGTTGGCGATGACCGTCAGGCGATTGATGCGGTCGTCAAAAACACGGTCGCCGTTTTGGTTAAGGGGTAATCTCAATCCGCGGCCGATCTCCTGCCGTTTTTTGATTTCGGAGTTGGTCTCATTCAACGTACAAATTTGAAACACATTGGGATTGTCCCAACCCTCGCGCAGGGCCGAATGGCTAAAGATAAACCGCAGGGGTTCGTCCATTGACAAGAGTTGCTCTTTGTTACGCATGATCTTGTCGTAAACTTCTTCGTCGGCCTGTGAGTCACCGCCAGTATCTTTAAGAACGTGCTTTTTGTCCTGCGCAAAGTAGCCATCATGGAGTTTTTCTATTGGGTCTTTGTAGAGGTCTTTGTATTTTGATAGTTTGAGAAACTCGTTTAAAATTTCTGTAAACCAAACAGCAAACTTACCTGGCGCGGGCTGACCGGCATCATCGTAATGACGGTAATTTGCCACGCGATCGATAAAAAACAGACTTAAGACCTTGATGCCGTGCGGACGCATCTTGATTTCTTTGTCGAGATGCTCCTCAATGGTTTTACGGATTTGATACTTCATGACGTCGTCAGAAAGATCCCCCAAGGTCTGGCCTAATTTGATGCTTAATCCGCCATTGAATTTTACATATTCGTTGCCAGGCTCGGCTGATATTTCATTTACTATAAAATTATGCCGGTACTGTTCGCGCTCGTCCGACTTAATGTAAAGATCATCATCCGGTTTTACAGCAACGGTTTTTGTTTTGGGACCGGTTTTGCCATCGACATGGAGTGTGATCTTGGCCTTGAGACCTTTGGTGTTATCCACACTGATCAGTCGCAAAAACGGCGTGTTAAAATGACCGTCGCTCACGACAGAGGAGACTTCAATTTGTTTGACTAGTCGCATTTCGTAGGCACGAATTGGATCAAGGCGATACAGGAGATTGTATGGATTGCGGTGCGTGGCCGAGTAGCGGAGCGTGCAAAGGGGGTTGAGTGTTTCGAGGGCCTCTTTGGCCTTGTCGGTGTTGTCAACACTCTGTGGCTCATCAATGATAACAATCGGGTGGCAGTTTTGAATGTAATCGATGGGGCGGATGCCGTTTTCGGCCTCGCGGTGGATGACATTGGATGTTTTTTCGTTGGTTTTGTCTTCTTTTAAAAGTTTTCTAAAGGCATCAATATTGATAATCAAAATTTGCACCGTGGGAGAAACAGCAAAGTTGCGCAGTTGGTTTTTTTCTTTTGAACTGTAAACGCAGGAATCAAAGACAGTGTTTTCGTATAACGTAGCAAAGTGGTCCTTGGTGATGCGAATACTGCTGACAACGCCTTCTTTGATGGCAATGCTTGGTACGACGATGACAGTGCGCCACGAGCACAAAGGAGGATTGCATGAAACCATAATAATGTAATTCAAATTTGTGTGTAACTACACAAGAGATGAGGGTTTGGCCCCTCGAAGCCGTCTTGCAGGAGGAGGCTTCAAACCAC
>JADGCS010000034.1 GCA_015228875.1 Deltaproteobacteria bacterium | reverse complement strand
AAAGATTAACCTGATGATAGCCGAAGGCGAAGGGCTGACTGTTGAATTTAAGGAAAAATACACTCCAAAAATTGACAGGGACATCGTTGCATTGGCAAATTCACGCGGTGGTGTGATTCTGCTTGGTGTTAAAGATGATGGCAAAGTAATAGGAGAAAAACTTACAAATCGCATGAAGGCAGAAATCACTGATCTTGCCCGCAACTGCGATCCTCAAGTTGCCCTTACCAAAACATCCCAGATTGGCGGTGTCGTGACAGTCGAGGTCCCAGAGGGGCGAGAAAAACCTTATAGTTGTTCGTCTGGTTATTTTCGCAGGCTTGATGCTATGACACAAAAAATGACTCAAAAAGAAGTCAGGGCAATATTCAGAGAGAGTACTGATGTTCTTTTTGAGAGTTTGAACTGTTCTGATGGCAAACTTGAGGATGCTTCAATAACAAAAATCAGATCATTTCTCAAAGAGGCTAAAACTTCATTTAAAGCAAACAAAAAAAATGCAAAGTCTGTGCTTGCAAGTCTAGGCGTATACAATAACGGCAAAATCAATAATGCTGGTGCTTTGATGTTTGCCAAAGATATTGGTCGGCTCATTCCATACTCTGAAACAATTCTTGTGGCATTTAAGGGTACCGATAAGACGTATATCTACGATCGTAAAGATATACGCGACGATCTATTAAGCCAACTCAATGAAGCCATGGAGTTTTTAAAGAGGCATTTGAACATTCGAAGTGAAATACGCGAGCTTAAGCGCTACGATATATACGAAATACCAATGAATGCCTTGCGCGAGGCCATGGTTAATTCGCTGGTTCACCGTGATTACAGTATACGAGGCACAAGCGTTTCTGTAAATATCTTTGATGACAGGGTTGAAATAGTAAACCCCGGTGGACTCCCCGCTGGTATCTCAAACGGTAATTTTGGTAAAGAATCTGTCAGGCGTAATCTGATAATTGCTGACTTGTTTCACCGCATGGATAAGATGGAGCGCATTGGTTCTGGCATTGGCAGGATGCGTACTCTTATGAAAAACGCCGACCTCAAAGAGCCGACCTTTGAATCAGACACTTTTTTCAGGGCTACATTCTATCGTAATCCAGAGTATGCATTGAAAAACACATCCCTAGGGAGTACAGAAAAAGGTAGGGAGAAAGGTAGGGAGAAAGGTAGGGAGAAAGGTAGGGAGAAAAGTAGGGAGAAAATCCTTCGCGCTATTGAAGAGAATCCAACCATCACAACACGGGAACTAGCCGATGTCGTAGCTCTGAGTATCAAGGGAATGGAAAAGGCTATTCGAACGCTAAAACAATCAGGACAATTGCACCGGATCGGCCCCGACAAGGGTGGAAAATGGAAGATTAACAAGGGCTGATCTGTATATTTTTAAACTAATCTGACAAATTAAAACGCATTATCAGTACATGATTTCTTACAAACCACATTTACCAACTCCTCATGCGGTTTATTTAAATCCTGAGATTTACTGATCCAGACATTTAAATCCCCAAACCCGCTGCCAGCAAATATCTGCCTCACCTGATCTTGCGAGTAGTCAGTATAAAACCGCCCCAGATCATCAAGGCGCTCCCCTGCCCCGTGTTTAAAAGAGGCATAAAACGCCCCATCAAACTCATTAACCCAGTTGATCTCGCAAAAATGTTTATGATGGATTTTGTGGTGGGTATACTCTGCAGCAATTTTACACATCTCCTCGGATCCATCCATGGCGGTGACGTTGTAACCCATTTTACAAAAGGCCAAAGTATCGCGCCCACTGCCACAGCCGCAGTCAAGGATTGTGCCCCCCGGCGTAAGATGCTTTAAAAACAGGGGGTAGACGGTGGTCATGTTTAAATTTTTTGTGTACGCGGAATATTGTTGGGCGTGGGTGTTGTAGAAGTTTTGGGCGGTCATCAGTATCACTGTGAGAGGTTAATGGTTAAAAACAGGTGTTCGATTTTGGGTTTTTCAAATTTTTCAAAATCGTTTTTGCCGTGTTGCCATAACAAGGCATGGTCGGGCAATTTTGTATAAATACTGTTGGCCACGTTGTATGTTTTGATGAGCTCAAACGGCCATTTTGTGGGTGAAAATTAACAGGAGTAAAATGCGGAGTTTTATCTTAAAAGTTAATGTCTGCTAAATTATTGATAATTCTATTTAAGTTTGGGATAGGGGGTCAGGCATTGTCACATTGTGACCAATGAAAACCTGAGAGAAGAAACGATAGATGTATGAATATTGAAAAGATTAACCTGATGATAGCCGAAGGCGAAGGGCTGACTGTTGAATTTAAGGAAAAATACACTCCAAAAATTGACAGGGACATCGTTGCATTGGCAAATTCACGCGGTGGTGTGATTCTGCTTGGTGTTAAAGATGATGGCAAAGTAATAGGAGAAAAACTTACAAATCGCATGAAGGCAGAAATCACTGATCTTGCCCGCAACTGCGATCCTCAAGTTGCCCTTACCAAAACATCCCAGATTGGCGGTGTCGTGACAGTCGAGGTCCCAGAGGGGCGAGAAAAACCTTATAGTTGTTCGTCTGGTTATTTTCGCAGGCTTGATGCTATGACACAAAAAATGACTCAAAAAGAAGTCAGGGCAATATTCAGAGAGAGTACTGATGTTCTTTTTGAGAGTTTGAACTGTTCTGATGGCAAACTTGAGGATGCTTCAATAACAAAAATCAGATCATTTCTCAAAGAGGCTAAAACTTCATTTAAAGCAAACAAAAAAAATGCAAAGTCTGTGCTTGCAAGTCTAGGCGTATACAATAACGGCAAAATCAATAATGCTGGTGCTTTGATGTTTGCCAAAGATATTGGTCGGCTCATTCCATACTCTGAAACAATTCTTGTGGCATTTAAGGGTACCGATAAGACGTATATCTACGATCGTAAAGATATACGCGACGATCTATTAAGCCAACTCAATGAAGCCATGGAGTTTTTAAAGAGGCATTTGAACATTCGAAGTGAAATACGCGAGCTTAAGCGCTACGATATATACGAAATACCAATGAATGCCTTGCGCGAGGCCATGGTTAATTCGCTGGTTCACCGTGATTACAGTATACGAGGCACAAGCGTTTCTGTAAATATCTTTGATGACAGGGTTGAAATAGTAAACCCCGGTGGACTCCCCGCTGGTATCTCAAACGGTAATTTTGGTAAAGAATCTGTCAGGCGTAATCTGATAATTGCTGACTTGTTTCACCGCATGGATAAGATGGAGCGCATTGGTTCTGGCATTGGCAGGATGCGTACTCTTATGAAAAACGCCGACCTCAAAGAGCCGACCTTTGAATCAGACACTTTTTTCAGGGCTACATTCTATCGTAATCCAGAGTATGCATTGAAAAACACATCCCTAGGGAGTACAGAAAAAGGTAGGGAGAAAGGTAGGGAGAAAGGTAGGGAGAAAGGTAGGGAGAAAAGTAGGGAGAAAATCCTTCGCGCTATTGAAGAGAATCCAACCATCACAACACGGGAACTAGCCGATGTCGTAGCTCTGAGTATCAAGGGAATGGAAAAGGCTATTCGAACGCTAAAACAATCAGGACAATTGCACCGGATCGGCCCCGACAAGGGTGGAAAATGGAAGATTAACAAGGGCTGATCTGTATATTTTTAAACTAATCTGACAAATTAAAACGCATTATCAGTACATGATTTCTTACAAACCACATTTACCAACTCCTCATGCGGTTTATTTAAATCCTGAGATTTACTGATCCAGACATTTAAATCCCCAAACCCGCTGCCAGCAAATATCTGCCTCACCTGATCTTGCGAGTAGTCAGTATAAAACCGCCCCAGATCATCAAGGCGCTCCCCTGCCCCGTGTTTAAAAGAGGCATAAAACGCCCCATCAAACTCATTAACCCAGTTGATCTCGCAAAAATGTTTATGATGGATTTTGTGGTGGGTATACTCTGCAGCAATTTTACACATCTCCTCGGATCCATCCATGGCGGTGACGTTGTAACCCATTTTACAAAAGGCCAAAGTATCGCGCCCACTGCCACAGCCGCAGTCAAGGATTGTGCCCCCCGGCGTAAGATGCTTTAAAAACAGGGGGTAGACGGTGGTCATGTTTAAATTTTTTATGTACGCGGAATATTGTTGGGCGTGGGTGTTGTAGTAGGTTTGGGTGGTCATCAGTATCACTGTGAGAGGTTAATGGTTAAAAACAGGTGTTCGATTTTGGGTTTTTCAAATTTTTCAAAATCGTTTTTGCCGTGTTGCCATAACAAGGCATGGTCGGGCAATTTTGTATAAATACTGTTGGCCACGTTGTATGTTTTGATGAGCTCAAACGGCCATTTTGTGTCTCGGGCAATCTGGTGCATGATGGTTGTTTGCTCACTTGTTGTAGATAACCTCATAAGCCATTTTTCTAAATGTTGTGTTCCAGCCAGAAAATCCCTTTTTTGTCGATTGACTGATGCATCGGCCAGGACAAGATTTGCCAAGCCGTTATCAGGGTATCTGGCCCATGGTATAAAGTGATCGATATCTTCGTGTCCGCCAGTTAATTTTTTACCTGTATAAAAACAAAGACCGCCCTGCAGTTCGCGCAAGCCTTCTAATAAGTTGCGTGTGTTTATGCGATCAAATCCAAACAGGAATTTCTCTAACCGAGAATCTTCAAGCTTATTAATATCCGCAACCATCTTTGCCCAGTGGCGATATAACAATGGCCGGATCAAATTATTTAGGATGACTAAATTATCAGCCACACCTGCATAGAGTCTGATGGTATTATCAAAGTCATCTTTGGAAATTTTTTGATTTTCATCCCATCCAATCTCGTACAATATGTTCAGTCGTTGTTTGCCAACCTTTTGCAGACGAGGTATCGGGTTTATAATGTATTCTCTTTCAACGGCCTTAACCAGTTTGTTGTATGCCTTTTGGTTTTCAATTTTAAATTTGTAAAGACTTGTGGTTTTACCAAGAGATCTTTGAGCATCAATAATTCTGGTTAAAACAACAGCCTGCCCCTTGGTGTTTTGCCTTAAAGGTTGCTGCTTAAATTCTTTTGTCTGCGGCCAGTAAATTTCAACAATTTTTTTGGCGATCTGCAGGGTCGTAAAACTCTGTGCCTCTAATCCAGATTTTTGTTTTTGTTCTATACATAAATCCAGCAAGGCAATCATGAGTGCGTATTTATAGGTAGCCACAAAGCCGCCCTCATCAAGCAGTTGCAATATACCTTCGGCGAGTTTTATGGGATCTTGTTGAGGGTAGTGGGGCATGGTTCTATTTATTAGTAGGTAGATTTCAAGAAATATTTTAAGTCTTATACAAATAAAAAAACAATAAAACCAACAAAATTTAAAACCAACAAAAAGACGGAGGTCGATATCCAGCACTTGAAAACTATAAGAGGTCGATATCCAGCACCTGAATAGCACGAGGACAATGACCATCCTGAAGATGCTGAAAATGACTTTTTTAATGGCCGCGTCGTTAGCGGTACAATTTCTCGCGGAATCTACCTTGCAAACACAGAATCTTTTGGCTCACGGAGACAAACGAGCGGATCAAAAGTCACAAGTTCTATTTTTTAAAAGCAACAATGCGTAAGGGTGAGATGTTTGATTTATTTGATTGGTTTTTTTTGTTCAGGATCCGCTTACAGATCATCAGGCGGGGGTTTGAATCTTTTTTTAAATCGTTTGAGCCATGCTGCTTTTTTTTTTTTTATCTCTGATCTGAGATTTTCATATTGCACCTGTACCTTGATCGGGTCTCCGATAAACAGCAAAAGCTTTCCTTTGGCGTTGCGATAAGGACATTTTTTAAGAACACGTTTGTCGTTCTCAAAGATAAATTGCAATTTCTTTCTGTAGGCCTCTTGTCTCTCTTTGGGCGTCTTGCCAAGCTTGATGTAACATTCGGGCTGTGTGATCAGCGGGTCTGTTTTCCCGTAGGCGTAGTGGCGGTAAGATGACCACCTGTAATCCTTGGGGTGAATCCCTTTAACCGTGCGGGATGGATTGAGTTCGTTATTAGCGACCTCCGTCATGATGATGATGATGATTCATAATGTGGGTGATGCGGCGTGTAGCGACCTCCGTCATGATGATGATGATGATGATGATGATGATGATTCGAAATGCAGAAAAATCTTAGATCAACTTGTTGAATTAAACGTCAAAATTTTTAAGATGAAATTACGACTATGATTTTTTCGGATTTATGGGTAATTGAAAGGATTATGGAGCGTTACTTTTGCCAAACTGGTGGGGAATAAAACCATTGAAGAAAACGACTACAACATCGCGGTATCGACCTATGTGGTACAAAAAGACACGCGAGAAGTGATTGATATTAAGAATCTTAATGCTGAGATTAAGGAGATCGTTGCACGGCAGAGTAAACTGCGTACAGCGATTGATGAGATTGTGGGGGATATAGAGGGAAACCGGTCATAAAAGAAAAGTAAAACAATCCTCATTGCGAAACAGGCTGTTTCGCAATTGATTGAGGGGTAATGGTTTATGAAGAACAAAGACAATCAAGGCCAAATTATTATTTATGAAGGCAATAAAGGCCAACTCAAAATTGATGTTCAATTTGAGGGTGAAACCGTATGGCTTACACAGGAGCAAATGGCAGAGCTTTTTGGCAAGGGGCGATCGACTATAACCGAACATATCCTAAATATTTTTAAGGAAGATGAATTAGATGAAAAAGTGGCCTGTCGGGAATTCCGACGAACCACAAAGCATGGGGCTATAAAGGGAAAGTTTCAGGAGATTGGCGTAAAACACTACAATCTTGATCTCATTATTTCGGTGGGATACCGCGTTAAATCTCTACAAGGGACCAAGTTTCGGCAATGGGCCACAGCCCGGCTTAGGGAATACATCGTCAAGGGCTTTACAATGGATGATGAGCGGCTGAAAGGTGCTGGTGGTGGACACTACTGGAAAGAACTGCTCGATCGCATTCGCGATATTCGCAGCAGTGAAAAAGTTCTTTATCGTCAAGTGCTTGATTTGTACGCGACCGCCGTGGATTACGATCCAAAATCCAGTGAGTCTCTGGAATTTTTCAAAATTGTGCAAAACAAGCTACACTTTGCGGCCCACGGACATACAGCACAGCAGCCGAAGTTATTTACCTGCGAGTTGATTCGGATAAACCCTTTACGGGACTGACTAATTTTAAAGGAAGTATGCCCACGCAAGCCGAGGCGATGATCGCCAAAAATTTTCTGGATTTAAGTGAGCTCAAAGTTTTGAATAATCTTGTTTCTGCCTATTTTGACCTGGCGGAACTCAATGCCATAGAAGAAAAGCCAATGAAGATGGCGGATTATATTCGTGAATTGGATGCCATATTAAAATCAACGGGAAGAAATCTTTTGAACGATTCGGGAAAAATAAGCCATCAAAAGGCCACAGAAAAGGCTCTACTTGAATACCGCAAATACAAAGCAAAAAATTTGAGCGAGGTGGAGAAATCTTACTTGGAGAATATCAAGTTGGCACAAAAAAAGATTGAAGGGAAAGTGAAGAGCAAAAAATCTAAGTCCAAGAAGAATGTATGAGTAAACATATGAATAGAATTAAAAAACTCAACGCTCCACAAAACCACCCTCGACCGCATAGAATTTTTTGAGGGGGGCTGTGCGAGAATCTCAATACAAAACTTTGGGATCGATTTTGTGAGGAAGCAGCGCTTCCCGACTCCGGCAAGCTAGTTTTAACAAACAAATCAATATGTTATGCGTGTTGTTTGTTTTGTCGAATTGTTGTTCGACAAATTTGTCGAATGACCATTCGACAAAAACTTAAAACAGAGCTATCATAACAAGTATGATTAACGAATATCACTTTCACAACGCTTTCTGGCAGGATATCAAATCCTTTGAAACCACCGACCCTCACCTTGCAGAGCTTAAAAATTTACACTTTGTTCATCCCTTAAACTGGTGGAACGGGATCGACTGGTCAGCGCCTGGGATATTTATCTTAACAGGGGGCAGACAGATTGGTAAAAGCACATCAACAAAACTCTTGATACAGGACTGTCTCAAGAAAAAAAGATTTCAACCCTCTCAGATTTTTTACCTCCCATGTGACCAAATTGATGATCACCACCATCTCACGCGTGTCATTAAATTATTTTTAGAATCAATAAATGCTGACCCGTTCCTTTTGGTGCTGGACGAAATCACCTATGTAACCGAATGGGACAGGGGCATCAAGGCCTTGGCCGACGAAGGCAGATTTAGAAATGGCTTTTGTCTGATTACAGGATCAGATACTGCTCTCCTTAAGCGGGCATCATCACGGTTTCCCGGACGAAGGGGCAATGCCGACAAAACCGATTTTCATCTTTATCCCTTAAACTTTAGGGAATATCTTGAATTGACAAACCCTGTTTTGAATGAAGCAAAAACCCTTCCCAAACTTTTAAAAAGTTTTAACGACTACCTTGTCTGCGGCGGTTTTTTAAGGGCTGTCAACGAATTTCACGCGCAGGGACAGATTAACAAGGCAACCTTTCTTACATTTGAACAATGGATAAGGGGTGATTTTGAAAAACAGGGTAAAAGCACAAGGAACCTGATGCAGATCATCTCCTCAATCTTTCAAACAACGACAAGCCAGATGACCTACTCAAGGTTAACTGAAAAAGTCGGAGAGATATCTAAAGACACAGTCATTGACTATTGTCACCTGCTCCAACGCATGGATATTATCACAATTTTGGAGGCGTTTGATCAAAACACCAGACGCGGCTTTAACAAAAAGGCGCGTAAATTTTTATTTGCAGACCCGTTTATTACAGGTGTTATAGAATCATGGTTGATTCGTGAAAGATTTATCAGCACGCCCCTGGCCGACTCTGTAAAAGTTGAATCTGCCGTTTCTGCCAACATCGCGCGCAGGTACCCCGCTTACTACATAAAGGCAGATGGCGAGGTGGACCTTGTTTTTATTGAAGATCGTCTTTTTTTTCCGGTTGAAATAAAGTGGACAAATCAGCTGAGGGGCAATGACATTAAACAAATCAAAAAATATAAAGGTGCCGTCATTATCACCAAAGACCTTGAACCCGGTATGATTGACGGCATCCCTACCCAGCCTGTCCCAGAATTTCTTTTGTCCCGTTTATAAATCAGCCGGCGGTCGTCCGTTGCCGTCAATAAAGGGGTGCACGGTAACAAATTGATTGTGAAAACGTCTACTATTTTGCAGTCCGTAACAAAACTGTCATACCCTGCTCTTTTGAGTTCGTTGATAAGGAGCGGCAGATCAAACTTGTCGACGTTAAAGCCCGCTATATCGCAGCCCTTAAGTTCTGCGCTGATTTTAGGGGCGAGTTCTCTTAGGGTGGGTGCGTCTTTTACCATTTCGTCGGTGATCCCATGAATCTTTGATACCGCCGCTGGTATTGATATTATGGGGTTTACAAGCCACTCAACGCCCTCTTCTACTGTTCCATTGGTATTGATTTTTACGATGCCGATCTGGACGATTCTATCTGTTTCAACATTAGTGCCGGTGGTTTCGAGGTCTATGACGGCGAGTGGTTTGGTGAGGGTGAGGGGCATATTATTATGATCCATTAAATTCTTTTTCGAACTCACTGATTGCCCTGATAATTTCATCCCATTTTGGTGGTTCTTCAAAAAACATTGCCGACATGGCTGTGTAGTCGGATTTTAGGCTGGCGTTCAGGTGTTTTGTCGGAACAAGGCGAAGGGTTCCCTTTATTGCAGTCTCAAAATGTGACCATGAGGATGCAAAATACATCATTTTATGCTGAACCACACGCGCCAGCAAATCAATATCGGCCGCGGATTTGTCTTTAATATCAGACTTCAACAGACAGTACGTGTCGTAATAATGCCGCGCATGCCGCAAAGGAACTTTTTTGTCGTCAGGCAGGTGTGTGTAGGCGTGAAGAATTGTGAGTTTTTCCCAAAAGGTTCTCTCAATATCCAAGACCCTGATGGTGATTTCTGGCTCTCCGACAGCATCTCCATACTGTTGTTTCACATAGCTGCAGATTTTTTGCTCACTGACTGGCCAGTGTTCTGATCTGGCCCCTTTTCACCCCTCATTTGCTTAAATAATTTTGTCATCCATACCGGTGCTACTTTCATGGCCACTTTTACGGTTTTTGAATCCATTTTTATCAGCTGTGGTTTTAAGAAGGATATCATTTCTGGTGTAATGTTTTTTCTGCCAAAATACTTTAACGCCTGAATGATAAGCCCCATTTCGCTTTCAGCCAAAGTCATATTTTTGGGCGTTGTTCTTTTGAAAATAATTGTCGTATTGCTGACTCGTATTTTTTTTGTTTGCCCTTCTGTTAAATAAACAACACGGGCAGGCACCTGTTCTGACAAATGCAAAACATTGGCGGCATAGGCCCCGCTGGGTTGAATACGAATGCTGTATTTTCTTGCTATAGCACGGGCTATTGAGTCGACCCCTGGAAACACAAAGCCAATTTTGGGATGAACCCGTGGATAATTATAAATGCCTTGGGCCAACCGTCGAATTGTTCCCTTTAAACAAAGGCGTTGAAGTGATTTCCAAACAGCTTCCTGACTGCCAAGATCAACAAAGTCGTGCGCCGTAAAGCTCCACCCCTTACCATGGCCGATAATCATATTTTTAACAGTAATATCAATTCGATGTGATATATTTAACCTTGTCATCAGTCCAGAATATTAGTATATATTTTGGACAACATCAACAATATTTTTCCTCTTTGCAAATTATCAATTGATTAATTCCGCACTTCCCTCTTTCTAAACTCACAAGGCAACTCCCCCTTAACGCTCCAAAAATTGAGCTTCTTTTCTCTCGCAATTTTTTCTGCCTCAACAAAGGGACGTACATCAAAATCGTATTTGTCTTTACCCTCGGGATAATCCTTGCAGAGGGGGCGAAAGTAAAGTGCCAGACCTTCTTCGACAAGTTTCAGGCTGACGTCAACACCATCAACATAGGCAATGCCAAGAACGCGGCCGTATTTTTCGATTCCGCTTCCTACAGGTTTGATTTGAACTTTTTTACCCTCGATAAGTTCCTGCAGGCGAACCTTTGCCACCTTGCCAAAGCCCTGGCTCTTTTCGGGGGCATCGATGGTGGCGATTCTCAGCATGAATTTTAAATTGCCGTCTGTGAGTTGGATGGTGTCACCGTCCAAAACCCTGACGGTGGTGTAGGTGTGGGTTTGCCAGGGGTCTGCTGCCCGGACTGAATAGCTTGTGAATATGATTGTTAGCGAGAGGCATACGAATAATATTTTATGCATGATTCTAAACCTGTCTTTCGACGCCAACCTTTATTGCCTGCCTACCATCTCAAATGTACAAACGAGGTCCCTTGCCCTGCAAAAAAACAGGATTTAAGAGTAAACCCCGCCCATCTTTTTAATATCTTTAATTATCTCTTCCCTAAGACTTTGTGGTTCCACCACCTCAACATGCTCACAAAACCCCATAAGCCAGGTCTTGATCTCGCGGGTGCCGGCGACGGGGATGGTGAGTTTAACACGCCCGCCGTTTAAGGATTCGAGCCTTTGATTGGGGTGCCAGACGCGCTCTTGGATAAAGGGGCTGACTGCACTGTCAAATATGGCGATGACAGTGACAATATCGTCTTTAAAGATTCCAAACGACTCTTTAAAATAATCTGCCGCGTTGAAATTTTTTGGGAGACTAAAGCCCCCATCAAGTTTTGTAGCCTTGCGGATGCGCTCGACATTAAAAGTCCTGAGTTCTTTGGATAAAAAATCCTTTGCCACCACATAAATGGCGCCCTGATAATAATAAAGACAGTAGGGCTCTATCTTGCGGATGGTAGTGCGTTTGCTGGAGTACGAGAAATACCTTATTTTTAAGGGTTTGCGGTCGCAGATGGCATCGTTGACAATCTGGACAATAATTTTAGAACTCGAATAATCCACCTTTTGCGCAATGCGTGTTCTAAAGGATTTTTCGAGTCGGTCACAAAAGGCCTTTGCCTGTTCGGGGATGCCATTTTCTATTTTATTGATGAGTCTTCTAAATGGTTTTTCAAAACCAGTGCCTTCAAGGGGGGCTAAAAAGTCCTTAAAAAAGTAGAGGCTCATGAGTTCTGCGGGTGCAAAAGGCACATCGAATTCTTCCTTGTAACCCTGCATGAGCTTAAAGCGCTTTTTGCCCTGATCATCCTTATGTTCTACCAGTGGAAAGAGAGAGTTTTCTAAAAAACACAGATCCCTGCGAATGGTTTTGGTGCTGGTTTTAAATTCACTTGCCAGGTCATTAACCGCCACACCCTGTCTTGAGGTGTACAGTTTGTTTAAAATAACCAGTGTTCGCGAAAGTTGATCTCCCCGCGCCATAAAATTTCTCCATTCCATGATTGTGCCACATCCCTCATACGATATGTTGCCAAAGTCTTCACACATTATTTATGGTCTTCTGATGCATATAAATCAAGCCTTTCCTGTGTGGTGTATCGTTTTTCCTTGCCTGTTTTGTAGGAGACCAGCGAGAAATCAGACTGGCTTAAGGCCAAAAGATCACGCCTGATTGTTTTGGGATTCACATTAAACGCACAGGCCAGCTCTTTAATGATATGGTTGTTTATTATTTCTTTAGTACATTCTATTGTTACAACCATAAGTGATTTCTAACTTTTGCCAAGCACTGCTGTGCTTGGCAAAAGTTGAATCGCTATAGAGCCGGCCTGTGATGTGAGGAGGCGATAAAGTATTTTGAGGACCCTTTTGACTTGGGTGTTGCGGTTTGTCACATGCTTTTAAAATGAAGGTTGCAGGATTGATCATCGTTAGAAGGATCGCAGGCAACAGCGGTTGTGATTGATATCAACAAGACTCCCCATATAATCGATTTTGTTATTTTCATTTTGTAGTCCTTTTTTTGAGCATAGTCCCTTTTGAGCCTTAAAGGATCTATACAGGGTTTAAGGTAATTATGGCCCCTCCCCTTTTTTGATTTTTATAGGCTGGCGATGGGACAAACGGGGTCCCTTTTTAAAATAATTTACGAAAGATTTTTATTTACAGGGAGTGATGACGCTTGAGCGCATCATGTGACAGGGGGTTAAGGCTATGGTCTTTCAGGAAATACAAAGTTGCCCCCAGGGTTTTGTGGTGACCCATAGGGGTGTGGTGTTATGTTAATCGGTTGATAAAGATCAACCGCAATGGGGGGGGTGTTACTGCGTAGAGGTAAAATTTTCAGCTGTAGCCTATTGTTAGGCAATTTTTGTTTTCAGAATCTTCAGGCAAAAATTATTAAGGCTTTCACCTTGACGCAGAGCCGCTATTGCAAGGGCTTTATGAAATGATTTGCCAGTACGCAGTACAAACTTACCTGAGAAATCCTTGTTAGCCGTGGCTTTGGGTAATGGAACCCCGTCTTTTTTATATATTTTGATCCATTCATCGACAATTTTGCAAAGTTCAGCATAGACCTTTGCTTCGATTTTACCATGAACGCCGCCGATCATAAGACCGGGGCAGGTGCCAACATAACATTGATCTTCTTCAGACCATTCGACAATCTTTAAATATTTATCTCTCTCTCTCATTTTGATGCCTCCTTTAATGCTAATTTTAAGGTTTTTTCCTGGTATGGTTTAGCATCTTCTCCGGGCTTGCCGCTTATAGTGATATTTATACCTTTGGGATGTCTGAAGTTTTTATGGCTTCCCTTTCCACCACGATCGCAAAAGCCTGCTTTTACTAGGTCCCTGATAATTTCTTTTATTTTTCGCGGCATATTATAATAGTACTCAAGTGACATCTTCATGATACTATAATAGTACTATCGACTCAAGGGTTAAAAAAACATATAAATACAACGCAACGTAAAGCCCAACAAAAAACCAGAAAAATCGTAAAAAACTCCAAAAACGCCCTTTTTTTTAAAAATACCCCAAAAAATAATAAATCATCCTGTAAAGTTATGCATCTGCGGAATTGAGGTGACGGTTATATCGCAACTCTTAGCCAATTTGGGCGATAACTTAAGGGAGAGCACAAAAAAAATTTTAGGCCCTTTTAATAAATGTTTAAACATATTGGACAGACGCTTCCCCCAACGACTCCAACGGCCATACCTGCTACTGCGCCCACACCAGCCAAAACACAGACCGACACTTACGTTTATCAGGCGGCCTCCCAGGACCTGATACTCAAACCAGGTCAGCGGCCAGCCTCCCAACTCTTTGATCCGGCATGTTTCAAAAAACTCGCAAACGCAAAAATAACAAGCCCGGCACGGCATGGTCCTGATGACCTTGTCTCTCTTGTGGCAGATCAGTGCGGTGTGTCGCGCTCCCTTTTATCAAGCCGAATGAGCCGCATTGACGCCCAGATCAGGCATTACCTGAGAAGGATAGAGTTCCGAAAAAGCCATGGCGAAGAAGTTGATGAAACCCACTGGTTTGTGATCAAACCTTCGCAGGTCGAAACAGTCCTCACAAACGCGTTAAAGACACTGTCTTGTGTTGTCAAAACCCTCACTGACAGACAACGTGAAATGCTGACGCAGATGACCAGGGACGCCATGGCATCCGAACAGCGTTTCTTTGAATTTGTAGGCCTTTTAACCGATCTTGGCGATGACAGCTTAAACATCGAACACCTGATGCACATTGCAACGGCCCGCTGTCTGCTTTTAGAGACCTTCGGCGGGCTTGTTAAAGACGTTGACCTTATAGAAATACTCACGAGGATTTACCGGCATCTGCCGCTCAACGGCATAGGGGCTCGCGCCGAACTGCAATTTATCATCGATATGGCGATGGCGGGCAGAGTGATTAAATCAGTCCCCGTCAACCGTTTTGCGTCCAAACGGTGTGATTTTATTGTGGATGGCGCACTCTACGAAATCAAGTTTCTGTTTTTGAATGAGCGGCGTTTGTTCCCCGGACTTCTGACCAAGACAATCCCCCATGCCCTGCAAAAGGCCACAGAACAACTCTTGGCGACTGTACACGCCATGAAGACCGGGGGTAAAGGCACACCCCTCAACATTGTGCTTTACCTACCAAGTGAATTCGTTCAGGAGTTCGGGAGGCCGGTGATTGAGGGGGCACGAAAATTAGTCGATACAACACGTTTTGTATGCTGGGTCAGCGGTGTGGATGTCGATGAGCCTCTGGTAAGAATCCCCATGAACAGTGCCGTGGTCAAACTACGTGCAGACTTGCCGCAAAAAACTGACGGAGACATCGTGCTGTTTGATCTGATGCCTCCGCGTACCCCAGAAAAAGACGGCCGTATCAGAAAATACAGTGCTCTGCTTGCTACCCGTTTGGGAACAATTAAAGAGATGGCCCCGAAGGCCCTTGGCAGATTGACAAAGATCATCGGTAACACGCAACAAAGCTTTTGCGGGGCCGCCCCCCTCCCTCAAAACGAAACAGCAGCGCTTAAGTTTGCCCAACAGCTTCTTTACAGCATTGAGTTTCTTGAACATGTTGCCCCGCTTGTGCAAGGTATAGCCTCGTTATCTGATCAAGACGCCCTCACAGTCAGTCAAGCCCTGGAGGAGGGGGCATTTGCAAGTGAGGGAGAAATAACACAAGACCCGCACATTGCAGACAGCGACATACTGTTACATTCAGTCATCCTCTGGTTAAGGGCACACGCAGGGGACATCATCAAGCAGGTCACAACACTCAGACAGCGGACCGAAGGAATCACGCGACTCGCCGCAAAATTTAGAATAGCTATTGAAAAGGAAGATCCCCCACAATTTACACAAGCTGTAGAACAATATGCCCTTGCACGGGCGTTGGAAAAAAAGGAGCACTGGAACGCCGGCTCGCTTGCAGAAATAAAGGCTTGTGTCACCACGTTCCTTAAGCATGCCTCTCAAAGGGAGTCGGTGAGGACCCCTATGTCAGAGCTGCGCACAACCATCACCTATTCCATGGAGAGAGGACGGATTGATGCCGCTCACACAAGCCTTGCCCGCGAGATTGTGGCCCTGATAGATACCGCATACCCGCAGCCTGTTGCAGAAGTAACAACCGAACACCCCGCGGACGACCTTGTCACCCGCGAAACAGAACAACAGGACGACACCGCTTCCAAAAGGACACCATGCCCTGAGGAAACAAAAATCCGGAGACAATTACAAGCGCTCCAAGCGAGGCGAGTCATAGCCAAAAAAAAACCACTCGTGATGGATAAACTATCGGGCGTCGTGTATCCTCACTACTGGACAAAAGACATTGACGATGAGATCAAGGCCCTTAAGGAACGTTTAGCAGAGATAACAGCCATTGAAGATCAAAAGTTCGCCGACAGGGCCGCAAATCTAAACAAACTTGCGCATAAAAGAGCAGAGCGTGCAAGACTAAGGCAGGAAGAACAGATACTGAAGAGACAAGCAGGCCGATCTCTTGCCAGAAGTTTTAGCAACCATCTCATCTCTTCCAGCAGATTTAACGCTGTTCGTGACAAGATCAGGGCCGTCGAAGAAGAGATTGCCCGGTTAAAAGCAGAGCTTGGCGAGGATTAAACAACATCACCGAAACATCACCACAGATGCCTGTGTCCACTTAACGAGCGGGGCAAAGTAGAGACCAAAGACAAGGGTCAGTGCTGCAAAGATAGAAATAAGCGATGCAAATCTTAAGGGGACCCGTTCGATCGTGTCATTTTTTTCTGCAGAATCAACCAACATAAACTTGATGAGACGGACATAAAAATAAAGTGAGATGACCGAATTGAGTGCCCCGATCACAGCCAGCCAGAGAAGGCCGGCGTTGATCACCGCCTTAAATACATACCACTTGCCTATAAACCCCGCAAATGGCGGGATTCCTGTCAGCGAAAAAAGAAACACCGATAAGGTGAGTGCCAGGAAAAGACCAGAGGCCCCCTGCCTGACAAGGCCCTTGTAGTCCCGCATGTCTTCTGTGTGACGCTGATTGAGAATAACCCCTGCCACCAGAAAGGCCCCGAGGTTCATTAAAAAATACACCATAAAATAAAAGACCACGCCCTCAAGCCCCCCGCCGCTCTGCGCTGCAACCGCCATCAGCATATAGCCTGCGTGGGCAATAGAAGAATACGCAAGGAACCTTTTAATATTAAGCTGCTGTAGTGCCAATACGTTGCCGACAGTCATTGTAACCGCTGAGAGAACAGCAACAAGCATCTGCCAGTCGATGGCACTGACAGCAGACCATGTCCCTTCAACCTCTGTCGCCACAAAGGCCACAAACAAGAAACGCAGCGTTAACGCAAACCCCGCGGCCTTGCTGGCAACACTTAAAAACGCCGTCACCGGCAGCGGCGCGCCCTCGTAGACGTCGGGAGACCACATGTGAAACGGCGCAATGGCCATCTTGTAACCAAGCCCGGTCAGTATCATGATGAATGTGAGAAACAAAATCAATTGATCGGGCGGGTTGTTTATAACCACCTGTCTGATCGACACAAGATCAAGACTCCCTGTGAGTCCATAGAGCAGTGACATCCCAAAGATCATCACACCGCTCGCCAAGCCCCCATAGAGAACATACTTAAGCCCGGCCTCTTCTGATCTTTTGTTCTCCGTCATGTAGCCCGCCATAATGTACGAGACGAGGGAGGCCATTTCGACAGCGAGGTACATCATCAGCATGTTGTTGCTCACACACATGACGTTAAGCCCAAGACACAGGGCCATTAAAAACGCCATGAACTCGGGGCCCGGTGTGTTTTCGAGGTCCCTGGAACAAGTGCAGAAAACAACCGTCACGAGCGTGGTCCCCATAATCAGGATCTTAAAAAACTGACCAAAGGGATCCAGCGCAATCATGCCGTGAAACAAGGGCTGGCTCTCGGTAAAATTGACTGAAAGCGCCGCGGTGATAGCAAGAAACAGGGTCACAACACTGACGACAGAGGACGCGGGACTCATGGACTTGTGATCGGAATGCCCCCGCCTGAGTGAGAGAAAAATCAGGACAACCAGACCCAGTATAAGGACTATCTCGGACGAAAAATACGATTTAAGTGATTCTATGTTATTCATCCTGCACCCTGTGTATAAAATTAAACTAACCGCGCAATAAAAACAGCCGCGCATCAGTTGAGAAATCTCTAACAGGAAACGCCCTGTTTATAGGGATTTCCCGCCAGAAACAAGTTACTAACTTCTATGCATTAAAACATCCCCGCGACCACACCTGCCGTATCCAGAAAGGGCTTTACAATTTCGTTAAGCGAAACCAGCGACGCGTTGATGAGCCTGATCATCGGCATCGGATACACACCAAGAATCAGGACAATCACACCAAGCGGCAAAAGCGAAATCACCTCTCGCACACTGATATCGGGAAGGTCCCTGTATTTTTCGTTAACAGGACCCAGAAAGGCGCGCTGAATGGTCCACAGAAGATACGCCGCCCCCAGCACCACACCGCTTAAGGCCGCGATGGTCAGTGCAGGGAAGGTTTTATAAGCACCCATAAACACAAGGGCCTCGCCGATAAAACCCGAAAGCCCGGGGAGCCCCAGTGCCGCAAAGAACGCAAAGGCAATCCACACACCATAACGCGGCATGAGTGTGTACAACCCGCCAAAACCGTTGATGTCCCTGTGGTGCGCACGGTCGTAAATCACGCCGACTAGGATAAAGAGCATGGCCGTTATCGTCCCGTGATTAAACATCTGCAGGACGGCGCCATTGATTCCTGCTGTGGTAAAGGCGCTCATGCCAAGAAGGACAAACCCCATGTGAGACACCGATGAATACGCAATGAGCTTTTTAAGATCTGTCTGCGCCATCGCACAAAAGGCCCCGTACACAATGTTGATCACACCAAAGACCGCAACAACCGTGGCGCAGTCTGCTGTGATGTCGGGAAAGAGCATGTAGTTAAAGCGCAGCATGCCGTAAGTCCCCATTTTAAGCAAAACACCGGCAAGGATGACAGAGATTGCTGTGGGGGCCTCGACGTGCGCATCGGGCAACCATGTGTGAAACGGAAACATGGGGACCTTGATCGCAAAACCCACAAAAAGACCAAGCCAGCAAAAAAACCTGAAATAATTAAACTCATCGGTGACAGCCAGCCTCCCCAGGTGATTATCGAGGTTTGCGAGCTGTGTGATGTCAAAGAGATTGCCCTCGCTAAACAGATACAGGGCCAACATGACGATCAAAATAAAAACGGAACCAAGCAGTGTATACAGGAAAAACTTGATCGCCGCGTACTCGCGCCTGGGGCCGCCCCAGATGCCGATTAAAAAATACATGGGGAGCAGCATGAGTTCCCAGAAAACATAAAACAAAAAGAAATCGAGTGCGACAAAGGTCCCCATCATCCCCGTATCGAGAAGCATGAGAAGGGCAAAGTACGCCTTGAGGTTCTTGTTAATCCCCCAAGAGGCCACGACCGAGACAAAACTGATCAGCGCCGTCAGCAGGACCATGCTGACGCTGATGCTGTCGATCCCGACAAGATAATGGATGTTAAAGGCGCTGATCCACGGAAATGGACCGTGCACAAACTGAAAACCGGCCTCCGCGGTGTTAAAATGAGAAAAGATAAACCACGCAATCGCAAGCTGCGGGAGCGTCAACACAAGGGCAATCCATTTGGACGCACCCTCCCATGCCTTTGGCAGAAAAGGGATAAGGATAACCCCGAGCATCGGGATAAAAGTGATCCAAGTAAGAATGGTTACATTTTCCATAAAGCGTTTCCTTCAAGATACAAAATTGATTTATACGCGATTGAATTTCTCCATCATGCAAGAAATGCATGCGCCATGTTCTGTATGGGACATGGCCCGCGCTCAATCAACTTTGAAATTTCTACGTATATATATTATATGCATTACATTAAAAAAAATATGCATCACATTAAAATCTTCAAGATCATCACCACAACAACACCCAGTACTGCGCCATAAGCGTAGTGCTGGATATTTCCTGTCTGCAGTTTTTTAAGCTGTGCCCCCGTAAAATCGGTGATGCTGCCCGATCCATTGACCAGCCCGTCCACAAAAAAATTGTCAAACCACCCGATGATATCGGAATAAACAGCACCAAACCTGCCCACAAGATTGACCAGGGCGTCCACAATGTAACGATCAACAGAAAAACAGCACTTGTTAAAGAGCAAAACACCACGCACAAAAACCGCGTGATAAAATTCATCAACATAATACTTGTTGTAGACCGCGTCATAAATTCGGGGGAATTTTTTGACAAACCTGTCAACACCTGTCTGCCAGGATGTGTAGGCCTTGTAGCCAAGGTACATGCAGACCGCCGCGACCAGGACCGATTTAAACATCAGGACCCATTCGAGGGAAGACACCTCGTGATGCGCCTGAAGCGGGATCACGGGGGAGAGCCACTCGTTAAAGAGACCCGATGAGTGCCCGCCAAAAAAGTGAGTGATGATGTAGGGGACATTTAAAAAACCGCCGACGAGGGAGAGGAGTGCCAGCACAACAAGCGGGAGTGTCACGTTCCACGGCTGTTCGTGCGGGACAAGGTCCCCATGATGACCGTGGTGGTCCTTGTGGGGGCCGTGCACGAGCTCCCTTGTTTTTTTATCGTTTGCCCTTAACGTGCCAAAGAAGGTCAGCGTCACGCAGCGCAACATGTAAAAGGCCGTCCCCATCGCACCCAGAACACCTAGGGCCCACAAAAAATAATAAACCTTTGGTCCATGTACCGCCCTTGCAAACGCCTGCCAGAGGATTTCGTCCTTGCTAAAAAAACCCGCAAACGGCGCAATACCGGCAATCGCAATCGTCGCCGTTAAAAAAGTCATAAAAGTGATCGGCATGTATTTTTTAAGCCCGCCCATCAGGCGCATGTCCTGTTCGTGGTGCATGCCAAGGATCACAGAGCCGGAACCCAGAAACAGACAGGCCTTAAAGAACGCGTGGGTGGTGAGGTGAAAGATCCCCGCGGCGTAAGCACCGGAACCAAGCGCCAGAAACATGTAGCCAAGCTGCGAGACCGTGGAATAGGCGAGCACCTTTTTGATGTCGTTTTGCGCAAAGCCAATCGTGGCGCCGATAAAGGCCGTTGCGGCACCGATCGTGGCCACGGCCCCCAGGGCTGCAGGGGAGAGGGTGAACAAAAAGTTGAGCCGTGCAATCATGTACACACCGGCCGTGACCATGGTTGCCGCGTGGATCAGCGCCGACACGGGGGTCGGACCCGCCATCGCGTCGGGGAGCCACACATACAACGGGATCTGCGCCGACTTGCCTGTGGCACCCACAAAAAGACAGAGGCAGATCATCGTTACGGCAGAAACACCCAGAATGGTCTGTGGCTGCAGAAACCACACCACTGTTTTAAGCTTTGTAAAGGTCAGCGTGGCATGGCCCGTGTTATACAGGGCCCAGAACAAAGCGAGCATCCCCACCATAAAGCCAAAGTCGCCAATCCTGTTGACAATAAAGGCCTTCATGCCGGCCACCCCGTTGGGCTTGTGCTCGTACCAGAAACCAATGAGCAGATAGGAACACAGGCCAACACCTTCCCACCCGACAAACAACAGCATGAGGTTGTCGCCCATCACAAGGATGAGCATCATAAAGCAGAAGAGGTTGAGGTATGTAAAAAAGCGGGCGTAGTCTTTATCCTCGCGCATGTAGCCCGTTGAATAGATGTGGATCAAAAAACCAACACCGGTCACGACAAGGATCATCACACTCGACAAGGGGTCGATGAGAAAGGCGATGTCCAGTTGGATGGCCTCAAGATGGATCCACGGCCAGACAAGGTTTGTAAACTCCCTAGCGGTCTCGGGCAGGGCCTTGAGGGTGAAAAAGACCCCGACGCCCATAAGAAAAGAGAGCAGCATCACCCCGCACGCAACGGTATAAACATACGCACGGGAGAGCTTTATCCCCACGGCCGTGGGGAGCCCGTTAAACACAAAACCGACAAGAGGCAGTACCGGAATGAGCCAGCAATAATTTTTGATAAAATCTTCCATCAGGTCATTGTGTCAAAGGCTTAAGGCCGCAGGTCAGGTGCCGAGAGTCTACAACGCGAGACTGTCCACACCTGACCCCAGGTGTTGGTCCTTTGACCATTCAAACAAGCTACTCACTTGACTATGACGCGGGTGCATTTCTCCATCTTGCGAAGAATGCCCCCGCCATGTGCCGTACGGAACATGGCCCGCGCTCTGTCGACTTTGAAATTTCTATAGATAAATCAATGCTTCATACTGCTGATGTTTGTCGTGTTGATTGATTTATAATTTTTATAAACCCCCAGAACAATCGCAAGGGCAATCACCGATTCGCAGGCGGCAAGCGCAATGATAAAGAGAGTAAACACCTGCCCGCCGATCTCATTTTCGTGGTAACGCGCAAAGGCCACAAAGTTTACACTGGCGGCATTGAGGATGAGTTCGATCCCCAGAAGAAACCCTATGGCATTCACCCGGGTGCAGACAATGTAGATGCCAAGGCAAAACAAAATAACGGCCATGATAATAAAGGGTGTGATTGTCATAATGTGTCACTCCTGTGTTTTAACCTTGCGCCTTGAAATCACTGCCGCACCGATCATCGCTGCCAAAAGAACCACCGACACCAACTCAAACGGGAGCAGGTAATCAGTGAGCAAAAGGTTGCCAAGAGCGGTGATCGTGGGTTCGTGGGCCATCCCGCTTAAGTCTTTTGTCCACACGTCCCTTGTGAGAATCCTGCCCACAAGTAAAACCAGCAAGAGCACAAGAGGGACGACGGCCTTGTAATTGGCCCCGGGGTTTGACCGGGAACTCTCATTGATTTTTGATGTGAGCATGACCGCAAAAATAATAAGGACCAAAATACCGCCCGCGTAAACCACAAGCTGCACAAGCCCCAGAAACGTCGCATTTAAATAGATAAAGGTCCCCGCCACACCAAGAAAAGTGCCGATCAGCGCAAAGGCCGAGTAAACAAGATTATTACTAAAGGCCACAATACAGGCCGAACCTACGGTCACAATAAATATGACCGAAACGATAAAAGTTTCCATTATTCTTTTTTCTCCTTTGCAGCTGCCTGTGTTTCTGCTGCTGCGGCCGCCGGTTTTTTCTTGCGGGGGATTTTGTAGGGGATGACCTTTTCTCCCTGCTTGATAAACTTAAACACCAGATCTTTTATGTTGCTCGTGGAGGCCTCGAACTCGTTTGTAAAATAAATGGCGCCCGTCGAACACTGCTCGGTACACAAACCGCAGAACATGCACTTGGCCATGTCGATATCAAAACGAGTCATGACCCTCTGTTTGAGTTCTTCGTCCTTGCTGTGTTCGATCACAATGCAATCGATCGGACAGGTCTTTTGACACAGCGTGCAGGCCGTGCAGATCTCGGGACGCACGCACAAGAACCCCCTGTAGCGCGGGGGAAGCGTGTCCTTGACAGGCAGGGGTGTTCTGTCGGGGTACTGGATAGTCATCGGTTCTCGGAGCAGGTGCGAAAAGGTGATTGTCATCCCCTCGAATACCGTTGAGACTGCCGTCTTGATGTTTGAAAAGTAGGTCATAAATAATATATATCTAGGAATTTCAAAGTTGACAGAGCGCGGGTGCCTTTCTCGCATGACAAAGGAACTCAACCGCGTCAAAGTCAAGTTAGTAACTTGTCTAACTGAGTGGGTTAAACCTGAGCCTTGCCTTTGTATTTTTAAGCTGCCACGCAACCCTGTAAAAAAAGTAGCCCAGGAGCAAGACCCCACATGCGGTCATGCAGAGGGCCACAATATCTGTCACATATTCTGGAACAACCACCATCCAAATGCCCATCACCACCAGATTAAAAAACGCAACCGGCACGAGATATTTCCAGCAGATGTTCATCAGTTGATCCACACGCACACGCGGGAGTGTCCAACGGAGCTGGATCACAATAAAGACCAGGCACAAAGACTTAAACATGAACACACAAAGTTCGACAAGATTTTTAACAATCGCCGCCGATAGAGGCGTTTCGATACCCAGAAGGCCGTTGACAAAATCGGGAAGAGGTCCCGCCTGCCATCCCCCAAAAAATAAAACAGTGGCAAGGGCACCGATGAGATAAAGATTGGAAAACTCCGCAAAAAAGAAGATCACAAAACGAAAACCCGAATACTCTGTGTTGTAACCGCTGACAAGTTCGGACTCGGCCTCGGGCATGTCAAAGGGCATGCGGTTCCCCTCGGCAAGTGAGCCCATAAAAAGCGGGAAGAACGCAACAAACAAGAACGGCGTTTGAAAGATGTTCCAGTTCCACGGGGCAGCACCCTGCGCCATGATGATTCCTTGTATGCTCATGGTGCCGCTATACATCACCACCAGAAGGATCGTCAGGGCCACCGGCACCTCGTAGCTCACGATCTGCGCCGCACTCCTCATGCCGCCTAATAGCGACCACTTGTTGTTTGATGCCCAGCCGCTCATGACAATGCCGATGACCACAAGTGATTCAACGGCGAGGAGATAAAAGATACCGATGTCAAGATCGGCGATCACCCACTGCGATGAAAACGGGATCGCCACAAATGATAAAAACATCCCGATAAAAATAAAATACGGGGCGAGCCTGAATAAAATGTGATCGGCGTGTGTGGGGATGATGTCTTCTTTAAGAAAGACCTTGATCCCGTCGGCGAGCGACTGCAAGATCCCCTGCGGACCCACACGGTTGGGGCCAATGCGCGACTGGATGCGTCCGGCAACCCGCCTCTCGGCATAGCCGGCGAGCATCGCAAAGACCGCCACAAAGACAAAAATAATCCCGCAGAAGATCAGTTGAAAAATGAGATAAGAAAACCACAGGGGCAGGCCCTGTAAAATTTCACACTCGGAAATAATTTGATCGATAAAAGGTTGCATTAACGGTCTACCTCCGGTGCCACGATATCAAAACTGCCGATCAGCGCCACGAGATCGGCAATCATCATACCGCGGCTTAATTTTTCGATGATCCCCATTGAGGTGAATGAGCCGGTGCGGCAGTGAAGTCTGAGGGGATTATCGGAACCATCGCTCACGATCCAGTAGGCCATCTCGCCCCTGGACGACTCGACCTTGACCAGGACCTCTCCCTTCGGCGGTTTGATCTTGCGAGGGACCTTGCCCATGATATCTCCCTCGGGCAGGTCCTTAAGCTTAAGCAGGCACTGGCGCACAATCTTTGCGGACTCGCGCATTTCTTCGACACGCACGTAGTACCTGTCGAAACAGTCGCCCAGTGTCCCCGCTTTTCCCAGTCCCACCGGAATATTAAAATCGAGTTCGGGATAAACGGAATAAGGCTCGTCGCGGCGCACATCGAATTTGACCCCGCTCCCCCGCAGATTGGGACCAACAAGCCCGTAGTTGATTGCGTCTTCTTTTGAGATCACACCGATGTTGGCGAGCCTCTCGATAAAGATTTTGTTGTCGCTGAGCAACCTGTTTAATTCTCCAACGATGGGTTCGAAGTGGTTTAAGAACACCATGGCCTTGTCGATAAAACCCGTAGGGAGGTCGTGCGACACACCGCCGATACGCACATAGTTGTAGGTGAGGCGTGCTCCGCAGAGGCTCTCTAACAAGTCGTTGATGGTCTCGCGCTCTCTCAAGGCGTGCACAAACGGCGTTGATGCCCCCATATCGAGTCCAAAAGAGCCCACACCGACCAGGTGCGACGAGATGCGGTTGAGTTCGGATGCTGTACACCTTAACAGCTCTGCCCTGCGCGTGACCTCGATACCCGCAAGTTTTTCTACGGCCATCGCATACCCCTGATTGGCCGTCATTGCGGAGACGTAATCGATGCGGTCCGTGTAGGGCATAAACCCCACGTACCCGACTGTCTCGGCGAGTTTTTCGATCCCGCGGTGCAGGTAACCGATATCAGGCACGGCCTTGGTCATCACCTCGCCATCGGTGGTGAGTTCAAAACGTAAGACACCGTGGGTTGAAGGGTGCTGTGGCCCCATGTTGAGGACCATCTCTTCGGTCTTAAAAACTTTTTCTGGTTGGTTTGATTCTGTCATTTTATTTCATCCGTCCCGCATCAGGGCTGTGCCTTTTAAAAACAGGGGCAGGGTGCCCCTCCCCTCATGCGAAAGTTTTACAACAACGACGCCCGCGTTGTCTCGATACCGTTGTACTGCGCCTCCTCCTGGTAGTCCTTAAGGAGCGGGTGCCCCTTAAAATCGGGCGGCAAAAGGATGCGCGCAAGATTGGGGTGGCTTGCAAACCTGACCCCCAAAAGATCGAAGACCTCACGCTCCTGAAAATTGGCCGTCCCGTAAAGATCGGTGATTGTGGGTACCTCGCCGTTTAATCGCACCGCCTTGACCTTAAGGACCAGCTTGTGCCTGTGGGTGTACGAGTAAAAATGATAGGTCACCTCTATATGTTCTGTGGCATCAAACGCACTCAAGTTGACAAGGTAATCAAAATAAAGGGCCTCTGTCTCTTTAATGTATTTGACAACATCGCGCAGGGCCTCGGACGGCACCACAAGGTAATTGTCGCCACTTGGTGCCTCGACCCATTCGAGCTTTGCAGAGGCAAACTGTGTCTTGATGAGGGTGATAATATCTTTTTCGTTCATGTTGATCGCTCCGTTTATTCATCAGCAGGGAAACGGCCCTGAGCCATTGACCATTTGTTCCCCGGCTGAGGGCTGATCAAGCATTTGTCTTGACCAAAAGTTTTTCCTTCATCATCTTTTGCTGTATTTTAAGGATCCCCTCTGTCAGGGCCTCTGGCCGCGGCGGGCAGCCCGGTATGTAAATGTCGACGGGGATGATTTTATCGACCCCCTTGACCACCGAATAACTCTTTTGAAACAGGCCGCCGCAGTTTGCACAACTGCCCATGGAAATCACGTATTTGGGCTCGGGCATCTGGTCATAAAGAAGTTTGCAGCGTGAGGCCATTTTATAGGACAGCGTCCCCGCAACAATCATGAGATCGGACTGACGGGGTGTCGCCCTAAAGACCGCGCCAAAGCGGTCTAGATCGGTCCTTGGCCCGCCGGTCTGCATCAGCTCTATCCCGCAGCAGGCAAGCCCAAACAGCAGGTACCACAGTGAGGATTTTCTGCCCCAGTTTAAAAAATCATCGACCTTTGTTGTTAAAACAAATTCGGGAAATGTGTTTCTTAGTGAGATCATATTTTTTTCACCCAGTTTAAATCGCCTTTTTTCCACACATAAATAAAACCAACCAGCAGGATAAGGACAAAAACAAGGATCTCAAGCAGTGCGACAACCCCCCGGCCCTCTAAAATCCACTCTTTAAAGATACGCACCACCGGGAACATAAAGGCAACCTCGACATCAAAAATAACAAAAATGAGCGCGATAATGTAAAACCTGATGTTAAAGTTCATCCAGGCACTGCCCACAGGCTCTTCGCCGCATTCGTAAGATGACAGCTTATTAAGCGATGGGGCATAGGGCCGGATCAGCGCACCAATGGAGAGAGTCACCAAAATAAATGCAATGCCAACAGCTGCAAACACCAACACGTTTGAATAACTAAAAAGCATAGTAATCCCCTGATCTGTTTGAGGAGTCTTGACAGATTGTCTCTATAAAAAAAAGAGTGGTCTATTTCAAAGAAAAAAACACATTTGGCCCGTAACTTAAGTCATGTTTTTGTCAGCAGGCATTGCGGGTGTCAAAGTTTAAAAAAATCCGTCTGTTGATTCGATGAAAAATTTTTACTATGTCCATATCTTGGAATTTCAAAGTCGACAGAGCGCGGGTGCATTTCTCGCATGACGGAGGAACTCAACCGCGTCAAGGTCAAGTTAGTAACTTGTCGTCACCCAAGATGGACCTTAAAAACTTCAAACCCTGTTTTTTGATTGCGATGCCGGAGCTCTTGGATCCCAATTTTTTCAAGAGTGTGGTTTTTTTAACCGAATACAACGAGCACGGTGCGAGCGGCTTTATCATCAACAGACCGACCGACCTTGTGTTGGGAAAATCCATCATCCTCACCGAAAGCACACTCAACCCCGCCTACAACGAGGTCCACCTCTACAACGGCGGCCCGGTCGAAAAAGACAAGCTCTGGATCATTTACGACGGCAGTTATCACAGCGATCCCAACGATGCCATCATTGCGGACAACATCGTCATTGCGCGCGACATCCTGCTGCTCACAGATCACGAACGCACACTCAACCCCGCCCACTTTAAAATCATTCACGGCTTTTCAGGTTGGGGACCTGCACAACTCGAAAAAGAAATTGCCGTCTCCGCCTGGATTACCTGCCCCCTCTCTCACGCGCTTTTTTTTGAGACACAGACCGAAAAAATATGGCAGTCAGCCATCAAGGCACTTGGCATCGACCCCCACAAACTCATTGGACCACAATCGCCGTTTGTAAATTAAATTTGTGTCTAGAAATTTCAAAGTTGACAGAGCGCGGGTGCCTTCCTCGCATGCGGGAAAACTCAATCGCGTTAAAGTCAAGTTAGTAACTTGTCCCGTAACAATTCTTGACACCATTTATACCTCTTTGGTTCTCACTTTGATAGATTATCAAAATGAGAAGGGTGTCAAAATCACAGCGATAAGAATTTTAAAATGATTTCATGGTGATAAGAAACGTAAAGCCCTCCGTTATTTGGCACCGTAATTGCATTAAAAAGGAAATAGGCTCAATACAACAGGAGGGTTTATGACAAAAAGAATGAATGTTTATTGGTTGTGGGCGGCATTGTTTATTTGTTTTATTCTGTGCAGCTCAACAGCAGCGCTTGCAAATTCAAAAAAAATCACGGTCAAGTCCGTTAAAATTTTAAGGCCTGCTTATTTAAAAACGCACCCCGATGATGCAAACCGTATTATTCGTGACAGTGAGTTTCTGACAAGAAACGAGGTCTACGTCCCCGCAGCAAGGCAGATGGTTTATTTTTACGACAAGGACTTTGGCGTCGATGACTTCTGCGGCTCCTATTGGACAGATCTTAAGGGAGAGATTAAAAATGCCGTCATCTACTGCGAGGACAACGATTCCTTTCCTTCGGGCAATTACAACCCGGCGGACATCAAGGCTGTTGTCCGTGCCCAGAGCGCAAAGGGTTTTAAAATATACGATCAACTGAATATCCTGGGGGACTCACTCCTCGTCAAATGGCAGATCGACAATAACTTTGTCTTAAGACAAAGCAATGGCGCAAAGGTCACGCGTTCCAGTCAGACAAAATATGTCGACATCGGGACCTGGAAAATTGGCGGGCAGTCCAATGATCATCTTGGACACTGGGCGGCACGGCTGCACGAAAATGTAGACTGGACCTATGGTCTCCTGGAGTCTGCTGCACGTCATCCGATCCCGCCATCTGACTGGGTACTCCAATGGCTTTACGGAGACGCACTCAACGTCTGGGACACCATCATCATCAACTACGGAACCGGCCAGTTTGCCCACAAGATGAGGGCTGCCGCCCATGAACTGGGACACCGGATCAAAAACGACATGAAGTACGACAATATATTTGAATACGCAGCGGACGCAATCTATCTGCCGCACTATCACTACCTGTGCAGCCCCGTCACAGAGACAACAACCACCAGCGCCAGCAGGCCCTATTTTTTTGCGGAATACGAAGGGCATGCTGATGCCACGAGGTCCATGGTGTGGTACCTCAATTCGGGACTAAGGAGCGAATTTCTCAATGGCTGTGCCGCCGATTACGACAACGACAACAAGAAGGGGACCGATATCGAGGGCAACATCGCCGCCTTTTACATGTGGACCATCTTTGGTCCCCCTCCCGGCGAAGGCGTACCGGAGGATTACATGCGTCCCCTGAGCAATATGCACATGTTCCAGCTGGTAGAGATTGAAGGCCTCGAGAACAAAGTGGCCCTGCGTCCGCTCTGGCATCATTTTAAAACAGATGAGGTCTCAGGCGATGACGGAGACAGCCTTGAAGACATCTGGGATCAGGCCCTGGGCGCCGAGTGTGCAGCGCGCGTGACTTCTGCTGGAAAACAATATTCCAAGTACTGCGGGACAGATCATTTTAAGGATCTGGTTGCTGACGAACTCTTTAACGAAGACGAGTTGTTTTTTTAAACTTGCCCGATCTTTTTGGTTCCTGTAATTTTCTCCTACGTCCGACAGACCGTCAACCAGCGGTCTGTCAGACGTAGAACCTTGGAAGGTTTTTTCTACGCGTTTCGGCATCAATTTTTGCATGGTGTCCGCCCGCGTAGTATCTGGCGCATAGCGCCAAACATGAAATCCTTCATGTTTGATCGCAACGCACTCCGCTTTATGCGGGTTTTGGTGTAAAGCCCGCCAAACCCGACGACCTACCCATATGAAAAAAACAGCCCTCCTCTTGACCGTATTCGCCATATTCTGCATCGTCCTCTACGGATTATTAACACGCGATAACACTAGTGTTGAAACAAAATCATCCCCTGAAAACACAGCGCCCTCGCACACCACCGTAACGGATTCACAACAATCACAGGCCCCCGACCTGAACACCGACACCCTGAGAACAACGATCAAAAAACAGGAAGCAGTCCCCCACAAACCCGAACAAGAAAGGGAAAAAGAAAAAATCACAGAAACAGGGACCGATGAACCACCCGAAGAGGTCATTAACCCCACAGACCCTGTCTCCGAAGAAGAAGCAGCGAAACTCTCACAAAAAGACATCGGTGGTTTTTCGCCAAGTCTGTACTACGAAACAAAAACACAGCTCGAACTCATCATGCAGCAGGAACCAACAAAAGAAGAGATCATCGATTACTTAAACGACATCAACAACAGAATAAATAATGCAAACAAAGAACTCTCGGAAAATCAGGAACTCCTTAAATCCTACCACACTCAGGGCAACTTTGAGGCAATGGAAAAACTTCAAAACGAGATCTACAACAAACACGTCCTCGAACAATCCCCCGAAGAAGAAACACTCTCCCCCGAAGAAAAACAGGCACGCATCAAATTAAGACAAGAACTGATCGAACAACAACTTCAGATGGTCAGAGAGTAAAGACCACCACACAACAATCAAAAAAACAAGCATTTTGCAGGTTAAATAAAACCCATAAAAGCAAAACCACGACAGAAAGCACGACCTCCGTCATCCAAGCACGACTCCGTCATGAGAATCTGTTGGACAGCGTCTTGATATTGTTCGATGTTTTTTTCCAACACGCTTTGTTAAAAAAATAAAATATTAAGCAACTTTTGATATTTATATGCGATCGTTGTATCATAAGGGGGTAATATGCAACCCATAACATCAACAACAACGAGAGAATCACTCGACTACGAATTTAAGGACTGGGCAATTGGATTTGAGCCGCGCCTCACGTATGTAGCGCCGGGCGATATACAACCCACTGTGGGGCTTGATTATGTTGACAGCATTACAGGGACCAATTTGGGGATTGGTCTTTCCGGACTGTTCAACGTGAACAAACTGCTACAGTCGAAAGATCCGATTGCAAGGCTTAAAAGCATCATCAGCGCCATATCGTTGAGATTCGGCGGGGTTCAACTTGGTGTTGGTTATTCTGGAAACGCCGGATTCTCCACAACACTGGGGATCGGTGCACTCAACTACACCGTGGGTGCGGGCCTCGGAGTGGGTATCTACAATATTGGGAGCAGCAGCATCGTCAGCGCCAACGTCCCCTATTATCTTGCCGCCGCCGCAGTGTGTTCTTTCATAACCGCCGCCATCGGAGGCAGCTCGCCGGAGCAAATATTTGATCGAGTCTTTGGAACGGTGCTCGAAACAGCGATCCCCGCAACCCCTGTGCGAGAATTGATCAGTTTCTTCGATTATGCGCTGAGTTCGCCAACACCACAAACACAAGCAAAAACAATTCACGAGTTAAACAATGTTTTAAGCCGCATGGGCTCCTATGGCAACAAAGGGCTTGTCTACACAGCCCTTTCCAAAATTGATGACCTGCTTGCAGGCTCCGCAGATCCTTATTTTAATGCAACACTCAGACAAAAAAAGGATACGTTTCTGATGATGTCCAAAAGCGTCCTGTTCCCCATCACACCCTCAGTGCGGCATGACAGTTTTATCGAGGACCCGGCGGACACCATTGCAGACAACATCAGAATGGTAGTCAACAGGGTCAAGCAATTCCGTCTGCACTACAGCGACTGGTCACGAAATGCAGGGATCTCCGAGACAACGCCAGCCAATGGTGAGGTCCTGCAATACATGGAAGACATTCTCTATCTGTCAAAAAAACTCCCCATGTCTGTAGAGACTGAAAAAGCAGATGCGGCAAAAGGCACAAAAGAACTGTACAGCATTGTGAGTAACACTGGATTCTGCACAGATGACCCCGAAATAATGACAGACTATCTCGAAGAACTGTCGTCTGTCTTTTTAGGTCTGACCACCCCCGAGTCGGGTTTGTACCAGTTTTTGCAACACCGTTTTGAAAACCATGCCACAGCCGCCACCGATTCTGATGATGCAAGATTCAGATTGCAACTCGACTCTCTGTGGTTATCCGAAATCATGTCAGCAGGTTCACATTTTGATCTTAGAAAAAAATTCATCCTCTGGAAAATATTGGGAGAGGAACCATCGGAAAAGCGTGAACAACTTGTCGCCCGCGTAGAAGACAGCAGTTGCGATCAGGGCAGCCTTGCTGCAATGAGCAACAATTTCTTTCCAGGCTCACAGAAAACTGACATCATTTCTGCGCACCTGTTGTGCTCGCAATATTACGAGGCAGAAGAATATCTCAAGGTTCTTGCCGAAACAAAATACAACCCTACACCCGACATCACCGAACAAGTCGAAAGGGGTTTTGATTTTACCACCACAATAGATAAACCGAATCTGCAGGAAGGTTTTTACAAATTACACAGGCTCATCTGCTTTATTAAAGACATCAAAGACGGCAAATACGAATCTATGGCCCCCAAAGAAACGTTGCTCAAAATCGCAGAAAAACTTTTTTCAAGTTACAAGGCAAAATTAACAATAGCAGCCCAAACGAGAGGACATCAAATATTCTGGGCAAACAACAGCTATGGCCGTGCGCAGCAGGATGCGATTAAGGAGATCACCAAAAAAACAGGGGACTGCGCAGAGACCCTTGATGATACCAATGAAGAAGCTGACAAGCTTGGTGAAATGCTTAACGCCCTTTTACCCGACACCGAAAACCCTGTTCATGAAATTAAAAAAGATATCATTACATTAAAAGATGAATTTGAAAATCTTGGCAGACTGATCACCACCGAGCTTCCACACCTCGATCAGCTTGCCGAAAACACTTACACTGTTATTGTCGAAGAACAGAGAGAAAAGGCAAAAATAACCCCCCAACTTGCTCGTATTGACAGCCTCTCAATGAAAATACTTCATGGTATTGAATCAATCAGATTCTTAATAGGGTTTGAATCAGATCCCACTCAGCAAGAAGACATTGATGCAATAAATAAAGTGCTGACTGCCCTGACACAGGGACTCGCAGAAGGCCTCAAGTCGTACACCATCGCCCTGAAAACCTGTGACATTGTCCAGAAAAGAAGGGCCACAGTATCAACAATGAACTATTTTGCAAAGAAATGGAACATTGATACCAGCCCATCAAAGGCAAAGTTGACAGCCCGTTTTTAGACTTATGCCTTGGTAACTTTATTCACCCTCTCCCAAAAGCTCCCCAACAATCTCTTTGATCTTTCTGATCACAAATGACTGCTGCCTGTCTGTTAAGGCAGGAAACAGGGGAATGCTCATTGCCGACTTAAAATATTTTTCGGCACAAGGGTAGTTTTTTGGGGAAAACGAGAAACATCTCTGATAGAAGGGCTGCCTGTAAATAGGGATGTAGTGCAGTTGCGTGTTGATTTTAACAGCACACAGCCTTTGCATCAATTTGTCCCTGATGCCTGGAGCAACAAGAACAGGCAGAAGGTGATGGGCCGAACGGGCGTTGTGATCATGATGCTCTAAAAAATCAACGGTGCCTTTGAGTTCGCGGCGGTATCTCTCAACAAGTTCTGTGCGTCTTTTTATTTTTTCATCAAGTCTTTTAATCTGCGTGATCCCCAGCGCACAGTGAATATCACTCAGCCTGTAGTTATACCCCAGTTCCTGCATTTCGTAATACCAGCTGCGATCCGCGAATTGACGATTGATGTATACCCCCCTGTCCTTGGTGATTCCATGCTGCCTGAAAGAGATCATCTGACGGTAAAAGGCCGCGTTGTTTGTCGTGACAGCCCCGCCCTCTCCTGTTGTAAACGACTTGACTGGATGAAAACTAAAGCAGCAGAAATCCTCGTGCCGACACGAACCCACTCTCATCCAGCGGCCATTGTGTCTGTATTGGGCGCCCATGCTGTGCGTCGCGTCACGAATCACAGCAATCCCCTTCTTCTGTGCAAAGGCATGAATGGCCGGCACATCTCCGGGAAACCCTGCGAGGTCAACAGGAATAATGACACGCGTCCTTTTGTCCACATGAGGCGCAATCGTTTGCTTGGTGATCTGAGCATGGGCAGGATCGATATCGGCAAATTTAACCAAAGCCCCCGTATAAAGCACACAATTTGCCGAGGCGACAAAGCTCATGGGTGTTGTCACAGCATGAAGCCCCGCCTTGAGTCCCGCTGCATGGCAAGCGGCATGCAGGGCCGCTGTGCCAGAAGAAAAGACTACGCAGTATCGCGCCCCACAGTAATCAGCAAGTGCCTGTTCAAATTTCCCGACGAGCGGCCCCTGCGTTAAAAAATCGGACTTGAGGACCTTGAGTACGGCTTTTATTTCTTCAACATTCAGGTCCTGTCGTCCATAAGGTATGGTCGTGCCTGTTGGTGATGTGCGCGTTTTTTTCGTTGGCATAAAATTTCCTTAGACTTTTAAGATCGAGCCGGGCACGAGTCACTTGAGAATGTGTTTCTCATCGATTGTCTTATTTTTGAAATCCATAACAGTCTCCCTTGTCATCAGACCAGACCGCAGTAGACCCCAACATGCAGTAAGGCACCATATTTTTTAAACCACTGTTCGGCCTCACGATACGCCGGGTAGTACTCCTTAACCCTCTCCCAGTATTTTGCAGAGTGATTCATGTGGTGTGTGTGACACAGTTCATGAATAATAATATAGTCGCTCGCAAAACGCGGTGCCATGATGAGCCTCCAATTGATGGAGATTTTTTTTCTCATAGAACAGGAGCCCCAGAGAGTTTTTTGATCCCGCACACTCACATGAGAAATATCAAACCGGCCATGACCCAGCATGCGCACCCTGATCTCAAAATACCGCCGCGCTTTTTCGAAAAGCCATCTGGTGAGCCTTGCTTCTACCAGATCAGGCGCAACATCTTGACCAACCAACCCCACCATCACCCTGTCCGCAGTCTCAAAAATATATTCTTTGGCCTGAGATGTTCTGACTTCAAGAATCTTTTCCCTGCCTAAAACAAGAACCGAACTCTTATGCTGCTTTATATCAAAAAGGGCACCCCTCTTTTTATTGACTTTTTTTAAAACCCTCTTGACCCAATCTTTTTGATCACAAATCATCCTGAAGGCCTGACGCGCATTCACCCTCTCGCCGGGCGTCTCAAAGACAAGCCCCTCATCGGGCGACGCCACAAGTCGGCTTCTTTTGATTCTGTAATTTTTTTTTATACTGAAATGAACACACTGTTCATCAAGGTAAACAGAACCCCTGTCACCTGTTAAAAAACCAGTTTGCTCAAGGCGTTGTCCTGACCCCTCTTGCATCCGAAAATCTCCCGATTCACTTGATCGATAGTGTCAAATCAAACTCTGCCACGATATCTTTTGCCGCGTTTTTTAAAACAAAGGCATGCCCATGAATCCTGCCATTCTGTCTTTTTGCAGTCTTGACAGATTTGTCGACAAGTTTTTTCACTTTATCCCCTTCTTCGCAAACAAAATGAACGTCCTGATAAGCTTTTTTAAAAAAATTTATTTTAAAATCCTTAAAAACAAGGTTGAGTTTCTTTTGTGTCTGATTGATGTGATAAATCCCGACAAGTCCAATACACAAATCAGCCCCAACAGACAGCGCCCCAAAATACATGGACGCCACATGATTTTTTGTCCTGTACGACAGGGGTATCACAACATGAGCCCCGGCATCATCAACCCTTTTTACCACGGGCCTCACATAACCCAGCATGGGAATTTTTATGATCGAGAATAATCGCAGTTTAAGGGTCTGCCAGAAATTGAGCCCCCCCTTGCATTGCTTGGAAGAACAGGTCTTGCCGGTTCTATTCCCCGTGACTTGCCATGCAATCCCCGACCCATGGCCTGCCCTGGGGTTCATGCCAGCGATTGAATCTTGATGTTGCGTTTTTTTCATTGAGAACAATGCGCACACGCTCTATGCCCGGCGCGAGTTCTGGATTGGTTTCTTGATGTTTTTAAAACTGAACCTTGAGTCTCCCGAAACGCCCTTGGATCTTAAAACAAGTTACTAACTTGACTTTGACGCGGTTGAATTCCTCCGTCATGCGAGAGATGCACCCGCGCTCTGTCGACTTTGAAACTCCTGGACATAAATTAATACCCCCGGCGCAACTGCCTGACATACATTTTAATCTTTTCTTCATCCGCAGAAAGACCATTGGTTTTCATGAGTTCCCGAATCTCTATGGCGGACATCTTGACGCCGTTCTTTTTGAGAAGGTCTTGTATTGCCTTTACGTTTTTGTCGTACTTTTTCACTTTTTTCCTCTCAAACCAGACCAGCAGTCATACGGGCGTCCCGCAGCCAAAATGTGGAGATGATCAGAATCGAACTGACGACCTCTACAATGCCATTGTAGCGCTCTACCAATTGAGCTACATCCCCATTTTGAGGCCGTTCTCTTAGCATGTCTTATTTTAAAAGTCAATTTATCCAAGCCTTAAAAGGGGTTATCGCTTGTCTATGTGTCTCCATAAATATCTCGATCTGTCTCATCTTTGAGACTTTTTAAACAAACATCAAGCCAACAAAATACCCAACTTGTTGTATTCTATAAAAAATTTTTTTTATGGTCTTGGCACTCTTTTTGAATATCTTGGTTTTCCATGATGTATGCACGAACATTAACTGCTGGTCTTGTTGGAATCGACGCCTGTCTCATCAATGTTGAGGTTGATATCAGGCTGACACAAATCCCCTCTTGGAACACGGTGGGTCTTCCTGATTCGGCCGTTAAAGAAAGCAAAGACAGGGTTAAGGCTGCCATTAGAAATTCAGGTTACGATTTTATTTTTAGAAAGGTCACCATCAACCTTGCCCCCGCGAATATAAAAAAAGACGGGACAGCCTTTGATCTCCCCATCGCCCTTGGTTTGATGGCCGCCTCGGGAAACCTGCGTTCCGTTCTCTTGGACAACACGATCATCGTTGGCGAACTGAGTCTCACCGGTGACATCCGCCCGACAAGGGGTGTACTGCCCATAGCCATCATGGCAATGGAAAAAAAAATAAAGAACCTGATTGTTCCTCATCAAAATGCACAGGAAGCAGCCATCGTTTCTGGGGTCTCTGTTTTCAGCTTCGGCCATTTTTCTGAAGTTGTCGAATTTTTAAGCGGCCGCCAACAGGCAAAGCCAGTCAGGGTAGAAAATTTTAAAAACCAATCGGATAGCAAAGAATCTCCGGTAGATTTTTCGGATATTTATGGACAATATCAAGCCAAAAGAGCCATTGAAATTGCGGCTTCGGGAAGTCACAACATCCTGCTCAACGGCAGTCCAGGATCCGGCAAAACCATGCTCGCCGCGCGCGTACCCACCATACTCCCACTCTTGACATTCAATGAATCTCTCGAAACATCAAAAATCTACTCGGTGATGGGGCTCTTAAAAGACCAGTCGACCCTGCTCAGGGTCAAACCCTTTAGAAGCCCCCATCACTCCATTTCTAACTCGGGGCTGATCGGTGGCGGGTCATACCCCAGGCCAGGAGAGGTGAGTCTTGCTCATAATGGGGTATTATTTTTAGACGAACTCCCCGAATTTCAAAAGAATGTCCTCGAGCTTTTAAGACAACCTCTCGAAAGCCACGAAGTCACCATCGCAAGGGCCTCAATCAGTCTGACTTACCCCGCCCGTTTTATTCTTGTCTCAAGCTGCAACCCTTGTCCCTGTGGGTTTCTGGGACATCCCAAAAAACCGTGCTCCTGCACCATACAACAAATCCAAAAATACAAGGCCAAAATATCAGGTCCACTTTTAGACCGCATCGACCTGCAGGTCCACGTCCCTCCTGTCCCCTACAGCGAATTTCGCACGCAGAGAAACAAAAACGAGAGTTCGATCATCATCGCAAAGAGGGTCAAAAAAGCACATGATATCCAGCAGAAAAGATTTGCCGGTGAAACGATATGCTACAACTCGTTTATGACAAACAAAATGATCGAAAAACACTGCGCCCTTGATCAGAATTGTGAAGGCATTTTAAAAACATCGATGGAAAAATTTCATCTCTCTGCAAGGGCAGTCAGTCGTATCCTCAAGGTTTCAAGAACCATTGCCGACATGGATGGATCAGAAAACATCAAGACAGAGCATATACTGGAGTCTGTTCAATACCGCGGGATCGAGTGGTGTGAACCTGCAGGGGAATATTAATTTATCCCTTAAGCCAACGAGCCGCATCTTTTGCGTAATAGGTAAGAATAGCGTCGGCCCCAGCCCGCTTGATTGAAAGAAGCGATTCCATCACAACCTTTTTTTCGTCGAGCCACCCGTTTTGAGTGGCGGCCTTGATCATCGCATACTCGCCGCTCACGTGATAGACAAAAGTTGGCACACCAAACTCGTCTTTGACTCTGCGTACAACATCGAGATAGGGAAGTCCTGGCTTGACCATCACCATATCGGCACCCTCGTCGATATCCAGAGCCACCTCGTGCAGGGCCTCGTTGGAATTAGCGGGATCCATTTGATAGGTGTCCTTGGTTGATTTGCCAAGATTACCCGCGGAGCCCACCGCATCACGAAACGGCCCGTAAAAACTGGACGCGTACTTTGCCGAGTACGCCAGTATCTTTGTGTTGGTAAAATGGTTGGACTCAAGGGCCTCGCGAATCGCACCGATGCGTCCGTCCATCATGTCGGACGGGGCCACAATATCGACGCCGGCCCGTGCATGACAGAGCGCCTGCTTGACTAGGACCTCGATGGTTTCGTCGTTAAGGACGTAACCCCGTTCGTCGATCAACCCGTCCTGCCCATGAGACGTGTAGGGATCAAGCGCGATGTCG
>JADGCS010000033.1 GCA_015228875.1 Deltaproteobacteria bacterium | reverse complement strand
TGATCTCGGCGGAGAGGTGACGGGATATGTCAAACCCTACAAGACATGGCGTGACATCGAGTTCAGCAACATATCGTTCGGTCAGGGAATCAGCGTCAATGGTATTCAGATGGTGATGGCCTATGCTGCGATTGCCAATGGCGGCAACCTTTACAAGCCCCTTATTGTCAAAAAAATCACAACCGCAGGAGATAGGGTTGTGTCCGAAAAAACAAAGGACCTGGTCAAAAAAGTCATGGACGAAAAAAGCAGCCGGGCCCTTATGGACATGCTTTACAACGTCACCCAGCCGGGCGGCACGGCAAAACAGGCGCATGTAGAGGGGTATCTCTCGGCGGGCAAAACAGGGACGGCACAAAAATTTAACAATGAAACCGGGGCGTATTCGGATCATGAATACATCAGCTCTTTTATAGGGGTCGTGCCCGTGAACAATCCGCGGTATGCGATTTATGTTGTCTATGATTCCCCATCCAAGGGGGGCTATTACGGCGGGATTGTTGCTGCGCCGGCCTTCAAGGCCATTGCAGAGAAAACCTTAAGCTCCGCGGGAATTGCACCACCACCCCAGGTTGAAGAAAAAGAAAAGGCCACAAAAACGGCACAAAAAAAGAAGGGCAAAAAGGTCAAGGCCGCTGTTGTTGAAAACAAGGTCATGACACCCGAAGAAATAAAAAAAATAAATCACAAGAGATGGGAACTCATTCAGGAATCATTGAAGAACAAGACAGTGCCGGATCTGAGGGGTTTGAGCATGAGAGAAGTCTTAAAGCTGATCAGGGAGCATCACCTTGATCTCAAAATAGACGGAAGCGGCTTTGTGATCAGACAGACACCGCCCGCAGGCTCAGAGTTTACCAGTACAAACGGCTGGAATGTCGTTATGGCAGGAAGAAGTTAAATGCAGTTAAAAGAAATCCTTAAAGACGTCGCCGCAAAGGCCAGTATTCCGGACATCGACATCACTGACATTTGCTGTGATTCCAGGTTGGTCCAGAAAGGGAGTCTGTTTTTTGCACTGACAGGAACCAGCGAGGATGGCGGAAGGTACACGGCAGAAGCGGCGAAAGGGGGCGCTTCTGCCGTGGTCGCGGATAAAGAAGGCGGCCCGGAACCTGCAGGTGTTCCGCTTGTCGTGGTCCATTGCGCGAGAGAGGCCCTTGCAAAAGCATCACACACTTTTTTTAACAGACCCTCAGAAAAACTCTACCTGTGCGGCGTGACAGGAACAAACGGCAAGACCACGCTGACGTACCTTCTGGAAAATATCTGGAAGAAAGAAAATACCTGCGTGGTGGGTACTGTGAACATGCGGTACAGAGACCATGTGATCAAGGCTCAGTTAACCACACCTGACAGTATCACACTGCAGAATTTTTTTGGACAGGCCGCTGCGCAGAACACAAAATACGCCGTGATGGAGGTTTCGTCGCACGCACTCAGGCAGAAAAGGGCCCATGGCTGTCAATTTGATTCCGTGGTCTTTACCAACCTCACGCAGGATCATCTGGATTATCACAAGGACATGGAAGACTATTTTGCCGCTAAATCCATTCTGTTTGATGAGGTGATCGCCGAGAGCACAAAGAAAAACAAACTTGCCGTTGTCAACGCGGATGACGCTTTTGGCAAGAGACTCATCGACCGTCTGGGCAGAGAGAGGGCAACGGGTCGCGATGGTCAAAAGAAAAAGGGAGGGTTGGTCTTAAACACCTTTTCCATGAGTGATGCGAAGGCAGATATTTTTGTCAGAAACGCGACTTATTCAATCAGGGACACCCACGCCACAATGGCCTGCGGGGGAAAGAATCTTGATTTCAAAACAAATCTGATCGGCAGACACAATTTAAGAAACATCATGGCTGCGGTTCTTGTGGCAAGACACACGGGCCTTGATATCCATGAGATCATCAGGTCCTTTGAAAACGTCCATGTGCCCGGCCGCCTTGAAAGGGTTCTCAAGACCAGTTTTTTTGTTGATTACGCGCACACACCGGATGCCCTGCACAATGTCGTGACGGCGCTTCGGGAGATCATGAGTCAGGACCCCCAGTCCGGCCGCCTGATTGTTGTTTTTGGGTGCGGCGGCGATCGGGACAGGACCAAGAGACCGCTGATGGGCAAGATTGCTGCCGAACACGGTGATGTGGTCATCATCACCAGCGACAATCCAAGAACAGAGGACCCCGAAAAAATTATTCAAGATATCAGACACGGTGTTGACAGCCACACTCACAAATTCGACGGCGAGACAGGGTATCTGGTCGAGGCAAACCGCAGGGTGGCCCTGGAAAGGGTTGTCAGGATGGCGCAGCCCCGCGATACCGTCCTGGTTGCAGGAAAGGGACACGAAGATTACCAAATTCTGGGCAAGGAAAAGATACATTTTGACGACAGGGAAATACTCCGAGATTTACTTAAACGCTGACGGCAACGCAGCATACTCAAATGAAACTGACATTTGGCGAAATAAAAAACCTCTTTCCTGATCACACGCTCACCATGGATAACAGCGAGCCTGTGCAAGGGATCTGCCGTGACAGCCGGACAATCAGGAAAGGCGATATTTACACGGCGATCAGGGGCGAAAATTTTGACGGCCATATTTTTCTCAACGATTGTTTCAACAAGGGGGCAAAGGCGGCATTTGTTGCAAAGGACTTCAGGGGAGAGAGGAATAATCTTGTGCGAGTAGACGATGTTGTCCTCGCGATGGGAAAACTCGCAGCGTATTGCAGAGGCAAATTTGATCAACCTGTGATCGCGATTACCGGTTCAAACGGCAAGACCACAACCAAAAAGTTACTGGCTCATGTTCTGGGATCTCAAGGTTGTGTGATCGCTTCCGAAGGCAACCTTAACAATCACATCGGTGTGCCGGTCACCGTGTTTTCTTTCGACGCAAAGGCACAGTATTTTATTGTTGAAATGGGCATGAGTCATCCCGGAGAAATCAAATACCTGACAGAAATTGTCAGACCCAATCTGGCCGTGATTACATCTGTGGGACAGGCGCATCTTGAAGGGGTGGGCGGTACATTGCACGGGGTGGCCAACGCCAAAGGGGAGCTGTTCGCCGCTCTTAAAGGAGAAGATACCGCCTTTGTCTATGACGACGACCCTTATATCAGCGCGATGGGGACAAAGGCTGCACGTGTGACCTACGGTTTTTCCAACGGCTGTGATCTGCAGGCAAAAGACATCAAGACCGTTGATGACGGGACTGTCTTCACGGTGGAGAGGGAACAACACGAGGTCAGTGTCAGAATCAACATGACCGGCAAACACAACGTGCAGAATGCCCTGGCTGTTTTTGCTGTGGCCTCGCATCTGGGACTCCCTGATGATGTGATTGTTGATGGTCTTAAGAGTTTCAGGATTGATTTTAACCGCGGGAGACGGCTGTGTTACCAGAATGCCATTGTGATTGATGACACCTACAACGCCAACCCGGATTCCATGATGGCATCGTTTAATTCGCTGTTCGAAGAATACCCGGACTCGTACACAATAGGGGTTCTCGGCGGCATGCTGGAACTCGGAAAACAGAGTCTGGCGCTTCATGTAGCGTTGGGTGAATTTTTAAAACAAAAGGGTCTCAACGAACTTCTGGTCTATGGCGCACACGCGGAAGGTTATCTTACGGGTTTTGGTTATTCGTCTCAAGAAGCCAAAAAAAGGCTTTTCGAGACTCACGGGGATTTGGCTGCTGTATTAAAAGACACCATTGGCAAAAAGGAAAAGGTCGTTGTGATGCTCAAGGGTTCACGGGGCATGACCATGGAAAAGGTGCTCACTACTTTGCAATCTGCTGTGTAGAACCTTGGAAGGTTTTTTCTTCGCGTTTCGGCATCAATTTTTGCATGGTGTCCGCCCGCGTAGTGTCTGGCGCATAGCGCCAAACATGAAACTCTTCATGTTTGATCGCAATGCACTCCGCTTTATGCGGGTTATGCTGTTTTAGAGACAACGGAGGACAAGACTTGCTGTATCATTTTCTATACCCGCTCAAGGAAGATTTCATCCTGTTTAATCTTTTTAAATACATCACGTTCAGAACCTTTGGTGCGCTTGTCACAGCGATGGTTTTATATTTTGTCTTTGGCAGGCGCTGGATCAATTTTTTACGATCGCGGCAGTTTGGACAGGTGATACGCGACGACGGTCCCAAGACACATCTTGCAAAAAAGAATACGCCGACCATGGGAGGGCTTTTGATCATTACCTGTGTGATGATCTCGTCGCTGTTGTGGGTTGATCTCACCAACGTCTTTGTGTGGGTCTGTCTTTTTGTTTTAATCTGTTTTTCCATCATTGGATTTATCGATGACTTTAGAAAGGTGATCAAAAAAGATCCGCATGGTTTGAGAGGACAGTACAAGATTGTTTGTGAGGTGGCCATCTGTCTCATCGCCGGGCTTTACCTGTACGGCAACGGGTATTTAAGCACAGAATTGACCTTTCCATTTTTAAAGGAGTTTCAACCCGATCTGGGGGTATTTTACCTGTATCTTACGGTTCTGGTGGTTGTCGGCTGTGCCAATGCGTTGAATCTTACGGACGGACTTGATGGTCTGGTCACAGTCCCTGCCATCATGTGTTTTTTCAGTTATGGGGTTCTGGCCTACGCTGCGGGCAATGTGGTCATTTCAAACTATCTGCAGGTGTCCAGTGTGGCAGGCGCAGGGGAACTCAGCATTATCTGCGGGGCAGTGATCGGCGCATTGATAGGTTTTCTGTGGTACAACACCTATCCCGCCGAAGTATTCATGGGAGATGTAGGGGCACTGGGCATCGGCGGCATGCTGGGTATTGTGGCAATGATCACAAAAAATGAACTGCTGCTGGTCTTTATTGGAGGCATATTTGTCCTCGAAGCAGTGTCGGTCATTCTTCAGGTGGTTTCTTTTAAGCTGACGGGCAGGAGGGTTTTTCAAATGGCGCCGTTGCACCACCATTTTGAACTCAAGGGATGGAAGGAATCAAAAGTGATTGTCAGGTTCTGGATCATCTCGTTTATTTTGTCACTGATGTCTTTGGTCACTTTAAAACTCAGGTAATATGAACACAACGGCAACAGAAAAAACAACCACCCATAGAGATGCTGTCAGCAATGTTTCGATTGAAGACTATTTTCTCATCATTGGTTTTGGTGTGACCGGAAAAGCGCTTGCCGCTTATTTTGATAAAAGAAATTTCAACTATTATGTGCTGGATGACAGGGAAGATCTCATCTGCGAAGGAAGAAATTTTTTGGGAAGTTTTACAAAAGACTCCGAGCTGTGCGGTTTCACGGACAAGAAGCTCAGAGCCGTTTTCCCCAGCCCGGGGGTTTCGTTGACGCATCCGGTTGTCCAAAAGGCAAAGGTATCCGGAGTTCCAATCATTGGGGAGTTGGAGCTGGCATCTTTTTTCTTGAAGGGAGATTTTATTGCTGTAACGGGGACGAATGGTAAATCAACCACCGTTAAGTTGATAAATGCCCTCTTGAAAGATGCAGGGATACAAAATGGCCTCAAGGGCAATATCGGATCGCCGCTCATCACGGCTGTCAATGAACCCCCCAAACCTTACTATGTGATCGAAGAGAGCAGCTTTCAGCTTGAACTTGCCGGGTCTCTGCGTCACAAGGTCGCTGTGTGTCTTAACGTCACACCCGATCACTTTGAGCGTTACAACAGCATCGAAGAATACGCGATGGCCAAGGCCAACATCATCTGCAACTCGGGAGAAGATGATATCTTTGTCTACAATCATGACGACCGTTATTGTCTCAACATGAGCATGGATTCGAGATTGAAAAATATCCCGTTTAGTCTTGTGCATGAATTTGACGAAGGCGCGTTTGTCAGGGACAACATGATGATTATCAGAATGGACGGGGAGAGTTTTGGCTTCGACTTAAGACAATGCAGCCTTAAGGGACTGCACAACACCGAAAACATGCTCGCGGCACTTACCGCGGCACTGGTTGTGAATAAAACACCCGAGGCCGTAAAAAGCTACGCAAGCACACTTAAAACATTCACGGGACTCAGACACAGGCTCGAAAAAGTCACGTCGTTTCAGGGGATAGATTTTTACAACGACTCCAAGGCAACCAATGTCGGGGCTGTGGTGATGGCGCTGGCGAGTTTTGATCAGAATGTCATTCTCCTTGCTGGCGGCCGGGACAAACTGTGCGATTATCTGCCCTTAAAGGGACTCATTCAGGGGAAGGTGAAAAAACTGATCCTGATGGGAGAAGCCAGAGAAAAAATGTACCGGTGTTTCAAGGACACGACCGCTGTTGAAATGGTCGAGGACATGGCACAGGCTGTTCATGCAGCCTGCAGGGCGGCAACCGCGGGTGACACGGTTCTTTTGTCGCCAGCGTGTTCAAGTTTTGATCAGTACAAAGATTATAAAGAAAGGGGCGATGATTTTGAGAACAGGGTAAAGTCAGAGTGCAGAAAAAGAGAGATGTAAATTTGCTATTGCAGTATGGAAACCAGAACTAACAAACTTCATTTTGATCACAACAAGATTTTTCCGGTCTCAAGGGAAAGCAGTGCAAGAGTGACGGTGCAGCAGCCCTTTGACATTTACCTCTTTTTTACAGTGCTGCTTCTGGTCCTTGTGGGAATTATGATGATTTTTTCATCAAGCGCCGTACTCGCCAAGGAAATGTATGGAGACACCTACTATTTTCTAAAAAAAGAGATCATGTTTTTTGTGATGGGGCTTGTGTGTCTGTTTATCACCAAGAAAATTTCCTACAGAATCTACGCCCGATTTGCCTTTGTTACTTTTATTGCAGCCCTGCTCTTGATGCTTTTGTGTTTTATCCCCGGACTCTCACATACCGCTGGCGGGGCAAGCCGCTGGGTCAGGATTGGAGGGCTGACCATGCAGCCTTCCGAATTTGCAAAGATGGCGGCAATTATTCTCATTGCCTATCTGATTGCCAAGAAAGGGGAAAAAATAAAGGATTTTAAAAAAGGGTATTGTCCTGTTGTGTTTGTTGCAGGCATATTCATGGGACTCATTTTGCTGCAAAAGGATCTGGGATCGGCGTTTGTTCTGGGCGCGGTTGTTTTTATTATGCTGTTTGTATCCGGGACCAGATTACGATTTATCTTTGGCAGTATTTTGCTTGCTGTACCTGTTTTGTTTTTTCTTATCTTTTCGGTTTCGTTTAGAATGCGGCGCATCCTCGCTTTTCTGGACCCGTGGAAATACAAGCTGGACTCGGGTTTTCAGATTATCCAGTCCTATGTTGCTTTCAAGTCCGGAGGACTCACGGGTGTTGGGCTTGGCGAGAGCAAACAGAAATTGTTCTACCTGCCAGAGGCACATACAGATTTTATTTTTTCTGTTTTTGGTGAAGAATTCGGCATGATGGGTGTGACCATTGTAGCGCTGTTATTTTTGTTTTTTGTATACCGCGGGATCAAGATTGCCATGAAGACAAAAGAGATTTTTGGAATGTTTCTGGCGCTCGGAATAACGAGTCTCATCGGACTTCAGGCCTTTATCAATTTTGGGGTGGTGATGGGGATTCTGCCAACAAAAGGACTCGCGCTGCCGTTTATCAGTTATGGGGGTTCTTCGCTGGTAATCTCGCTGACAGCTGTAGGCATACTGCTTAATATATCAAAGCATACGGGAGAGGAAATATAAACGGGAACGTTGGTACTTGGAGTCTGTCGGGAGGCGCCTTTAGAAACAGGGCCTTTCCCCACAGACACTCCTTGTTGGAATATCAGACACTGATGATGATGAAACAGAAATTACTCATAGCAGGCGGCGGCACAGGGGGACATATTTTCCCCGGCATCGCTGTGGCCGAGGAGTGGGTAAAAAAAGGCGGCGAGGTTGTTTTTGTCGGAACAGAACTTGGACAGGAAAAAAAAATCGTGCCGCAGTATGGATTTAAAATCTGTTTTTTAAAAGTGGGCCGGTTGAAAGGGGGCGGGACCCTGCAGAAAATAAAAACACTTCTGGGACTTCCTCTGGCACTGGTCAAGGCATTGCTTCTGATCCTGAGGGAGAGACCGCGGTTTGCCCTGGGGATTGGCGGTTACGCGTCGGGCCCAGCCTGTGTAGCGGCGAGGTTGCTGGCAAAATACACGGCCATCACGGACCAGAATGTGCAACCCGGCATCACCAACAGGATTCTCGGAAAGATTGTGCACCGTGTTTATCTCAGCTTTGCAGAGTCTGCCCGTTTTTTTGCTCCCGCAAAGGTCCTTCATACAGGGAATCCCGTGCGGTCCCAGATGGAGACAGCTGAGTACATTCTCCCCGGAGACACTTTCTGCGTGCTGATCTTTGGGGGATCACAAGGCGCAGTGAGTATGAATGATGGATTTATCAGGGCGATTGAAAGGCTGCCGCATGCCTGGCCCAAACTTCAGATCTGTCATCAAGCTGGGCAGACGGACCTTGAAAAAATAGAAACCTTTTACAAAGAAAGAAACATAAACGCCTGTGTGAAAACTTTTTTTGACAACATGAACGAACTGTACAGCAAGGCGCATCTTGTTGTCTGCCGTTCGGGGGCCGGAACGCTCACAGAACTCGCCATGTGCGGGCGCCCGGCAATACTCGTTCCCTATCCCTTTGCGGCGGATGATCATCAGAAGAAAAACGCACTTGTTTTCGTCAATCATGGGGCCGCATGGCTTGTGGAACACCAAGACCTGTCAACACCAGCCCTGGCAAACCTGCTTGACAGGCTCATGAAGGAGCCTCACGAACTTAAATCAAAGGCGGAGCAGGCCTTTAAACTGGCCAGACCCGATGCGGCACAACTGATTGTCGAGGATTTGTTAAGGAGAGAAATGTGACCCCTCGCTGTGCGTGACGGGCCCATCAAAAGCCCTGCGCACAGTGTCCGGGTCCGGCAGCGGGCCAAGACAAGTTACTAACTTGACTTTGACGCGGTTGAGTCCCTCCGTCATGCGAGGAATGCACCCGCGCTCTGTCAACTTTGAAATTACTAGACACAAATGTACAAAAAGCTTCACATATTTTTTGTCGGTATTGGAGGGATAGGGATGAGCGGGATTGCCGAAATTCTGTTGAATCTTGGCTACCCCGTGAGTGGCTCGGACATCAAGAGATCCCCCGTTGTTGACAGGCTCAAACGAAAGGGTGCAAAGATTTATATAGGTCACAGCGAAAAAAATGTGCGCCACATTGATGTGATGGTGGTTTCTTCGGCGATCAGGGAGGGCAACCCGGAGGTCAGGGCCGCACAAAGAAAAAAAATCAGGGTGATTCAACGTGCGGAAATGCTGGCCGAAGTCATGCGTTATGCCAAATACGGGATTGCGGTTGCGGGGACACACGGCAAGACAACAACGACATCGCTGCTGGCAACGGTACTGCACGCCGCCAAGATTGATCCCACAGTGATTATCGGAGGTATTTTAAGAAGTCTAAAAAGTAATGCCAAGCTGGGACGGGGTGATTTTATGGTCACCGAGGCCGATGAATCTGATGGTTCTTTTTTGAAACTCTATCCCACCATCGCGGTGATCACCAATATGGATCCGGAGCATCTGGATCATTACGGAAGTTTTAAAAATTACAGGGAAGCCTTTTATCAGTTTTGCGAACACCTGCCCTTTTACGGGCTGGCGGTCATTTGCGGGGAACATCCCGAGACACTCAAGATGTGTGCCCACATGCACAAGAGATACGCGGTTTACGGCTTTGACAAAGAGCACGATTGGAATGCCCAAGATATCCAATACAGGGGGACTGTCTGTCATTATAAACTCTACCGAAAGGATCAGTTGATTGATCACATTCAACTCAATCTCCCTGGCAGGCACAATGTTCTTAATTCTCTGGCGGTGATTACTGTCGCTGATGAGATTGGCATTAAAATGCCCGTGATCAAAAAGGCCCTGAGAGGTTTTAAGGGTGTCGGGAGACGCATCGAAGTCCTGTGTAAAACACAGGGGATTGTGGCTATTGATGACTACGCGCACCACCCGTCCGAGATCATGTCGACGCTGCAAGCGGTACGAAAGGCGTTTGCGGGGCGTCTGGTGGTTTTGTTTCAGCCCCACCGCTACACAAGGACGAAGGATCTTTTTAAAGATTTTGTTAACAGCTTTGAGCTCGCAGACCAACTGTTTGTCATGGGGATTTATCCCGCAGGTGAGACCCCCATCAAAGGGGTCAGTGGGTTGAAGCTTGCCGAGGCAATCAAACGAAAAAAACGCGACAGAGTCCGGTATCTGCCGCAGTCGGAAAAAGCGGCAGAAGAAGTACTTGCTTTCTTGAGAACAGGCGATGTTTTTTTGAGCCTTGGTGCCGGCGATGTGACCAAAACGGCAAGAAAGATAGCAGCGACGCTTAAGAAAAAACAGGCATGAAAAGCCAAATGTCGAAGCGGATCCGTCACGGTTTTGGCGGCTGTCCGTGAAGATCAACTATGACAGATGACAAAGGAAAAAATGACATGCTGAATGAAAATCTCACAGAGGGACCTTTGAGCCCGATGCAACGCGCCATCCTTGAAAAGTGGCAGAGTAAAATCAAGAGATCGGTGCCGCAGGCGCTCAAGGATGTTCTTCAAACAAGGTTCGCTGGTGAAGTTTTGTTTGATGAACCCATGTCCAGGCACACCTATGTCAGGATTGGCGGACCTGCCGAAGTCTTTCTCATCCCGCAATCGAGAGAAGCGCTGATGATGGCGGTGCGCGTTGCGCTGGATCACAACATTCCCTACTGTTTTCACGGTGCAGGGGCCAATACACTGGTCAAAGATGGCGGCATCAGGGGCCTCGTGATCTCGACGTACAAAAGTCTCACGGACTGTCACATCGTGGAACAAAACGACGATCACATCGATATCAGGGCAGAGGCCGGCCTCATTTTTTCCCAACTCATTCAAGTGGCCAAAGAACAGGGTGCTGCCGATCTTGCGCCGTTTGTCGGTATACCCGGCAGCGTTGGCGGACTTGTCAAAATGAATGCGGGGACAAAAACACGCGAGATCAAGGATGTCTTGAGATCTCTGACCCTCTTTAACAGGGAGGGCGAAGAAATCATTCTTTCGAGGGAAAAACTGGATTTTGAATACCGCTCGCTCAAGATTCCACGCAGCAGTTACATTCTCGATGCCACCTTTCGCCTGCAGGAACTGGTGTCACCCGATGAGGTTGCTGCACTCATGAAACAATATCAGGAGAAACGTGTCAACACCCAGCCCCTTGATTGTTTGAGCCTCGGGTCTGTGTTTAAAAACCCCGTTCCCCGGCACAAAAAGGAAATTCTGCCCGGAGCGGGGCGGCTGATAGAAGAAGCTGGTCTTAAAAATATCAGGGTTGGCGGGGCCCGGGTGTCACCCAAACATGCAAATTTTATCATCAATGAAGGAAATGCCACAGCGAAGGATTATCTGTCACTGATCGGACTGATCAGGGATCGGATCAAACAGAATACAGGTATTGTTTTGGAGACTGAAATAGAAATTGTCGGTGAGGATCGTTAAAACATCCAAGAGGTTGATTGTCATGCTCTGGCAGAGAAGAAAAATAAATCGCAAGTGGCACACACAGCCGCAGCTGTACAAGGGGAGGATGTTCTATTTAAAACAGGTGGCACATGTCAGCATGATGCTTGTTGTGTTTGTTGCTGTTGTTTCGTTGTTTCTTTTTTTTAGAAATTCTGACGCACTCAACATTACCCGTGTGGATGTTCTGGGGGATCTTAATCACGCAACAAGGGCGGATATTATCAAGTTGTCCGGTATTACAGAATCAAGCAAACTTTTTGTTTTAAATTTAAACAGTGTGAGAGAAAAAATAAAAAAACTTGGCTGGGTCAAGGATGTCAGGGTGCGGAGGGAATTTCCCGGTACCATTCAAATTTATATTACCGAGAGAAAACCTGTTGCCATGCTTTTGCTGGATACCCTTTTCTTTATGGACGATGACGCTGTTGTTTTCAAAAGAGTAGAATCGGGAGAGGTTGTTGATGTGCCTGTGATCACGGGGTTCAAGAGTTTGGAAATGAAAAAATATCCCCATCTCATAAAGACCTATCTTGGTTTTTGTCTTTCTTTTTTAAAATTCGTCGAAACACAGGATTTTTACAAACAGGAAAGTATTTCGGAGATTCATTTTAACAGGGTTTCGGGCATGACCGTGTATACAAAAGAAACGGGCATGGAAATTTTTTACGGTCGGGATCAGTTTGTGCAGAAACAAAAAGATCTCGAAAAATTCAGACAGTCAAAACAATACGGTACAAACGCTTTTGTGAGACTTGATCTGGATACAATCGGTAGAATTGTGGCACGCAAATTGTGAGCGTGACGAAATTGACGGCCTTCTTTCTTTTTCTTCTGTCCTGTTGTTCTGGATAACAGAAGGAGAAAAGCAGGGGGATTTAATAAACAGGAAAAACACTATGGCAAAAAAAGATAATCTCATTGTCGGGCTTGATATCGGGACAACAAAAATCTGTGCCGTTGTTGGAGAGGTGACTCATGACGGGATTGATATCATCGGGATCGGTTCTCATCCCTCGCGGGGTCTCAGAAAAGGCGTGATCGTCAATATTGAGGCCACCATTGAATCCATTAATAAGGCCATTGATGAGGCCGAACTGATGGCAGGCTGTGATATTGTGTCGGTCTATGCTGCGCTCTCCGGCAGTCATATTCAGGGAATCAACAGCCACAGCATTGTTTCGGTAAAAAACAGACTGATCACAGAGAAGGATGTTGAGAGAGTGATTGACGGAGCCTCTGCCATTGTCATGCCGATGGACCGGGAGATCATTCATGTCATCCCGCAGGAATACACCGTTGATGAGCAGGACGGGATCAAGGAACCTGTCGGGATGGCAGGCGCCAAGTTTGAGGCCAATGTTCACATTGTCACGGCCTCGGTGTCCTGCATCCAGAATGTTGTCAAGTGCGCCAACAGGTGTGCCCTTAATATCACCGGTGTTGTTTTAAGTCCGATTGCCAGCGCCGAGGCCTGTCTGTCAGAGGACGAGAAGGAACTGGGTGTTATTGTCATTGATATGGGCGGCGGCACAACGGATGTCGTGATTTACGTCAACGGCAGCGTTGTGCATTCAGCAGTTCTGCCTCTTGGCGGAAACCACATCAGCAATGATATTGCAGTGGGACTAAGAACGCCTAATCTTGAGGCAGAAAAGATCAAACAAAAGTACGGCTGCGCGCTGTCAAGCCTCGTCAACAAGGAAGACACGATTGATGTCCCTTCGGTGGGAGGAAGAAAAAGCCGGGTTCTTTCACGGCAGATACTCGCCGAAATCATTGAGCCGCGGCTGGAAGAAATTTTTGATCTGGTCAAGCAGGAGGTCATCAGATCCGGTTACGAGGACAACATTGCATCGGGTGTCGTTCTGACCGGAGGGGTTTCGGTCATGGATGGCGTTCCCGAACTTGCCGAACAGGTTTTTGATTTTCCCGTTGTCCGGGCAACGCCCCGCGGGATTGGCGGCCTTGTTGATGTGATCAAGAGCCCCATGTACGCAACAGGTGTGGGACTGGTCATTTATGGGCATGCCAGAAAAAAAGAAGAACTCATGAAGACCGGTGAAAAGGGTGTTTACATCAAAGTGAAAGAGCGGATGAAAAACTGGTTTGCGGAAATGTTTTGAAATTTTTTTGTTAAATTCTGTGAATAGACACTGAAAATACTGCACAGGCTGGAGGCACCAGTTGTTTTGATGCTTCTGCCATGCAGAACGGGCCTGATCAGGTCCTCAATGGAGGCATTCATGTTTGAATTTGAAGAAGATTTGGGTGTGGCAGCAAAAATAAAAGTCATTGGTGTCGGCGGCGGCGGCGGCAACGCCATTAAAACGATGATTCGTTCCAATGTTGATGGTGTGGACTTTATAGCGGTCAACACGGATATTCAGGCGATCAGCCAGAACGATGCACCGACCAAAATTCAGATCGGTCACAAGATCACACGGGGACTGGGGGCCGGGGCAAATCCCGATATTGGCAGAAACGCGGCTGTGGAAGATCAAGAGATGATCAAGGGCGCCTTGACAGGGGCCGACATGGTCTTTGTGACTGCGGGGATGGGCGGTGGCACCGGCACAGGAGCGGCGCCAGTGATTGCCGGGATTGCCGCTGAGATGGGCATTCTGACGGTCGGCGTTGTCACAAAGCCGTTTTCTTTTGAAGGCAAAAAAAGGATGAGGCAGGCCGAGGCCGGCATTGACGCGTTAAGAAAAGTGGTCGATACCCTGATCTGCATTCCCAACGATAATTTATTGGGGCTTGTCGACAAGAACACACCTATCGTGGATAGTTTTAAAATGACGGATCATGTCCTGCTGCAGGCCGTTCGCGGCATTTCGGACCTGATCACCACGCCGGGACTCATCAACCTTGATTTTGCGGATGTCAGTACCATCATGAGAAAAGCCGGTATCGCGCTGATGGGTACAGGGATTGCCACAGGCGACAACAGGGCCATAGAAGCGGCAAAGATGGCTATTTCGTCGCCTCTTCTGGAAAATGTTTCCATCCTGGGTGCCACAGGCATTCTTCTCAATATCACGGGTTCATCCAACATGACCCTGTTTGAAGTTAACGAGGCCTGCAAGTTGATTCAGGAAGAGGCCGATGAAGAAGCCAACATTATATTTGGCTCTGTTGTTGATGACAATGCCGGCGATAAAATAAGTGTCACAGTCATTGCGACAGGTTTTCAGAATGAGGAAATCAACAGGGTTGTCGACAAGGTTGGCGGAACAAAAAAACAGAATTACTCAAAGAGCTGGCTCAATTACAAGTCAGAAAAAAAAGAGATCAACAAAACAGAAAAACCGTCCCTGTGGACTGTGGACAGTGAGGTGGAAAGAACGGCACATCTTGAAACAACGACACCCCTGTCGGACAGCGCTGGTTCCATACGCGATGTTTTTGACGCGGGTGACAACATCAAGGAATTTCGGGCAGACACAGCAACTGATGATGTTGTTTTTGGTCTTGGTGATACAGGTGTTGACAGCACCGCAGTAGAAGAAAAAATTCTGCGGCGGCCGCTCACAGAAAATGACGAGATTGAATCACGTCTGGACACCGGTATGTCTTTTGGCAGAACGCCTCAAAAATCGTCGATCTGGGGGGGCTCTGCAGAAAAGACTCATCCCCGTGCAGTGGTTCCTGGAGGCAACTCAAGGCGAATGGTTTCAAAACTTGAGGACAGAGAACGGCTGGGCGTGCAGGAAGTGGAAATGACCGCTGCGATTGAAAGGCGTGTCACCCGAAGGGTGACTGAACATGCGGAAGTCAAAGGCGTTGTAAAAAAGATCAGCTCTCTCACTGATTTTGACGAAGACAACTTTGATATTCCTGCTTTCATACGCAAACGGGCAGATTAACTTATGGCAAGGGGAAAGATCACAAAGTTGACACAGGAAAACGATACATTTCCCTTAAAAAAGGAAATCACTGCGATTCTTTTGATGGCAGTCGCTGTCTTTTTCTATGTCTGTGTTTGCAGTTTCGACCCCCGTGATCCCACCATCAATACACTCGCGAGTCACGAAACTGTTTTGAATCTCGGAGGCCTTATCGGGGCCTACATTGCAGGGATTTTTTTCTTTTTGATTGGTGGGGCAAGCTATTTTCTGGGCCTGTATTTTATCATCAATTCCATTCTTGTTTTTACAGGAAGGAGGAACAAACTCAAGTTTCTTGATTTTCTGGTTTTTATAATTTGTTCAACATTCATTGCCATATTTCTGCAGCTTCAGTTTTCGGTGTTTTTATACGAGGAGCATTGGATCAATGCAGGGGGAACCATCGGAAAAACACTTGGTGAGATTGGGGCAAAATTTTTGGGGATGTGGGGAATTTATCTCCTGGTTGTTTTTGGTGCGATCCTGACCTTCATACTTGCAACACGCCTGTCCTTTGTCGATGCCCTGAATAATTCCACCGTGATTATAGGGAAGGGAATGGGAACACTTGGCGGCAGGATTTTTATGTATGTGGCCCGGATACAAAAAGCCCTGCACAAGAAGATACAGGAACGAAAGGCAAAGAAGCATCTTCAGAAAATGCAGGAGGCGCAGTATGCGGCAGTCACACAACCCGTGATGCCCGAAAAATCAGGCAAGGCGCCCGAGGAAAAAACATCACCGATACAGAAGATACAACAAAAAATTGAGGATGTCTTTGGCGAAAAGGAAGAAGGTCCAAAGATTACGCCCCGCAAAGACAGCAAGCCCAAAAAGACAACAACGCAGCTCGATCTACAGCACATTGCCGAGGGCTACCAGTTGCCCCCGGTGAACTTTCTCGATTACAACGATGATGACGTGATTCGTGTTGACAAAGAGAGCCTTAAAATGAGCGCCCGTATACTGGAGGCAAAACTTAAGGATTTTTCCATTGATGGCCGCGTTCTCGAAATTCACCCCGGTCCTGTGATCACGATGTTTGAATTCCAGCCGGCACCCGGTGTCAAACTGTCCAGAATCAACAGCCTCTCTGATGACTTAAGTATGGCCATTGGCGGCAGGCCTGTGCGCATCATCTCACCGCTTCCCAATAAAGCAGCGATTGGTATTGAAATGCCCAACCATACAAGGGAAACTGTCTGGCTCAAGGATATCATCTGTAACGAGAGGTTTCAAAAAGCGGGCTCACAGCTCGTGTTTGCGCTCGGCAAGGACACAGAAGGTGTGCCTTATATCTCCGATTTGAAAAAAATGCCGCATCTTCTGATCGCCGGTTCTACGGGGTCGGGAAAGTCTGTTTCGGTCAATACCATGATCTGCTCCATCCTCTACAAGGCCAGACCCGACGAGGTCAGGATGATCATGATCGACCCCAAGATGATCGAGCTTTCGCTTTACGAGGGAATCCCTCATCTGCTCCTGCCGGTTGTAACTGACTCGCAGAAGGCCAACATAGCGCTTAAGTGGGCAGTGAGAGAGATGGAAAGAAGATACACCCTTCTTGCCGACGTGAACAGCCGAAATCTTTCGGCCTACAACAAACTGATGGAGAGCGGTGAATATCAGTCAAACCAGAAGGAGATTGAGGCTGACAAGGACCCTGTAGTTCACGAGGGTAAACTGCCGCTGATTGTCATTATCATAGACGAATTTGCCGATCTGATGATGGTGGCACCCAAGGAGGTTGAAGAATCTGTGTGTCGTCTCGCACAAAAGGCAAGGGCCGCCGGGATTCATGTGATTCTTGCCACGCAAAGACCTTCTGTCGATGTGATCACCGGCATTATCAAGGCCAACTTCCCTTCACGCATCTCCTTCCGTGTGACTTCAAGACACGATTCAAAAACCATTCTTGATACTGTGGGGGCCGAGGATCTTCTCGGGATGGGAGACATGCTCTTTATCCCGCCGGGGTCAAACAGGATCGACAGGATGCACGGGGCTTTTATTTCAGAAAAGGAAATCATTCGTATCGTCGATTTTATCAAGGCACAAAGCAAGGCCATGTACAACGAGGAGATTCTCAAGGAACCGGAGCCCGGTGATGCAGAGTTTGTAAACGATGCGCTTGACGATCTGTACGATGCCGCTGTTCGCGTGGTGTGCGACAGTAATCGTGTCAGCATTTCGAGTATCCAAAGGCATTTCAGGATTGGTTACAACCGTGCGGCCCGTCTCGTCGAGCAAATGGAGTCGCAGGGACTGGTGTCTACACCAAATGGACAGGGACAGAGAGAGGTCCTGGCCGCAAGAATCTGATCCTTGTATGAAAAAAAAAACACAGAGGACAGACAGGCATAAGAGAACCGGCAAGACATATTCCTTCGACAATAAGCACAATAAAAACAAACCGGCGATGATCTGGTTTCAAGAATCTGATGAGGGATTGATTCTTTTTGTCGTGTTTTATACACAAGCCTGCCGCTGGTCCTTGTGTACCGGCTGTAACCTGCCGATGCTTTCATCGCGCCATCACATCGATTTTATTTCGCTCATCAACCAGATTGACAACCTGTTTAAGGACCCGCGGGTCCAGAAAAAAAGAAACAGGATCACAAAGATTATTGTGAGCAATAACGGCTCTGTCCTCGATGAAGAAACCTTTTCGAGCACGGCGCTCCTGTATCTGATCGCAAGGCAGAACATGTACCTCAAACGCCTTAAGGTCATGTCGTTGGAAACACGCACCGAGTATGTCGATCTTGCAGAACTGGAATTTCTGTCACGCGCCCTTGCTGAAGGGAAAAACAGTACATCTCTTGAAATAGCTGTTGGGTTTGAGGCCTTTGACGAAAAAATCCGCAACAAAAATTTTTGCAAGGGTCTGTCATTAAATGAGTTTGAAAATCTTGTGCACAATATGATCCCTTACGGTTTTCATCTTAAAACCTATTTTATGTTCAAACCAGTGCCGGGGCTTTCGGATAGTGCGGCCATCAGCGACATTCACCACGCGACTGATTACCTTTCAACCATTGCAAAAAAGACAAAACTTAAAATCAACATGCATATTAATCCCACCTACGTAGCGCGGGACACCCTGTTGGAAAAAGCCTTTTTTGAGGGACGCTACACCCCGCCAACACTTGTTCACCTTGCAAAAGCCGCACTGCGCGGCAAAAAAAGCGGGGTCACAGTCTTTCTTGGCCTTTCAGACGAGGGGCTTGCCGTTCCCGGCGGATCGTTTATCAGAAAAGGCGACCAGGCGATAATAAAAAAACTGGAACAGTTTAACAGGACACAGGATTTTGGGATTCTTGAAAAGGTGGCGCTTCTTTAAAAAAAACAGGGGGGAGGCTGTCTAAATCGACAGCCCCTTAAGCCAAGGCGGGTTTGGTCATCTTGAATTCTGCGAGCCTCTTGATGGATTTATGATGCTGCAGTGAATGCCAGAGATCCCAGTTTTTTTGCAGATTCATCCAGAATTCAGCCCCAGTCCCCAGAGCCTCACCAAAAGCCAGCGCTGATTCTGCCGTGACGCCCCTTTTTCCTTTGATGATTTCGTTGAGTCTTGCATAAGACCAGCCAAGGTGTGTAGCGAGTTTTGATTGTGTGATTTGCAGGGGTTCTAAAAATTCCTTTAAAAGCATTTCTCCCGGATGGGTGGGGGGTCTTTTTTGGGGCAACATATGCAACTCCTGTTATTTATGGTAATCGATGATGCAAACATCATGAGCATTGTTATCAATCCACTTAAAAACAATGCGCCATTGATCGTTGAGACGCACACTCCACTGGTCTTTCAGGTCACCGGAGAGCTTTTCCAGCCTGTTGCCGGGCGTCACCCTCAACATATTGACGTCTGGGGCAGCGTTTATCTGGTCAAGCAGGCGCCGCGCCTTGGCATGCAGAGATTTATCCAGTCTTCTTATGTGCCTGCTTTGCACCCCGTCAAAAATATCCTGTGTCAATTTGTCATGAATACTGACAATCATAAGACTCTCATTTGCATCATGTTATCATATATCGATACCCAATACAACAATGTCCTTTAATGAAAAAAAGATGCCCCCCCTCTTTGAATACCCCCCAGAAATCACAAATCATCCTGTAAGGTTGCGTATATGCAGAAAATGCGAAATTTTTTAGCAACTTAAGAAACACAAAAACCGATCCAAAAGACAAAAGACGCGAAGACGGAGATATAATCAACACCAATAACAGGAGCACACTATGGCAGAAATCTCAACAAGCCATGCGGCCAGTCCGACCGTTGAACAGGCGAAAGAACTCGCGGGCATATTAAAAAAAATCAGGGAAAGTGATGGTGACGTCAGCGCCTACAGTTCCGATGAGGCTGCTGCGGCACGAAACATCCTGATGACAAGTTACTACACGTCAACCCACTTTAATGTGGGCAAGACCGCAGCGCATGCACCGGGCGCAACAGTGCAGCGCACGCTCTTTAGAAACCCCACGGCTGTGTATGATACTGTCTTGCGTGATCTTGAATCCAAATTGGACAGTTTTTTAAAACATGCAAAGACATCGCTGAGTGCCGGAATGGAGTGCAAGGTGTCGGGCATCAGGGGACCGGAACATCGCAATCTACCTTACTTTCTTGAGACCCATGTGCCCACGGTATGGGGCTTAAAATTATTTATCACAGAGACCAAAGGCATGGAAATGGTGCCGGTCAGGGTGGATATAAAGATGGACCTCGCTTCCTACTGTCCAAAGGATGAAGCAGAGTATTTGCGCTACGAAAGGGCAGTCGCAGAGTGATCTGCTCAGTAACTTAAAATCCCCCACCAAAGGCATAAGATACCCGTGTCATGATGTAAGAATTATTTTCAAAAAAGGAGAGGGGCTGGAATTGGTCCCCGGACCTGTTAACCACGACGCCCTGGATCCCCAGTTTAAACTCACGTACAATCTTTGAAGACACGCTGACCATCAGCAGGGTCTCGACGTTTGAGAGGTCCTTGATCACACCCAGATCAATCTCGCTCTGCCTTGTGTTGTTAAAGGCGTATCTGACACCCGCAAAAAGATCGTTTTTAAAGGGCCGCGTCTCTTTAAGGATGCTGGTGTTGCGGTCATCCTCTCCAAGGTACTCAAGCTTGAGTGTCAGTTGACCCTGACCAAAAATGTTCGCTTTCTCGTAAGAGACGCCCGGAATAAACTGAAAATATGATGACGGGATCACGTTCTCTGTTGAGCCCGCAAGCGTGTGTGTCTTAAAATCGTTGATCCCTGTGAGGTTAAGCGCAGCCTCGAGGCTAAAAACAAAGGAACCTGTTGCAAACTCACCGTTAATACCCAGAGAGTCTGTTGTGTAATAAAAGGGCTTAAGCCTTAACGCACCCGCGGTGTTGGTTGTAAAATAAAAACCGGGGTCGCGTTCCGGCCCGTGGTAATACAAGAGTGACCAGTCAAACGAGGACAAGGAGGCACCGGCACCGATCGAGAAGGCCATGGAGTTTAAAAAGTTTTGAGTCGCCTGTGCAACATCCATCTCGTAAGGGACAAGACCCCGTGTTCCCTTGACCGCAAACCGCGTGTCGTTTTCGGGCAGCAGTGTTTGTAAAAAAAGGGGCAGCAAGGCAGCCTCAATAAAAAAATCCGTGAGCGGGCCCCAACGCCCCAACAGACAAGATGCCGAGACCATCAGATCGCCCAATGTTTCCGGTGTGTAGCCGTTGTCTGCGTAGTCCCTTCTGTTCTGAAAGTTTGTGGGGTTGTAAAAACTGGCAACGCCGCGCCCTTTGATCATCATGCCGGCGCCAATTTCAAAATGGGGACCGTAAAATTTTAAATACGCCTCGTTGGGGATATAACGATTGCGGTGGGTGTCTGCAAAATCAATACGCAGTCTGGGTTTAAGGTTGATCTTTAAATTTTTTTCGTTGTGATAGGTGAGCCCCGCCTCAAGATCGAGTGTCTCCTGATGATTGAGGGCGTGTCTTTCGCGATGGGGGATAAAATTCAGGTTCTCAAAGGCAAGATCAATTGTGTAATCCACGCGCTTGCGGGCCGAGGCAGGGGGCGGCACCAGGACAAGTACAAGAAAGCAGAGTATGATGATGGGAGTAATCTTTGTCATTATCTCTCCAAGGCCGCTCTGTTAAGGGCCTCGTCGCGCAGCATGGTTTGCATATTGATGTCCACAAATTCCAGGACAGATTCACCGCCCTTGATGAGGTTTTTCATTGTGATCCTTTGCGCACGTAAGAACTTGTCCTTGTGCCTGGAGAAGTTTTCGAAGTGCGCCCTTTTAAACAGATCACCCTTTTTATTGTACATGTCTGTTCTGATCACCTGATAGTTGTCTGTCCTCACCCAGAGGGTTATTTTTGAGTAGGCGGTGTCTTTGATTTGCGGTATCGAGACCACAACATAACAACGCGTGTCAAGACATGGCTCTGTTTGCAAGAGTTGGTGAGAGTCATCGTCTACAGCACGGGGGCTTAAGTCTTCGTAGGCAAAGTCGGAACCTGTAAACCTGCCTGTGCGCAGTGAACCAGTGAGTCTCTGTGTCTTTTTAAGCGCCGGCAGATACAACCATTGATCGTGTGCCCTCTCTTTATTCTGATGGCTTAAGAGCCCCGTACCCTTAAGGTCCGCCGGCGCCTCTATTTTGATCATTGTTTTTTTTTCGTGTTCGTTGTTCGCCTCAAGGACAAGCAGCTTAAACTTGCGGACTGTCTTGACACCGCGCGGGTTGACGATTGTAAGCACCCCCATCGAGACCTCGTCATGAAAGCCTTTGTCCTGCTCGGCCTGCCTGAGCATGATCTCACGGCCGGTTAAGGTGCCCGCAAAAGAGGGAGTGGTACAGAGAAGAAAAAATATGGTGATCCATTGAAGCCTGGACATCAAGTTACTAACTTGACTTTGATGCCCCGAAGGAAATCCCCTTGGGGGACGCGATTGAGTTCCTCCGTTATGCGAGGAACGCACCCGCGCTCCGTCAACTTTGAAATTCCTGGACATAAATTTACTTGCCCGATAAAAAATTAAGGGGCATGATGCAACAAAATCCATGCAAACAACAATTCAAATCACAGATCAAGAACTAAGAGAAACCGTCACATATTTGCAGCACCTTGTCTCGATCAACACAACAAACCCGCCAGGCAACGAGATCGAGGCGTGTCGCTATATTGCGGCCATCTTTGACAAAGAAAACATCCCTTACACAATACTCGAAGCAGCCCCCGGGCGCGGCAATATTATCGCGAGACTAAAAGGCGATGGTTCCAAAAAACCACTCCTCCTCTCAAGCCACCTCGATGTCGTCCCCTGCGAGAACAATCAATGGGAGTGCGACCCGTTCAGTGGCATCATTAAGGACGGCTGTGTCTGGGGGCGAGGCACGATCGACATGAAGCAGATGACCGCGATGAGCATGGCCCTTTTTATCAAGGCACACAAAGAAAAACTCCCGTTAAAAAGAGACCTCATCTTTGCCGCTGTTGCCGATGAGGAGGAAGGGTGTCATCACGGGTCGGCATGGCTTGTCAAACATCACCGTGATCTCATCGCTGCCGAGTACGCCTTAAACGAGGTAGGTGGCTTTTCGCTCTACGTGGGGGGCAAGAGATTTTACCCCATCGGTGTCGCACAAAGGGGGATTTGCTGGTTTAAAATGATCTCCAGGGGCGAGACAGGACACGGGGCCATGCCACACAATCAGCAGGCGCTGCCCCCCCTGTTTAAGGCAGCGCACCGCCTTGCCAGCCAACAACTGCCGTTTCACAGGACAAAAGTCTTTGAGGACTTTGTGTATTCACTGGCGGGGCAGCTTGGCCCCCTCAAAGGGTTCGTCCTTAAGGCCTCAACAAAAAAGAGGCTGTCAAATTTTGTGCTCAATCAGCTCTTTCCAGACAAGGCCGCGGCACAGACGTTCAGGGTGATGTACCGCAACACGGCAACGCCGACCATAATCAGGGCCGGACAAAAAACAAACGTCATCCCCACAGATGCAGAGGTCCATGTGGACGGCCGCATCCTGCCAGAGCAAAGTGTTGCCTCCTTTTTAAAAGAGGTGAGGGCCCTGGTTGGCCATGAGGTTGAGATTGAGGTCATCAATAAAAAAGAACCCTGTACCGTGGATTACAGCAATCCCTTTTTTGGCGGGCTTAAAGAGGCCCTTATCAGTGCAGATCCAGAGGGAATCCCTGTCCCTTACCTCATCCCCGGATTCACAGATGCCAACTTTTATGCAGACGTTGGGATCAAGACATACGGCTTTGTCCCGACAAAACTACCAGAAGGAGTCCCGTTCAGGACCTTGTTTCATGGACATAACGAACGCATCCCTGTGGAGGCCGTTCACTTTGGTGTCAAGGTCCTCTGGGATGTCATTTTAAGGAGCTGTCTCACATGAACCGTCTCCCCACCATGTTATACACGGCCGCCAGGGTGCGCGAGCTCGACAGAATCGCCATCGAAGACCACCACATCCCCGGATCAACTCTGATGGCAAGGGCTGCACAGGCGGCGTTTAAACTCATGTCAACAAAATTTGCAGACGCCAAAAAAATTGCTGTTGTTTGCGGCATGGGAAATAACGCCGGTGATGGCTTTGTCCTGGCACGCATTGCCCAACCGCTCGGTTTTGATGTGACAGTCATTCTTGTGGGTAACCCCGACGACTTCAAGGGGGACTGCCTTGAGGCCTACGCAAATCTTCAGGGGACAAAGGCCATCATTAAAAAATTTGAAAACGACAACCTGTCTCCCTACGATCTCGTTGTCGACGCCCTCTTTGGATCAGGCTTAAGCCGCCCGATTGAGGGCCGCTACAAAGACGCCGTGGACTGCATTAACGGGGCGGGGAAACCGGTCCTTGCGATCGACATCCCCTCCGGCATTAATGCCGACACGGGCGAGGTGATGGGTGTTGCTGTAAGGGCGTGCGCCACAATCAGTTTTATCGGTCTTAAACAGGGGCTCTTTACCGGCAAAGGGCTTGAGCACGCGGGAGAGATCCATTTTAGCGACCTTGGGGTACCGGCTGCCATCTTTAATTCTGTAACCTCCGCGGTGTCTCTCCTGGACCTTTCAACACTCCTCAAAAAATTGCCGCAAAGGGCGCGGGACACCCACAAGGGCGATTTCGGTCACACATTGGTTGTCGGCGGAGACGCAGGAATGACGGGCGCTGCAAGGCTTGCGTGTGAGGGGGCGCTCAGGGTTGGCTCGGGGCTGGTCTCTCTGGCGACCCGCGAAAAGCACGCGGCCCTTGTCAACATTGGCCGTCCCGAGATCATGTCGCACGGGGTAGAAAAACCAAGCGATCTTGGCAAACGGCTTTCACTGGCCACTGTCGTTGCAGTAGGGCCCGGGATTGGTCGGGGCCGTTTTGCAGAGATCATGTGGCGTGGTTGTCTTAAAAGCGCGCTCCCGCTTGTTGTGGATGCCGATGCCCTCAATCTTCTTGCAAGGGATCCCGTGATCAGGGGCGACTGGATTCTCACGCCCCACCCGGGTGAGGCCGCAAGGCTTCTCGGTTGCACAACCGCGGATGTGCAAAGGGACCGCTTTGCCGCTGTGTGCGAGCTGCAAAAAAAATACGCAGCCGTCGTGGTGCTTAAAGGCTGCGGCACACTTGTTTGTGATGGAGGAAAAACCGTTGGGGTGTGTGACAAGGGAAACCCGGGGATGGCGAGCGGTGGCATGGGGGACGCCCTCACAGGGATCATCGCGGGGCTTGTGTCACAGGGCGTAAGTCTCATCGACGCGGCACAGCTTGGTGTCTGTCTTCACGCCACCGCCGCAGACATGGCTGCCAGAGAGGGAGAGCGCGGGCTTCTTGCCGGGGATATTTTTGCGCATGTGAGAAAAATGGTGAATGGGCTCACTTAGGGTCTGCCCGAAAATAACTGTTCATTTTGGCATCTCATCTTGTGGTCATCTTTGACCGATCTTCAATCGCAAAAGCCTCAAAATAGCCCTGCTATTCCTCCGGTTTTGCTCATTCAGATCGGCCAAATCTAACCCCAATCTGAGCGCCAAAAAAGAACAGTTATTTCCGGGCAGACCCTTAAGACGGGGATCATCCACTTACCCCCCTTCCCCATGACTCTTTAAAATCATCTGGATGAGAGGGTTTTGTTCTTTTTTCTCTGCGGTGATCAGGTAAAAATCCTGCCAGATGTCGGCATTGTCGCCGATAATGTACAGCTCTTTTGATTTTATGAGATCACTCACCGCTGTGCGCACAACGGCGGCAATCCCCTGTCCGCTGACAGCAATCACGCGCAAAAGCTCGGTATCCTGAATCTCTCCCTTGATCCTTGGTTTTACATTGTGTTGGGTAAAGAAAAGATCAAGCTGCTTTTTTATTTCAGGCTCTGCGGTTGGCAGAAAAAGATTTGCCCCCTCCATGGAGAACGGGAATTTTCTTTTAAGATTTTTAAAGTCCGGTGTGGCCACAAAGACAAGGGGCACCCGTTCCAGTAAAAAAGAGGCAAGACGCCCCATGGTCGCCGGTGCGGGTCTTGTGGCGAGCACCATGTCCAACTCGCGATTGGCCAGTTTTGCCAGAAGATCCGCAAAAGACCCGTCCGCAAGATGAACATTGGCGTGGCTGCTGCTGATGGGAATCTTTAAATAGTTGTGCAGATTTTTTTTGGGCAGTGTCGCCAGAGCCCCCACCCGCAGTGTGACAAGATCTGTCATCGGACTGCCCTTAAGGACATCCAGCATGTCGCGACTTTTTTTAAACATGGCGTCTGCATAATCAAAGAGTGTTTTACCCGCATCGTTTAAAATGAGTTTGCGTTTTTTGCGCTCAAAGAGCGGCTTTCCCATGGCCAGTTCAAACTGTTTTAATTGCGCAGAAAGTGTGGGCTGCGTGAGACTGAGCTTTTTGCAGGCAGGCGTGATGCCACCTTCTTTCGCGATGATCCAAAAATAGTAGAGATGGTTGTAGTTGATGTGCTGCATAAGAACACGACCCAACCCGCACAGGTCCGAAAACACAACGCGGGCCGGCCCTTTATGAGGCAGTGAGGGCAAGACGCGAAGCAAAAAAACTGCGCAGGCCCCGGAGCCCCTCACTCAGGACGGCGGAGTGATCTGTCTCACCCTGACACCCGCCCCCTTTAAAAGCTGGATGGGAAGCTCCCCCATCGGGTACGCGGCGTTGTAGATAACCTCGATGATCCCGGAGTTAAGAATCATCTTGGTGCAGGTGAGGCACGGAGAAAACGTGGTGTAGATTGATGACCCCTTGATGCTGACACCGTGGTAGGCGGCCTGCACAATCGCGTTTTCCTCTGCGTGCGAACACAGACACTCGCCCAAGGCACTCCCGCTGGGTGCAAAATCGCTACAGCGCGGGCAGCCACCCTCACAGCAGTTGGTGACCCCTCGCGGGGTCCCGTTGTAACCGGTGGACACGATCCTTTTATCTTTTACAATGACTGCCGCGACCTTTCTTTTAAGACAGTTGCTTCTTAAACTCGTGACCTGCGCGATCTTCATGAAGTATTCATCCCAGGAGGGGCGGGGCTTTTTTTTTACCAGGTCGAGGACAGTTTGTTTGACAAGGCACTCAAGGTCATTGATGGTGGTGTTGTTTTCGAGGGTGACATCGGCGAGACTTGCGGTATCGATAAGCTGCTGCGCGGCGGGGTCAATGCTTTTAAGCTCTTTTTCTTCAAGGATCACAAATGTATTAAAATCAGTTGGGTCATTTTCACGGCCGCGCTGTTTAACCCTTTCAAAACGAACTTTCTGGTCTGCATCGACGTTTAAAAGATAAAAATCCTGTCTCCGCCTTAAAGATCGCACCTCTGCGGGGTTGCGGATAGAATCGACGATGTAGTTTTTGTCGATATCGAGCTTGGGCATGATTTTATCGGCAAGGACCGAAGGCCCGCCCTCTGATCTGAGTGCGCGACCCATCTCGATCAAGTTTTCGCGTGTGATTTGTTTTTTTGCGAGTGTTAGTTCTTCCCTGATGATGTCGGAGAGGGAGTAATAGATAAAACCGCCTGCCTTAAGGTAATCAGCCACAACCCCCTTTCCCGAACCGTTTTTTCCTGTAAGACCGATGATCATTTTTTTGTGAGGCGCCTTGAACAGTACGTGATGCGCGTCAAATCTGCGAATACACACAGGCTCACAGCGCCGTTTTTAATTTGTAGAAATCAATCCCTTTAAAAGTCAGGATTTTTGTATAGCGTTCCTGAACATAAGAGTAAAGCGCGGGATAGTTTTTAATGGGAAACCTTTCATAATCGTGGATATCAGCTGGAGATGTATCCACAAAAAACACGGGCCTTTGTTTGTTTATGTCTTCCCAAAAGACCTCCCACGCCCTGTTGTTTTGATACTGCGCCTCTTTTTCCCGATTGATCCGCGCATACCCCGGCCCGGGTGTGCGTCCCGTGAGTACATCACTCCACAAAAAACGACTCGCGGGTTTAAGCCCGGAATAAAAATAAATCCCTGTTGCAAACCCCCAGACAAAGAGCCTGTCATCCGGTTTTGAGATCTCCCTTAATTTAAGCCCGGCTTCCATCTGTTCGTAAATGTGGTCATCGGGAAAATGTTGGAGATAAAAACGGTGGTGAACACGCAGTCCCCAGAAAAACAGGGTGGGGAGGATCACAAGAAGGGTGAACAATATTTTAAAACCCCTGTGGCGACCCGCGTTTTCAGACCGCACGATCCCGATCGCCGCTAACCCGCACAGGGCGGGCAGAAGATGAATAAAGTAATGCGGATAAAACCGCCCGCTCATTAAAACAGGAACAAGACTTAAGACAAACCACAACACACACAGCATAATCCGGGGATCCCTGTGCATGTTTTTGTCAAGCCCTTTAAAGAGATACGCCCAGAGAAAAACCGTGGCAAGTGCGTAGCTGCCAAACCGCAAAACAAAACTCGGTAAAAAAGCAATGGTGGCCCCGCCTTGTCCTATATATTTTCCGCTTCCCAGCAGGGACCATTCGACAAAATCACCCCAGACACCCAGTTGGTAAAGGACAAGGCCATGCAGGATAAAGGGCAAAATAAAAGCCATGCCAAACAAAATATTCTGAATCAAAAAATTCCATGGCGTCTGTTTTTTATTTTTCTGCATCCAGTAATGATAAAGGGAGTACAAAAAAAACAACACAAGCTGAATGCCCGCCGTATATTTAAAGAGAAAACCAAGGCCCAGCACAAAACCCGACAAAACAGAAAAGAGTGGTTTGTGCTGCCCGCAGGCACGGGCCATGAAATACACGCTGGTTATTAAAAAGATAACCATGACGCTGTTGATGGACGTGGAAATGTACTTTGGTATGAATGTTGTAGAAAAGATAACAAACAGCAGCGCGGCCCAGCGGCCCGTGGTCTGCTCTCTAAAAACAGCAAAGACCCTGTACAGCATAACGGCTGCGGCAAACGTAACAAGGGTCGTCATCGCATGAACGGCCAGCATGTTGGTTCTGCCAAAAAGGGCAAAACACAGCCAGTAAAAAAGATAGATGCCCAGAGGTTTGGTATCAAGACTGTCACGAAAGGGAAACCCTCCGTCCATAAGAACGTGGGCAAAGCCGGCAAACTGGGTCTCGTCAACATCTAGCACAGGGGTATACAGGCTGGAAATCCTCAAGATAATATTGAGGGCAAAGAGGAGTAGAAAATAGGTGCGATGGGAGAGGTTTATGATTCGTGTGATCATTCGGCAACGATCTCAATCAGGTTTGATACCCTTGACTCGGGCATTTCCTCTGATGGTCTCTGGCAAAAGTCAATCTTGATCCTGTAAAAGCCGGGTTCCAAATCCGGGGGGATTTCTGCATAAATAAACCTTGCCTCATCACGTGTTGTCACAGGCAGACATTCTGTCCCGCTGGTGGTGTTTATCATGGTCTTTGCAACCACCGCGTTGCCTTCTGTGTCTGTGACAAAGAAGACCCGCTTTTTTACACCAAAACCAAAATCACTGATGGATGTAAAAAACATCCTGACGGTCGCACCCTGCCTGTATTTGTCGTAGTCTGTTGAGAGATAAATATTGCGGTTAAAATCGCTCTCGCCCGTCCAGACCTTTGAGGTCTCCTTTTGCCAAAAGCGCGGCCTCCCCGAGTCGAGGTGGACCGTGTTGCCGCCGTAATTACCAGCGCCACAGCAATCCTTTGAGCGGATCAACTCCCACATTTCTTTGCCGTCAACGCCAGTGATATAAAAATCAAGGGCCATGCCATCGACGTGAGTGCTTGTTTTTGCGGCCGTCTTACCCTGGTCCCTTAAGGATTGATTGTGGGTGGGGGAACGGTAACCGCTTTTGATGTGGATGGTCTTGCCTTTGGCTGCAAGATCCGAAAAATAATCGAGCATAAAGAGCATTCTCTGCGAGATATGCTCGCCCTTGGCCTTTGTGGGAAAGCCAAAAACCTGATCGATCTTGTCAAAGGCGCTGTCATTAAGTGTCAAATCATCTGTCACAAGTTTAACATCGGCAACCAGTCCGTTTTTGATGTTTTTGAGTTTAAGTCTTCCATCGCCCATCAAAAAAAACGGGCTTGCAAGGTCTGTTGTAGTGGGCGTCTCAGCCATAGAGGGGGGACAGAGAAGCAAAACAAACAAGGCAAATGCGAGAATAGATTTCATACCAGGCCCTACAACAGATATCTGGCAGAAAATCAACAACCTGATTGGTTTAAGCTGGGGGGAATTAAATAAGCTCCAAAGACGCAACATTTATAACGCTCAAACGATACAGTTTATAATCGTTGATTTAAACCCCCCTTAGATTATAGAACCTAAGTAGGTTTTTTCGACGCATTTTTGCATCAATATTTTACAAGGTGCCAACCCGCGTAGGATTTTCCGCTTTATGCGGGTTATGATACCGACGCCCATGAACACAGAGACCCATCGCCAACAGGTTACTCATGCCTTGTCAGCTTTTTTTACGGTTGTGATCTGCATTGGTCTGTTTCATTTTTTGATACCTGCGCAGATCAACGAAAAGGCCGCGATCGTGCTGGCCCCTTTGGAGAACCCCCTTTCTGTTGCAGACAACGCGGAGGCGACAGAGATTTCACAAGGCCTGCTGGATTACATTCAAGAGACCAGAAAAGAGATCGAGGCATACGACCCCGAAGAAGATGCCTTGATAGAGGCTTACCAAAAGTTTCAACAGGATCTTTCCAAAAATGCAGAGCAGGTCTTAGCAAAGCGTTTTAAGCTGCCTGAGATGGATGACGCGCTCACAAACGAAGAATTCACTGTGACCGAGGACATCAAAAACATGGTGGATTTCTGGACCTACATGTTTGGGGTCTACACCAAGGACCACATCATCCTTTATCATGCAGAGGATGTCGGCATTGTCTACTCTGTGCTGGATTTTTCCGAACTGAGTTTGCTGGAAGGAAACGGGCTCGACCAATACAAAAGACAAACGATCTCCGAAGAGGTCCTGCGCATCAAAAAGCTCATTAAAAAAATTGCCGACAAACTGGGTAAAGACGAAAACCTTTCAGGACTGACGCCGCAGGAGATGCGGCTTGCCCACCTTCTCTTAAACGCAAAAGATCACATCGATCTTAACGCAGAGGCCCTGACAGAAAATCTTAAGTATCGCACCGGCTTTGCCCATCGGTTTAAAGAGTCTATTGTCCAGTCCGGCATGTATATGGACGAGATGCAGCGCATCTTTGAAGAAAGGGGCCTGCCTGTCGAGTTGACAGTGATTCCCTTTATCGAATCCTCGTTTAATTTAAAGGCCTATTCAAGTGCGGGGGCAGCAGGCATATGGCAGTTTATCGAGGCAACTGGCAAAAGATACCTCAAAATAGACGAATTCACCGACGAGCGCTATGACCCCATTCTCGCTGCCTATGCGGCGGCTACCCACCTTCACCACGAATACCAACTGCTCGGCACCTGGCCCCTTACAATCAACGCCTATAACACGGGGCCGGGGAGGATGCTTCAGGCCATCAAGGCGCTTGAAACCACCGATATCGGGACCATCATCAAAAATTTTAAAGGTGCTGGTTATGGAACGGACTCGCGCAACTATTACCCCGAGTTTCTGGCCGCCCTTAATGTTTACAATAACCGCGAAGAATATTTTGATGATCTCGAACCCCTGCCGCTCGAAACATTCGAATTCATCGTGATGCCGGACGATGTTAACATTAAAGAGTTGGCGCGATTTGCTGGTATAACCACCTCGGACATCGCCGAAATGAACCTGCCCTTAAAACCCGATGTCATTGCCGGCAACAAAAAACTGCCCAAGGGGTACCTTTTAAAAATCAAACCAGAGGCAAAAGAAAATATGATCCTTGCCCTTCAGGACATCCATCGCGAGGCCCAGTTTGCAACGCATCACCTCGTCCAAGAGGGAGATTCTCTTAAAAAAATCTCCACAACATACGATGTAACTATTCAGGAGCTTGCGGCACTCAACCAGATTATGCCCGGTCAAGAGCTCACAGAAGGTGACATCATCCGCCTTCCCAGTCGCGACGACTTTGAATACTCTTCACTTGGGGGTGAAAAGGAATCCGAACGGGTGATCCCCGACGAGGTCAACAAACCGGTGTTTTGACCCCCATGCAACCATGAAACCCATCGACTTAAGAAGTGACACAGTGACAAAGCCCTCAAAAGGGATGCTCGAATTCATGCTTAAGGCAGAGGTCGGCGACGATGTTTACGGCGAGGACCCAACAGTCAACGAACTAGAGGCGCTCGGCGCGAGTCTTATGGGAATGGAGGCCGCGCTGTTTGTTCCCAGCGGGACACAAAGCAATCTGCTCGCCCTGCTCACACATTGCGAACGGGGAGATGAATACATTGCAGGACAGACAGCTCACACATACCTGTGCGAGGGCGGCGGGGCGGCCATCGTGGGGGGCATTCACCCACAGCCGCTCGCATTTGAACCCGATGGCACACTGGATCTGTCAAAGGTCAAAGCCCTGATCAAGCCGGACAATGACCACTTTGCACGCACAAGGCTCCTCTGCCTCGAGAACACGCAGTCTGGTCTTGCCCTGCCACCTGACTACCCTGCAAGGGCCGTCCTCTTTGCAAAAGAGCACCATCTCAAAATACACCTCGACGGCGCCCGCATCTTTAACGCCGCCATCAAGCATCACACAACAGCACGCGAGATAGCGCACGGTTTTGATTCGGTCTCGGTCTGTCTTTCAAAGGGGCTGGGCGCGCCCGCGGGGTCCCTGCTCTGTTCCAATGCCACCTTCATCAAAAGGGCAAGGCGTTGGCGCAAGGTGCTTGGCGGGGGGATGCGGCAGGCGGGCATTCTGGCCGCGGCCGGTATCTACGCACTCAAAAACAACATCGAGCGACTTGGCGAAGATCATCGCCATGCGTCTGTCCTTGCAAAGGGGCTTGGTGAAATTGGCAGGATCAGGGTCCATTATCCAAAGACTCAGACAAACATGGTGTTTGTCGACATTGGCGACACAGACCCTGCAAACTTGAGCCGTTCTCTGGGCGAGCAGGGAATACTCATCCATCCGGCAAAAATACTCCGCCTCGTCACACACAGGGATGTGAGTGCAGAGGCAATCACCACGGCCATTGATGGCTTTAAAAATTTTTACCTGTCCACCACAAAAAACTCACTGCAGTAGTAAGCTGCTTCCCCCGTATTTAACGTCACTGCTGCACTGATCGTGTGGAACCCTGCCCCCAGCGAAAAATCAAAGGCCGTTGCGACACTACCGCCACCAACATCATAGGGGGCGCCCCTTTCCCGTTGGTCTGATGTCCCGGTTGGTGCCCGATCAATATAAAAATCGACAGCGCTTATCCGCTCGGCAGGCCCCGTGAGGAAGGGGTAGAACACGCGATCCGGAACATGAGCACCGGCAAGTGTGAGCGGGGTTGTCCTTGTGTTTTGCAAACTGTAAACAAGATCAAACAACGCCTCGGAGGCCTCTGTGTTGGCCACACACCTGTAGGCATCCACAGGGATTGGGACAGGATCACCCGCCGTCATTTCCTGTGAAAGCAATGATGTAAGAACTGTAATCTGACTGAATCGGTCATCTTTCGAAGCAATGCCGTAAAGATAGACCCGGTCTCCATCTACAAACACCTCGGGCGGATTGACAAACAAAGTCCCTGCCTCCATGCCTTCGACAGGAAAGCTTGTATCAACAAGCCAATGCGGGTTATTGTCATCTGCATTGTATCTGACCAGCGTGGGATACGCTCCATGACCAATAATGAGTCCGTAAAGGTAACACCCGTCATTAAATGTGGCCATGTAATCCATGCTGTCCTCTCCAATGCCGGTATAAGACATGAGATCGTCATCCACAAAAGACCAGTCAGGTGCCAGATCGTCAGCACCATAGACCGCGACTCTTTCGTAGGCCGTATTGTTGGCCCTGTTATTTAAAAAAGACAGATAGAGCCGGTCGTTTAAAACATTAAGACGTGTATCTATCCCTATAAAAGGATAGGCCCCTTCGTGATGATCACTTACAAATGTATCGATTCGCGCAAGCTCCGGTGATGTGATGTTTGAGGCGACCTTGACCCGATATTTTTTTAACGGATAGTCTACATAAATCCATTCGAGTGCAGACCATGTTGCATAAAGTTTGCCGTTAAACTCCTTAAACTCAAGACCAAAGATGTCTCCCTCAATGTCCAGATGTTCCAGAAACAGCCACTGAGGATCGGTATCGTCACCGTTATAGACGGCCACTTTTAATGCGTCGCCATCAAACCACGCAGCGTACAGGCGGTCGTTAAACACAACGAGTCGGGGCATGCCGATATCGGGCCGTGTGTATTCATAAAACCCCGCCTCACTGCGCGCACCGCCGTTGACACGTCTGAACTCACCGGTGACAGGATCAAAGCTTGCCATGCTGATATTGCGTCGTCTTGTTGAGTCACTTGCAAGCTCGTTGATCCAGATCATATAAAGCTTGGAAGAAAAAATGGTCATTTGCGGTTCCCGATTCTGCATGCCGGCAGAGTTTAAAAACTCGCGGCTGCCCGGCACCTCGACCCATTGGGGGGTTGAAAAGTCTCCGTTGAATTTTACGAGAACGAGGTCGTGGGCAAAATAGGGGTTATCGTACTGGCTAAAAACCATGTACAACTCGTCGTTGATCTTTGCGATGGCAGGTGAGTCCTTCTCGGTTTCTGCGCCAGAAAGCAGAGAACTCCCGGCGACCCCGTTAATTTCTATCCAGGAAAGACGCGTGGTGTAATTTATATTCTCGGCAGGACACTCGTCTCCCGTTGTTGTGACATCGGGGGCTGGTTCGTCATCTTCTTCAGTGTCATCACCGGATGACGATTCGGAGTCCTCATCTTCTCCTTGATCGTCTTCATCTTCTCCCTGATCATCGTCAACTGCCCCTCCCGAAGCACCCCCAATGCCCGTATCCACGGACTCTGGCGAGGTCTCATCGACAGGGAGCTCTTCCTGTTCCGAGACAGCGGTAAAATGAATTGTCTTTTCACTCCGCACAGTCCGTGTTTTACCTCCGGGGCCTTTTCCGATCACCACAGTCCTTGTGAGGACGAGATCTAACTGCATGTCGATCGAACCCAAAACCACCGGCCAGAATTCAAACAGCATTTGATAATACGGTTTTCCGGAGACTGTGACTGTTTCTACTACAGGGCTTGAGTATTCAAACCGGCTCGTTGGGACAATCGTGTATGCGAGTTCTGCGCCGGATTTGGCAACAAGAATCCTGACGGCATGGCGCTCAAGCCTCTGCACTGTCCCCAATAAAATGCCCTCGGGTGTCACATCGACAAGGGCCTCGTTAACATAAACAGTAGTCACAACGGGCCTTGGCGCCAGCAATGATCGATAAACATCTGCCCTTCTTATCAAATCGTTTCTTTCGATTTTGGGAGGGGTCTTACCACTTGATAACGGCTTTAAACCGCCCGATTTGGAGGCCCAGACAGGGTTTGTAAAACAACTCATCAACACACAAACAAATAATATGACCAACGCTTTCATGATTTTCATTTTTTTTATCCTCATCAGCAGCATGATTTCGATGTCAGCAGAACATGCGGCAACATCGTTTCACAGTTATTAAAGGAAAATGGTATGCACATTGACTCTGCGGGTCAAACAAACTCAGTAGCAAATTACTGACAAAATAGATTTTAATGACGTCTTTTGGTATAAAATGTTTGGGTCAAGGCCTTGAGGGCAGAACACGCACGGGCACCCATCCAAGTTACTAACTTGACTTTGATGCCCCGAAGGAAATCCCCTTGGGGGACGCGGTTGAATGCCTCTATTTTGCGAGGAATGCACCCGCGCTCTGTCGACTTTGAAATTCCTAGACATAAATTTACTGCAGACTTTACTTTAAAGCGGCAAAACAATTATATGTCGTTTCAGACGGAGACTAAAATGACACGTTACGATGCCATCATTATTGGGTCAGGCATTGGCGGGCTGACCGCAGGGCTCGCGCTTGCGGGAAAAAACAGATCCGTGCTCCTTGTTGAAGCCTCTCTCTCTTACGGAGGCTACCTTAATCCCTTTTCAAGAAAAAATTTTCACTTTGATCCAGGGCTTCACTACGTGGGTCAGGCGGGCGAAGGGCAGGATTTTAAAACGCTTCTCGACCAGCTTGACCTTAAAGAAATCACCTTCAACGAACTCTCGCCTCAGGGATTCGACTGGTACGCCTTTCCCCAATACAGCATCAAATTTGGAAGAGGCATCGATAACTTTAAACAACAGCTTCTTAAAGATTTTCCAAAAGAAAAAAGGGGCATCAACAGATTCTTTGGTCTGATGAATAAGGTCGACAAAATTTTTAAGACAATCAAAACCATCAAGTCGCCTTTGCAGGGGATTAAAATGCTCCCTTATGTACCGCTTGGCCTAAAATATGGTCGCGCCACGCTCAGGGATATCTTTGACGACTTTACGATCAGAGATCCCAACTTAAGAGGTGTCCTTTCCGGACCTTGTGGTGATGCGGGTCTGCCGCCATCAAAACTTTCTGGTCTTGGCCATCTGGCCATCTTGAACCATTACAAGGATGGTGCCTTTTACCCCTGCGGCGGAACAACACACATGATGGATGTGATGCTTGCCAAACTTAATAAAAAAGGCGCAACACTGATCAACAACACACGTGTGACGAGAATTCTTCATCAAAGCGGAATCGTCACCGGAGTTGAAACAGAGACAGGGGAACAGTTTCAATCACAAACTGTCATCAGCAATGCGCAAGGGGTCGACACCTACAACATGATTGGAGAGCCCCATATAAAAAAATCTCTCTGCACCAAGGTTAAATCACTTGAGAACTCACTGGGGTCTCTTGTGGTTTTTTTGGGTGTGGCTGACACGGTGGACACATCCCGGGTCGGGGATAATAACGTCTGGCACTATGCCTCAACAGATATCGACGGCATGTATCAGCATTTGCTCGACGGAGGACTGCCCGACGGCAGGGGGATGTTTATCAATATCCCCAACCTCAAAGACCCCGCGGGAGGGCGCGCCCCGAAGGGTCATCACTGCATCGAGATTGTCACGCTGTGTTCCGGCAAACCCTTTCGCAAATGGTTTGATCAAAAAGTCATGAGGCGTGACGAAGAATACAAGGCCCTTAAAGAAAAAATATCGCTCAAACTTATTGAGACCGCAGAACAATATCTGCCGGGATTGAGCAGGGCCATCATGCTCAAGGAAGTATCCACACCGGCAACAAACTTTGCCTACATCCACTCGCCCGACGGTAATATTTACGGCCCCGCTGTCACGCCCGGACAGGTGGGTCCTTTCAGGGTCAGCCGTCGCGGCCCCCTTAAGGGGTTGTTTCTTGCCGGCTCCTCAACAGACAGCCCGGGGATTCACCCCTGCGCTGTCTCGGGAAAAATAGCGGGCTCTCTGGCCAGTCAGTATCTGGATAAAATAATCAAATGATCGAGACCATCGAATCATTCAACCCCGCAGCTGTCCTGATCCCTTTCTTTGAAGATGAGGGGCAGCTTTATCTTATTTTTACCAAACGAAGCGAGACTGTGTTTCATCACAAGGGCCAGATCTGTTTTCCCGGCGGGGGCGTCGAAAGCGGTGATTTAAGCCTCTGGCACACGGCCCTGCGCGAAACACACGAAGAGATTGGCATCCCCCCCTCGCATATTTATTTTATAAAAGAGATTCAAAAAATCAGGACACCCAGCATGTTCGAGGTCACCCCCTTTGTCGGGTTTGTGTTTCCCAAAATAAATTTTAACCCAAACCCAAATGAGATTGCGTGCGTGATCACTGTGCCGTTTGATCATTTTATGGACAAAAAAAATGTGAGAATCGAAGAGATGGAATATTTTGGCAAAAAATTTCCAATCCCTTTTTACTATTACGAAGGTCACGAAATCTGGGGGGCCACCGGTCGTATCATAGCGAGTCTCATGGAGGTCTGGTAGTTGAATCCAAAATTAAACACACTGCCCCTTGCGGTTTTTGCAACATCAGGCCCTCTAAAGCCCCTTGTTATTGCCGGGCCCTGCAGCGCGGAGACGCGGGAGCAACTGCTGTCAACGGCAAGAGCATTATCAGAGATTGACGGCATTCACATCTTAAGGGCTGGTATCTGGAAGCCCAGAACCAGACCCAATTCTTTTGAAGGTGTGGGTGAGATCGGTCTCAAATGGTTACAGGAGGTCAAGGCCGAAACAGGGCTTTTATCCGCAGTTGAAGTCGCCAAACCCGCGCACGTAGAATTATGCCTTAAGCATGGCATTGATATTCTCTGGATCGGGGCCAGATCAACAGCCAACCCCTTTACCATTCAGGAACTCGCTCTGGCCCTTAAAGGTGTTGATATTCCCGTCCTCGTAAAAAATCCCGTGAACCCCGATGTTGAATTATGGATTGGCGCGCTCGAAAGACTCAACAAGTCCGGTGTTAAAAGAATGGGCGTCATTTTCAGGGGGGTTTTCCCCTACGAAAAAACCCATCTGAGAAATCTCCCCAGATGGGAGATGGCGATTGAAATCATGCGTCTGTTTCCAGATCTGACAGTGCTCTGCGACCCCAGCCACATTGCGGGAAAAAAAGAGTATGTTTTCGAAATTGCACAAAGGGCCATTGATCTTAATTTTCATGGACTCATGATTGAGTCTCACATTAACCCCGCGACGGCCTTGAGTGATGCGGCACAGCAGTTAACCCCCCTTGAGCTTAAGGGGCTTCTGCAAAACCTTAAATTTCGTACTGCAACATCACAGAACCCGGAATTTGTCTCGTCACTCGAGCAGTGCAGGGAAAAAATTAATTCAATCGATTTTCAGGTTCTGGAGCTTTTGGGACGAAGGATGGGCCTTGTCAAAGAAATTGCAGAATACAAACGCAGGAACAACGTGACGATCCTGCAACTGCGCCGCTGGGAAGACATTATTAATACCAGGCTCGCCTTTGGCCATAACAGGGGTCTGCCGGACGCTTTTATTAAACAGTTATTTGAGATGATCCACAAAGAGGCGATCCAGCTTCAGACAGAACTCATGAATAAACCGGGAAACGGCAGTTGAACCGCTCTAGGTGTGTTGCAATCGCCAAACGCAGGATAAAACATTGAACCCATCACAGTGATTTTTTTTGACGCCCCTGTTTTTCTTTTTTTTCATCGGTCGTGAGATATTTTAAGATATCTTTTGTCTTGTCCCTTTTATCTTTTTTAAGCGCCTCACGGTATTTGTCGTATTCTTTTTGTGCGTCGTGGTCCTGAAACCACTCGACCTGACTCCCCGGGCGGCTGGGTTCCCTGATGTCGTAGGCTAGGGCACGATAACAGGATAAAAACGGGAGTACGCAGGCCATAAGTGTAATGAAGGGTCTCATAAGTTGCTCAAACGCAATTTTGGTGTCGTGTGGGTTTAATTTTTTTAATCAATGGCATATGAGTCACTCTCCCCTTTTGAGGGGATAGAACGGCAGCCAGGGCTTCGTAGGCAAATTTTTTTGATATTTCCAAAAATAGAAGATGGGGGCTGTGATTTT
>JADGCS010000032.1 GCA_015228875.1 Deltaproteobacteria bacterium | reverse complement strand
TCCACCGGCCAGGGCCGTGCACTCAATTTGCGTAGCAAAACCATGACCACGAGGAACCGGATGCATTAATTGTGCTCGTCCGGATCTGTGGGGGAGCCCCGCGAGCAATCGGGGGCTCTACCCGGAATAGCATTTCGCATTACATTACAGGGGGATGCGAAATTATCTCGTCATTTTACAAAGAAGTTTGGATGGAAGAATCTACTCAAATGCTCCTTACAAACCTTGCAAATCCAGCTCAAAATAGGGATAAAAAAAATGGGGTCTGTGGCAAACACAGACCCCATGGGGTTCCAAGACAATGTTGATTATTTTTACTGACCAACGACCGGCTCGTTTCTGTAAACAATGGTTGCGCAATCTGCAACGTCGGATTTTCCGGTTCCATTATTACTATCTTTATACGCAATACCAAAGACACGGTTGGGCAACTCCACTGTATGTGTAACGTATGATCTGCCGGTATTTCCTCCCAGATCCTCGCTATGAAGGGTTCTGGTTTGTTTTGTTGTCGGATTGAAGCAGACAGCTGTGCAACCATCAAGGTAATCGGCTTGAGCACCCTGTAATGGCATGTCTTTGCACGCTATACCTGACATGACTTCTGTATTATCGCACAAATGACTTACAGGCGTGGTTTGAAAATCTGTGGGCATCATGTCGTTGCCTGCTGTTATACTGCGACAAATAGGCGAAATGGCATCGGCTTCATCGGAGCCAGCCATATCATTATAGGCCACCCCTTGTGCGCGATAGCCGTCCGGACAACAGCTTGTAGAATAAGGACGACCGGTATTGCTGTCACAATCGTTATCACTGACAATGGTGCCTCCGCAATACTGGGCTTGGGCAGTGCCAACAAAGGCAACAACCCCCAGAACTACAAAACCAACAAGTGTTTTTTTAAACATATATTTTACTCCCTTGATTAAAGTTTTATTTCTATTAAAGACAATTGACCAAGCATCACAAAGCAAACAGTAACTTTTAAAATACTGTAAAGAAATTGTGTGGTCATTTTTCAGGTTTTTTGAAACGTATTCACCAGTTCACTAGGTTGTCTGACAATCATGACTCGCACCACAACTGTCCCACTTCTGCCGCCAAATTTATACAAACAAAAAAATCAGCGGATTGGTGCAACACAAATACCCTCCTCATTTTTTTATATAAAGGACCACGGTTTTGATGACCATCAGGGGTAACAGGATTTTTAAATGGGGGATTTCCCCAGATACAGCGAAAGCCTTTTTCCAAAAGACAGAATCGGATGACGCCTATGAGAAAGTGAGTCAAAAAAAGGATAAAAAAAGGATTAAAAAAAGGATGACGGAGGTCCATTACTTCAGGAACCAACTGACGGATTTCATCAAGCATTCTGCAAGCGTTCTTCTTTCTTTGCGGCAGCACATACGGTTCACACACTCGATCGGATTACAATTCCTGCGTCATTTATTCCGTTAGATTCCAAAATTTTAAACGCTTCCAGTACAGAATTTGAGACACGCACTTGAGACTATTGGACAGACAATGTCCCTTAATTTTTTACTTGTGCAGAATCACTGGGAAAAAAAATTTAAGTTTCTGGCACAAACATTGCTTTGTCAGACAGTATGAATAAAAGCAAAATAACAAAAAAAGTTTTGACCGCGTTAGTACTCACCATGCTGGCATGGACCGGTTGTACCGGTGGCGGCTCGGAGGCTCCTAGGCTGTTTGTCAAACTTGTCGATAATCAGCCATTTGATAGTGCCTCCGAATACGGCCAGATAGCCAACTACAGACTCACCATCCAAAACACAGAAAAGACCAGCACCCCCATTGTCAATATATATGATGCCGGGATGAGTGAGGTCATCCTCGATGAAAGCGTCACAGGTGATGCCTTTACGCTTGTTGTAGAGGTCATTAATACAAAGGGGCATGTGGTGAGAAGGGGCAACTCTGGTGCGGTCACCATGGGCGATGGGAGCGGTCAGGTTCTGGAGATCAAGATCAATAACGTCCCTGTCTTTACAAATCTTACAGACGGAAACGAGGTCAATGTCAAAAGATTTGTACCAAAAATCTTTGCGCCCGGCGGGATCGAGTTTGAGATTGTGGATCTCATCAACGGCAGTGAGCGGTATTTAAAGGATGTGGTGAGTGATGATGCGTCATTTTCGGTGAGCGAAGGTGGGGCAGGCTCCATCAAGACGGTTTATACAGAACCGCTTGCGGAGGGTGCGCATCAGTTGACAGTGCGTGATGTCAACACCAAAGAAGCGACCACAGTAGACATCAAGGCCGTCAGACACAGCAAGCAACCGCATCTGGTTACGACGGCGGGCGGGTTTTATGGCACTGTCATGACAAAAAAGGGTTATGACGTATCAAATCTTGTTTATTATTACAGGCAGCTGACGGGGGGGACAGAGGAGTAACAACTCATTAAAGGGGGCCTCGATTGTGATGGCCTCAAGGAAGAGAAAAAAATGACAACAACAACAATTTACACCCTGGTATTATTTTTAAACCTGATCTTGGCAGGTTCCGCAATGGCGGCGATCGAGCGGGTCCCGGGTCAGATGAGTGCCCCCATGGTCCTCTTTGATGAGGGGGGCAACATTCTCACGGATGGCGAATACGACATCACGATCAGTATTACGGATGCCGGTGGGGGCGGGTTATTCAGCGAAGAGCAGGTCGTGCTTGTTAAAGATGGTGTAGCCAATATTGTGATTGGTGACGGCTATGCCGTGGGATCGGGTTATGGTGCGTATTCGGGGGGACTGACCCCTGACGTGTTTAACAGCTCGCAGGAGATCAGTGTAGAGATCATGGTCGAGGGGCAGGCTTCACCACAAGAGGTGACGGTATTGGGATCGCAGCCTTACTCATTTATTGCGCAGAAGGCGTTGAGTGTTGAGGACGGTGCTGTGAGTTCCACTACAATCAAGGACGGGAGCATTGCAGAAGCAGATTTATCAGAGACGCTTAAAGGCAAGATAGACAAATTGGGTGCGGATTTAAGCACAGAGAGTGTGAGGATGAACAGTGTCAAGTCAAGCGTCGAAAATGTTGAGACACGTGTGACGAATACCAATCAGACCGTTAATGCGCTCACTCAGACGCTTCAAACGGTTGGTCTCATCGCTCCAGCAGCGGAAGGCTCAAGTGCGGGAGGGACAACAGATCAGATTGGCATACGACTAGATGGCAGCACCGGCATGTTTATAGGGGCACCGTATCAGGCGGGCACCGTTAATAACTGCGGGATGCAGATCACCGGGCATACGCTGACAATAAAGTCGGCATCGGGGGGCTCTTTAAGCAGCACCAATCCCTGTTATGTTGTTGTAAGGAGTGACACGCCTGGTGTTTCTGATATTGCAAAATTTACAAGTGATGTCAGTGCAATATTTGGTGGAGGTTCGTCACAAATAGCTGGTAATTTGTTTGGAATTTTAGACAAAGACTGGTCAAACAGCATGCCTCTTTTTATTGGTGTTGTTGATAATGGATCTACAAATTTATTTACTTTATCAAGAATACCAAGACCAGAAACTACAAACGCAGTTGCCGGTCTTTGTCAATTGGGAGGTGATGATTGTGATGATCAAGACGACATGATGTTGTTATCAACAGGACAAACGCTTGCTAATTTTTTATCTAAGCCAGTAACTCAGGTTGGTTGGGTCGTTGGCACCTATGCAACATCTGGCGGGGCCTGGACTCTTTCATTAACAATACTCACTGGATTTAACACAAATTATAACACAAATGCTGGTTTTTTCGTTTTTCCGAAAGCGCAAATGGGAAATGCGGCCGACAGATATTTTACAAGTGCAAATGCTCCAACATTTTCAAAGTCAACAGCATCCTATTCAATAGATGTTAATGGTAACGTGGATTTTTATTTAGATTTACAGACAGCAACAAATGGGACTGATGGTGCTGGTTCTGATATTGCCATACCATACAAAACAGCAAATGTGGTTGATGTTAATTATTTTGGTCAGTTGAGATATGGTGGTTTTCCAGCAATACTACAAAGTAATTCTATTGGCAAAAATTCTTCTAAGACAAGTTTATCTTATTTTTCAACAGTGACAACCACAACACCTCTTGTAAATAATGGATGGTCAGCAAGTAGTGATTTGTTAATTTTAAAATGCAGATTCAGGGTTTTTTAGACTCAGGGTCTTGGATCTGATTATTTTTACTGGTGTCCGGTTAAATTGGGAACAAAGGCGGTTGTGTAAAACCAGAACCAGAGACTCTTTCCTGCGGCACCTGCACTCAAAGGCTCTTTATAACGCTACACAAACTTGGATTTTTACAGCATTGGCGCTGGTCTCAGAGAATTTCTTCACGCGTCATTGCTGTTTCATGGTTTTTAAAAAAAGTTCCATTTGCCACCTTATCGTTTCGCAAATAGACAGACACTGGCCAGGGGACCTGTCACACAGGTCATAAAGCGGTTGATTTCTTCTGACCTTGACAGATTTTTCCTTCACGCAATTTATAAGGCGCACTAATGACCCCCATTCAGTTTAAAACAGCATAGATAACAAATGGTTATGTGTAATCACAAAGTTGTTGACTCAATATAGAATTATGTTAAAAACGGTTCCTTTTTTGATTTTGAGTAAAAATATTGCTCAAGAATGTCAGGGGCCGTTTAAATGCTCGAATCTGTCGTTACATCAAAAACAAGAGTCAAACTTTTGCTTAAATTTTTCTTAAACCCCCAGGTCAGGGCTTATCTGCGTGAACTTTCAAACGAGTTTAACGGGTCTTCAAATGCGGTGCGTATCGAACTCAATAGACTTGTCAAGGCAAGGCTTCTAAACAGTCAACACGAGGGGCGAAACATCTACTATTCGGCAAACCGAGAGCACTCCTTATACCCCGAGATTCACAACATCTGCAAAAAAATTACGGGGATTGATTATTTGTACAATTTTGTCTCCAGTTTTGGCGAGGTCACAGCCGCCTATGTTACAGGGGACTATGCGCGTGGCATTGACGGGGGGATCATCGACCTGATCCTGGTTGGTAATCTCGATGCGGGGCAGGTTCATGATGCTGTCTCCAAGGGAGAAAAAATTATTGGCAGACGGATTAGAACCTTAAGTTTGACACCAGACGAGTTTGTGCACTTGAAGGATAAACTTGAAACAGATGCGTTACTTCAGGTCTGGGGCAAGGAGTCTGCATGAACAAGTGGTACGTTATACAAACCAAGCCCCAAAGAGAGGATCATGTCACCAGGCATTTTAAAAATGCAGGGTTCAACGTATTTAACCCAAAGGTAAAGAGCTTTAAATTTGGTATAAAACCCTTGTTTCCCAATTATGTTTTTTTGCATTGGGATCTTTTACCTGCCGAGAATTTTCACATGATCAGATTTACAAGGGGGGTCAACAAGGTTCTTGGAAGTCAAGACAAGCCAGTCCCCATCTCAGACGCGGTCGTCCAGGCGATACAAGAAAGGGTCAACGACCACCAGATCTTAGAACATAAGATCATGCGTGTGGGAAGCAGGGTCAAGGTAAAAAATGGGATCTTAAGTGATCTTATCGGTGTCCTCGAAAGGCCTGTTTCTGCGGATGGCAGGGTGACGGTGTTGCTCCGTCTTTTCGAGCGTGACTACGAACGGGAGATGCGGGCGATTTTGGCCTGCAAGGATTTAGAGATGCTCGCGGCATAAAGGGTTTGAATCCATTAAGTTTGAAAGAACGTGTGTTAGATAACTGTTTGAAATTTAAAGGGCAGGTTGGACCCCATGGGCGGTAGCCTGCCCGCGCCTGAGGCGTGTTTGCTGGCGGCTTGTGTCCGAACTTCAAGTTACTAACTTGACTTTGACGCGGTTGAGTTTCCTCGTTATGCGAGGTATGCACCCGCGCTCTGTCAACTTTGAAATTCTTGGACATAAATGTACACGATGGGATAAAAAATATGACTGAAGAAATTAACATTATTGATTGCATCAAGGTTTTAAAAAAGAGGTTTCTCATACTGGTCTTGGTGTTTGTCCTTTTCATGGCCTTGGGGGTGATTTATTGCAAGGTAGCCACACCTATCTATACAGCAACATCCACTCTGTTAACCGTTGGTGGAGAGGCAAGTCTGGGCTCCGGTTTGTTGGCTGCGGGTGCCATGGTAGGCTTTCCATTGGGGATGCAGTCCATGGATCAACCGTCTGCCTCCCTGCCGTTTTTTTTGCGCACCAGAACATACAGAGAACGCCTTGTAGAACGCATGAATCTCAGGCAGGTTTTTTTTAAGGACAGATGGGACGAACAAACAAAGCAGTGGCGGCCGGGTGTTCAGCAACCCACTGTTGAACAGACAGCAGCCATGTTAAACGAACGGGTTGACCTTGTGGTGGGAGAAACAAACAAGTCAATAATGGCCTTGGTTACGGAAAATGAAGACCCCGAATTAGCCTTAAGGATCAATAAATTTATCCTTAAGGATCTGCAGGCCTACATGAATGAAAACGCATTTACAAAAAACAAACGGCAGAGGATTTATGTAGAAGAGCAATTGCTGGCACGTCGCAAGGAGCTCATACAGTTGGGCAAAGAACTCTCCGACTACCATCAGAAGAATCAGATATCAGCGGTATCTTCTACTCTCGATGTTAATCTTGCGGATGATTTGATGTCCTTTAATGTAACGACTGATGATCCGGAGTCTCCTGCAGTGGCAACCCCCGACATCGATAAAAAAATAGAAGCCCTCGAAAAAATTAAAGTTAAAAATGAGCGCAGAATGCAAAACACTTCTATCGATAATGTCCCGGGTCATGTGTACATTGACTATCTTAACAAGAAGAAGGTTATTTTGCTCGAGATTCACGCACTGCTTGCCAACAAATACGAGATCGCCAAGATGGATGAGGCAAAAGAGGAATTGACGTATCAGATTATTGACGAGGCCAGGCTGCCCACATCACCAGACAAGCCCAAGGTGAGGTTGACCATGATGCTTGCCGGCTGTGCGGGTACACTGGGTGGTTTGCTCATGGCCTTCTTTGTTGAATGGGCCTCAACACAAAAGTTTTCATAACATTTATATCTAGGAGCCTGTCGGACAACTCCTGTTTCGGAGGAGTCCTGAAAAATCATGTCCCGTGACAAAACGTAAAGACATGATTTTTCAGGGTTTGAAATATTTTGCAAGCGGCAAAATTTTCAAACTTCCGGAGAAACAGGAGTTGTCCGACAGGCTCCTAGGAATTTCAAAGTCGACAGAGCGCGGGTGTGTTCCTCGCAAAATGGAGGAATTCAACCGCGTCAAAGTCAAGTTAGTAACTTGATTGCGGTTTTGTTTGCTCATATAATCATTCTGGTTACATCGTGTCTATGAATATTGCCTTTTCCAACGCTGCTTTGATGAAAAAAATCTGGGCTTTATTATCCGCAAAAGAGCGGAAGAGTGCTGTTTTGCTGTTGGGATTTACATTTATCGGGATGATTTTGGAGACCTTAAGTATCGGGTTGATCATTCCCGCTGTGATGTTTCTGATGCAGGACACCACTGCAAACAAGCATCCTGCCTTTAAGTTTGTTGTTGAGGTCCTTGGTCATCCTGATCAACGGACGCAGATTGTTTATGTGATGGTCGCACTGGTTTGTATTGCCCTTGTTAAGGGTGTGTTTCTGGGATTTTTAACCTGGAGACAAGTGAGTTTTGCTTTTGATTTGCAACTTCATCTTTCCAGCCGCCTTTTTTTGACCTATCTGTACCAGCCTTATGCCTTTCATTTGCAACGAAACTCCGCGGAACTCATCAGAAATATTGTTGCTGAACTCGGCATTATTGTTAAAACGGCCATACAGCCCACCATTACTTTTTTAACCGAGTCTTTGGTCTTAATTTCCATCATTTGCTTGATGCTCATGGTTCAACCGGTTGGGACAATGATTGCTGCTGTTGTTTTGGGGATTGCTTCGTGGGGGTTTTACCGCTTTACACGTTTGCGGATTTTTCGCTGGGGCGAGGTGAGGCAGAGGCATGAAGGGGCGAGGATTAAACACCTGCAACAGGGCCTCAATGGCGCAAAGGTTGTCAAACTGCACGGGCGCGAGCAAAATTTTCTGGATCAATATTATTTTCACGAAAAAAGCAGGCTTAGGGTTGAAAAGCTGCAGGGGACGCTTATTCAACTGCCTCGTTTGTGGTTGGAGATCCTGGCAGTGATCGGATTGTCTGTGCTGGTTATCACAATGCTTTACCAAGGACAATCGATGGTGAGTATTATCTCTGTGATGAGTTTTTTTGCTGCAGCGGCCTTCAGATTTATCCCTGGTGTAAACAAGGTTATCAGTTCATTGCAGGGCCTCAGATACGGCGTGCCGGTTGTTAATGTTGTGTATGAAGAACTCAAACTGGAGCAGGCGGTTCTTGTTCATGCTGATAGGACTGCACAAAGGCCATTTAAAGCCGATATCCAACTCAAAGATGTCTCATTTATTTATCCGGCCAGTCAGAAGTATGCCCTTCATGGTATAAACCTTTATGTGAACAAGGGGGAGTTGGTTGGATTTATCGGTTCAAGCGGAGCTGGTAAGAGCACTCTTGTCGATGTGATCCTTGGATTACTGGTGCCGAGTGCTGGCCACGTCTTTGTGGATGGTGAGGACATTCATCACGCAATACGCAACTGGCAGGATCAGATTGGCTATGTCCCGCAGTCCATTTATCTCACCGATGATACCATAAGACGCAATGTGGCCTTTGGGCTGCCCGACGACAAGATAGATGAACAGGCGGTCAAAAAGGCAATCACAGCGGCACAACTCGATGTCTTCATCAATAGTCTGCCAAAGGGGCTTGATACGATTGTTGGCGAGCGTGGCGTGTGTGTTTCCGGCGGGCAGGTGCAGCGCGTTGGTATTGCGCGTGCCCTTTATCACAATCCTGCTGTCCTTGTGCTCGATGAGGCTACAAGCTCCCTGGATACCGAGACAGAGCGTGGTGTGATGGAAGTGGTTAATGCCTTGCAGGGAGAAAAGACAATCATGATCGTCGCGCACAGATTATCCACCGTGGCATACTGTGATCGTCTTTATCGTCTGGCCGATGGAAGGATTGTTGAAGAGGGTAAGAGTAAAGATGTCCTCAAAAAGAAGGTGAGTTAAATAAAGAAATGAAAAAAAAGGCACTCATCACCGGGATTACCGGACAGGACGGCGCCTATCTCGCCGAGTTTCTGCTTCATAAAGACTACGAGGTCCATGGGATCAAACGGCGCACATCATTATTTAATACGGACCGCATTGATCATCTTTATCAGGATCCGCACGAAACAGACCGACGGTTTATTCTGCATCATGGCGATATGACAGATTCAAGCAGTCTGGTCAGGGTGATTCAAACAGTCAAACCCGATGAGATCTATAATCTCGCGGCACAGAGCCATGTGGCGGTCTCCTTTGAAGAGCCGGAGTACACTGCCGATTCGGACGCACTGGGTGCGCTCAGGGTCTTAGAGGCGATCAGGATACTGGGGCTTGAAAAAAAGACGCGCTTTTATCAGGCATCCACATCCGAACTTTTTGGCAAGGTGCAGGAGATTCCTCAAAAGGAGACAACACCTTTTTATCCCAGATCACCATATGGTGTTGCCAAACTCTACGCCTACTGGATCACGGTCAATTACCGCGAGGCCTATGGCATCTATGCCTGCAACGGGATTCTTTTTAATCACGAATCCCCCATCCGCGGTGAGACCTTTGTCACCCGCAAAATCACACGGGCGCTTACACGCATCAAACTTGGCCTGCAGGACTGTCTGTATATTGGCAATCTTAATGCAAAACGTGACTGGGGACATGCCAAAGATTACGTAGAGGTGCAGTGGCTGATGTTGCAGCAAAAGGAGCCCGAGGACTTTGTGATCGCCACAGGCATTCAGCACAGTGTGCGGGAGTTTATTAACACTGCTGCAGATGAGTTGGGGATGAATATAGACTGGTGCGGCGCGGGTGTAGATGAAGTGGGTCTGTGTCGGGGCAAAAAGATTGTGGCTATCGACTCGCGTTATTTTCGTCCCACCGAGGTGGACAGCCTGCTTGGTGATGCTACCAAGGCAAAGGTGAAACTCGGGTGGTCTCCCAAAACAACATTTAACGAGTTGGTGAAGGAGATTGTGCGTGAGGACTTGAAGCTGGCCGAGAAGGACAAACTGATCGAAAAACACGGTTATTTAACCCTCAATCATCATGAGTGAGTCGATACCTAAAAACAAAAAAATATACCTTGCAGGTCACACAGGGCTTGTAGGCTCTGCGATCGTGCGGGTGCTGTCGAGCGGTTATGGTGGCATCGCAAAATCTCAAATCGTGACTCGCGAGTTGGAAGAGTTGGACCTTACGGATCAGCGGGCGACACTGGAATTCTTTAAACAAGAAAGGCCCGATGTAGTCTTTCTTGCCGCGGCTAAGGTTGGCGGCATCTTGGCAAACAACACCTACCCTGCCGATTTTATTTACACCAACCTCGCTATTGAGACCAATGTGATTCACGCAGCCTACAAAAGCGGTGTGAAGCGTCTTTTGTTTTTGGGTTCATCGTGTATTTATCCCAAAGAATGCCCCCAGCCCATGAAAGAAGAGTATCTCATGATAGGGCCGCTAGAGCCCACAAACCGTCCTTACGCGCTTGCAAAAATAGCGGGCATTGAAATGTGCTGGAGTTACAACCGGCAGTACGGCACGCGGTTTATTCCAGTAATGCCCACCAATCTTTATGGTCCTGGCGATAACTACGATCTTACAAACAGCCACGTGCTCCCTGCCCTGATCCGCAAGTTTCATCTGGCAAAGATGGTCATGAATGGCGACCCTGACGGGATAAAACGGGATGAGAGGGCGTTTGGTGCAATACCAAGTGACACATTGGAGGCCTTGGGGATCAAGCGTCTTAGTGATGGTGGGCTGACCATTAAAGACCACCGATGTTGTGTCCCGATTTGGGGGACAGGGGCTCCCAGGCGGGAGTTTCTTTACAGCGCGGACCTTGCAGAGGCCTGTGTGTATATTATGAACCTTTCGGATCAAAGGATCAACGCTGTGTTGCAGGGCGGGCAGGACCTTGCCATGCCTTTGATAAATATCGGCTGCGGTCAGGACCAGACGATTAAGGAACTTGCGGCGATCGTGAAAGATGTTGTGGGTTATAAAGGAGAGATTGTCTTTGATAAAGAAAAACCGGACGGGACGATGGTTAAAAGGCTCGATGTGAGTCTCATCAGCGATCTGGGCTGGCGTTCAAAGACATCTCTCGAAGAAGGAATCGTAAAAAGTTATGAGGATTATCAATTGAGGGGAAAAATAAATCTGACTCACAGTCAAATGGATGCCAAAGATTTTCAAGAAAGATCGAGTATTGGTAAGATATGAGCATCGCGACACACTCAAATTGGGTGCTTGTGCAGGGATGGTTTTTAAGAAGAATAGAAAGAGAGAACACATGACAGCGAGTAAAACAGACCTCAATTTCAACACGGACAGGGTTTACGTGATTGCAGAGATAGGCATGAATCACGACGGTAGTTTAGGTTTGGCGCAGCAACTCACCATTGAGGCAGCGAAGGCTGGCGCCAATATTATTAAATACCAGTGGCATATACCAGATGCAGAAACTTTACCAGATGCGCCGGCACCGCATTATTTTAAAGGTGAAACAAGGTATAATTATTTTAAAAGGACAGCTTTTTCTGTAGAGCAATTTGATGCCTTATTTGCACTGTGTCACAAGCTCAATGTTTTGAGTTGCGTCTCACTTTTTTCCGATGAAAGTCTTGCACTCATGTTAAAAACTGGGGCGGATGTCATTAAAATTCCGTCTGGAGAAGTCACAAACGTACCTCTTTTAAGGTCAGTGGCAAAGACTGCATATCCAGTCATATTATCATCTGGAATGTCTGATTGGCAGGAGTTGGACCGAGCGGTTGAAATTTTAAACAGACCTGATAAATTATGTTTGTTGCAGTGTTCTTCAATTTATCCATGTCCACCTGAAAATGTGGGATTGAATCTCATTAAAGAGATGCGGCAGAGATACGGGGTGCCTGTTGGGCTCAGTGATCATACCTTGACAAGCGCAACAGCATTGGCTGCTGTTGTTTATGGAGCCAAAGTTATTGAAAAACACTTTACTATTTCCAAGAAATTGTATGGACCGGATGCGGGGTTTTCTCTAGACCCTGAAGAATTCAAAAAAATGGCAGATGATATAGATTACGTAGTACGGGCATTATCTTCAGAGATTGATAAAAATGATTTGTCAAATTATGGTGATATGCGGAACGTGTTCCAAAAGTCTATTGTGATCAAAGGGCCAGTTTCCAAGGGTGAAGTGCTGACCATAAATAACCTGACCTTTAAGAAACCAGGTACAGGTATCAGCGCTTCAAAAATAGATGAAGTCTTGGGAAAAAGAATAAATAAAAATCTACAGGATAATACCCTCCTGGATTGGAGTGATATCAACATATGAGAGTCTTAGGTTTTATACCAGCAAGATCTGGTTCAAAAGGGGTGCCGGACAAAAACATCAAGACCATCTGTAATGTGCCTCTTCTGATCTATTCAGTTTGGGTCGCACAGCAGTCACAGTCTTTTGCTGATATTATTGTATCAACTGATAGTGAGGCATATTTGTCTTTAGGCGCTTCATTAGGAATACGTACAGATTATCTCAGGCCTCGTGAGTTGGCACTTGATACCAGCCAAACAATTGATGCAGTACTTGATGTTCTTAAATGGTACAGGTCGAAGGGGGCAGAGTTTGACGCCGTCATGATTTTGCAGCCGACAGCACCTTTTAGAAGACCAGAACATATTAACAAGGCTATTCAATTGATGCAGGCTCATCCTGATGCATCATGTGTCACAGGTGTCGTGCGTTTGGGAGATACCCATCCAGCACGCATAAAAAAGCTTGTTGATGGCAAATGGCTTGAGGATTTTTGTTGTGTTCATGAACCGGAACATTCACGGAGGCAGGATTTACAGCCGCCCGCTTTTTTAAGAAATGGTACGATTTATCTTACTAAAACAACAACCATAGAAAATGAGAGGTTGATTAGAGGGAAAAAAATTATTGGCATGGAGATGCCAGAGGCCAATTCTGTTAATGTAGATAACCACCTTGATTTTTTAGTGGCAGAGGCTTCTCTGGGTTATCCTGCCTTTAAAGATGACTTATCTTTTCTTGGTGAATTACTATCAAAATACAAGGCACCCCTGAAAACCTCCCATCTTTAAGATGGCGACGTATCATCAGGTTTTTTGGGGATGGCCCTGTGACAAGAGCAGGTCATTATGAAATTATTAATTGGTTTTAAACCAGATTTTTATTCAGGCGCAGGGGTATTTGAAAGGTTGGGCGAATGTGATTTTGTAAGATATGACAGACAGTATCTTGAAAACAAATTATGTGATTACGATGTTTTAGTTCCTCATCTATTCGAAAACATTGACTCTCAGCTGATATCAAAAGCGCGGAGGTTAAAAATTGTTGCGACACCTACGACGGGTACTGATCATATTGGTGTAGAAACGCTGCACAAAAATGGTATTAAACTCATCACGTTAAACGAAGTACCTGAGTTTATAAATGAGATATCAAGTACTGCGGAGTTGTCCTGGTTGTTAATCATGGCGTGTGTCAGAAAATTTCCTCAGGTCCTTAATCGAGTTAAGATTGAAAAGAGTTGGGTTAACACAGACCTCAGAGGGCGTGAACTTTCCGGAAAAACAATCGGTATTATTGGTTATGGGCGGCTTGGTAAAATGGTTGCTAGGTATGCACAGGCGTTTAACATGAGAGTTCTGATTAATGATAATGATTCTCGAATTATCGTGCCAGACAACATCGAGAGGGTGGCTCTGGGTGATTTATTCCAGAGATCAGACATCATCAGTCTTCATGTAAAGTTGAATAACACATCACGAAAATTAATTAACTTAGAGGCAATTTCGTTGATGAAAGACGGTGTGATCATTGTCAATACTGCAAGAGGCGAAGTTATCGACTCTGAGGCTGCCATTGCAGGGCTTGATTCTGGTAAAATTGGGGCCCTTGGCATTGATGTTTGTTGTCATGAATATCAGTCGGCGAGGCTTCCGGAAGATCCTTTGGTGACGCGCATGTTGCGGGACGATCGTATTATGGTCACACCACACATCGGTGGCTCTACCTACGATGCTCACGCAAAAGTTTTCGGAAAAATTGCAGAGCTGATTGCTCTTTATTTAGAGTCTGTCGGGGAAGCCCCCAAGAAAGGTTGATACTGTGAAAAAAGTATGCATGTTCATTGGAAGTAGGGCAAACTACAGTAGCGCGCGTTCAATTATGAAGGCTATCCAGGCAACACCTGAGCTTAAATTGCAGGTTATTTTGGGTGCTGTCGCTCTTTTGCCCCGTTTTGGGAATCTGGAAGAGATTTTAGAACGAGATGGCTTTAAAGTAGATGCCAAATTCTATATGATTGTCGAAGGCGAAACCCCAGTCACAATGTCTAAATCAGCAGGCTTGGGAATTATTGATTTAACGATGATTTTTTATAATCTGGCACCGGATATGATTGTTGCTGTAGGTGACAGGTTTGATGTCATGGCACCCGTTTTAGCTGCTACCTATATGAATATTCCCATTGCGCATACAATGGGTGGAGAGCGTTCGGGTACGGTAGACGAAAATATTAGACATGCCATTACAAAATTATCTCATCTTCACTTTCCTGCCAACGAGGATGCGCGTGACAGGATTATCAAGATGGGAGAAGACCCCAGTAAAGTTTTTAATGTGGGTTGTCCTCGAATGGATTACGTTCTTGAGTGCCTTGATCAGATGAAAAAAGAAGTTGCTTATGATTACTCAGATTTTTTTGCCAAACATGGAGGGGTGGGCGGATGTTTTGATCTATCGAAAGAAAAGTTTTTGCTGGTTTCACAACATCCTGTGACCACCGAGTATGGCTCAAATAGGCAGTACATAGAAGAGATCCTACATGCATTAAACAAGTTTAAAATGCCTACTATCATGATATGGCCCAATGCAGACGCGGGTTCGTTTGAGATATCCCGGGGAGTTCGTGTCTTTAGAGAGACATATCGACCAGAATGGCTGCATTTGTTTATTAACTTACCAATAGAGGCTTATCTCAGGCTCATGAGATTATGTTCTTGTATGATTGGAAACTCAAGCAGTGCGATTCGTGAAGGTGAAGTCATAGGAGTGCCTGCTGTTAACATTGGTACAAGACAAAATATGCGATTGAAGGGAAAAAATGTTGTAGATGTTGCATCATCACGTGACGAAATATATCAAGCCATCGTTCGGCAAATGGAAAGCGGATTTTATGAAACCGAATATCTATATGGAAACGGGAGTGCAGGAAAAAAAATCGCTAAAATAATAAGTGAGACAAATATTACCACAACGCAAAAGATAAATTTTTACTAGGGGTTTGTGAGAACAGGGAATGGTTTGACAGACGCAAACTACAATTTTGTTTAAATAAGGATGATGACATTGGCTGGGGTACTCATAGTGTGCTGTGTTTGTGATTTCATCCTGGTTGCTTGTAGTGAGGCCCTCAAAAGGGGTTGCGAAAAATAAAATATTCCGATTCCATGCTGCGAAATATAGAATTAAAAACAGCGGTTCTGTATGACAGAGTGAGAAGTCCTGCTCTTGCAAGAAAATCGCTCAAAGCACTCAATATATTCTGTGGGATTCTTCAAATATTTAAAGAGATGGGATTGAGGAGTGCCGCTCATTATTGTTCTCAACAATGGTGGGATCGAAAATCCTGCTGGAAGCTAGTCAAGTTCCATCAGGAAAAGCGTTTGAATCACTTGCTGCACAAGAAAAATGCCCTGCTGTATAAAATAGCTCAAATATCAAAGGTAAAACACATTGCTGATTTGAGGTACGATACTATTAATGAATTTAAATATCAGGGCATCTTTAATGTTGGTACGCTTTCACACCGGCTTGCATTGGATTTGTATCATTATTATTTACACTTTGGTGATTTTAGAACAGCCCTTTTTTTTAGAAAGATTGCCCTGGCTGCAAGCTTATGTGAACAGAAAGGGCAAAGAAAAGTATCTCCTTGTGCTATCAAGGCCGCGTTGGAGCTGGGTTGGCATGATGTGGTATTTCTGCTGTTGGATCAATATGATGTTTGTATGATTGATGAGAATACGTTGATGAATGCAAGAAATATGGCGCTCATCATGCGTGGGGATCAGTCGGTTATGCAGAACTGTTGGCAAGCGACACATTCTGAAGACGATAATAACTATTTGGATTTTATCAGGGGCAAGACCATAGCTGTTGTCGGACCTTCTATGCCTGACGAGGAATTAGGCGCAGAGATAGATGGATTTGACTTGGTAGTCAGAACAAACTTTCGCATGGATCAGGACCTGCCCGCGGTTTTTCTGGGTTCTCGAACTGATATTGCATATTATAACCATGTATCATGGAGGCAGCGTCGGGATGCTGTTCTTGAATCTGCGGGCTATCTTAAATGGGTAAATTTAAAGGGCAGAAATGAAGTGGTGCAGTTTAACGAATCAGCATCAAAAAATAAAAGTAAGTGTCGTGTGTATCATCAGGCTGAATCTGTTTTCTTTACAGGAGCTCCTCTGGGAGTCCCTAACATTCTCTATGATTTGCTGCATTTTTCACCAAAATGCATCAAGCTGTTCTGTTCCAGTTTGTATATTTCAGGCATAAATTATAATCCGGGTTATCATAGCTATGATAAGACCTTAAATCACGATGTCAGTGCTCATGCAAGATCCCTCAGGGTGCATGATGTATTCAGCAGCTATATTTTTGTCAGGTACTTGCTAAAGACGGGTGCTATTCTTGCAGACAAGCTGAGTCAAGCGACGCTGGAGACATGTGAACAAGAATATGCCTCAAGAATTAACAAAATTTATGGAAGAGACACACTCGATAGTGTGCAGTAACAGATCTGAGCATGTGAATGTTCCGGTCAACTTGTTTTGAAACTCTATTATTTAAGGACTGTCTAGTGACTCACAAGTTTGGAAAAATTGCCATCATTGATTGTGGTACGAGTAATTTGACCTCTGTTTGTAATGCCTTTAGCTATATTGGTGCCGAAACTCAAATCATCAGAAGTTCTCAATGTGATCCATCTGATTTCACGCATGCGGTTTTGCCCGGGGTGGGGACGTACAGTCGCGCCATGAAGAACCTGCATGAGATGTTGTTGTTTGAATTTATCGAAAAGTATCTGGTTCTCAAAAGGCCGTTGCTGGGTATTTGTCTGGGGATGCAGGTTCTTTCTGCTTGTGGAGACGAGGTTGAAAAAACCGAGGGTTTAAATATAATCGGTGGGAGTGTGTCGCGTGTTCAATTAAACGACCCGAGCCTCAGGTTGCCGCATGTGGGCTGGAATGATGTTTGTTTGTTGAAACCATCACCATTATTCAAGGATATTCCAGACAAAACCCCGTTTTATTTTATTCATTCTTATGCGTTTTCTTCTGATGTCTCACCAGAATATGTGATTGGCAAAGTTGAATACGGTGGGGATGTGATCGTTGCTGTTGAAAAAGATCATGTCTTTGGGGTTCAGTTTCATCCGGAAAAAAGCCAGAGGTATGGCCTGGCGCTATTAAAAAACTTTTTAGAAATATGTTAAAAAGAAGACTTATCCCAGTATTGTTTTTAAAAGAGGGCTTTCTTGTTCGAAGCGAAAAGTTTACGATTCATCAGAATCTTGGGAATCCCGTTGCACAGGTCAAAAGATACAATCTTTGGGATGTTGATGAGTTGATCTACATAGATATCAGCCGAGAGGAACATTACGACAGGAAGCGCGAGGATCAAGGTTTGGAGAACCCCAATAATATATATGATATTATCAAAATGGTATCCAAAGAATGTTTCATGCCGCTCACATTTGGAGGGAGAATTCGGACACTGGACGATATAAGAAAGAGACTCGAATTGGGGGCTGACAAAGTAACCATCAACACGCACGCCCTGAATGAGCCTGAATTCATCAATAAAGCGGCGAGCGTTTTTGGCAGTCAATGCATTATTGTATCAATGGATGTTTTAAGGATGGATGATGCCGTTAATGGCTCTCATTACCAGGTATGCAAAGATTTTGGCAAGGTGGCGGTTGACAAGACACCTCTGGATTGGGCACTGGAGGCGCAGGAAAGAGGGGCGGGCGAAATCTTCTTGAACTCCATCGACAGGGATGGCATGGCCTGTGGTTACGATGTAGAAATTATTAAAACCATATCTTCTGCCTTGACCATCCCTGTGATTGCCTGTGGGGGGGCGGCCAAAGATTCCGATTTTGCAGAGGTGTATGATAAGACAGATGTCTCTGCGGTGGCGGCTGGAAACACATTTCATTTTAAAGAGATGAGTTATGTTTATGCCAAGCAGTATTTAAGGAAAAGAAATTATAACATCAGGTAGGAGGAATTTAAGTGAGGTACTGTAATAAATGTCTTTTTCCAGCGGTGGCCTTGACACCGATCACTTTTGACGAGGAGGGGGCGTGCAGTGGCTGTCGAGGGGCGGTTCATAAAAAACAAATTGATTGGAAACAACGGGAAAAATGGTTTGTAGAGTTGTGTGAGGAGTATCGGGGGACCGGTGATTATGATTGCATCTTACCCGTGAGTGGTGGCAAAGACAGCTATTTTGCGGCTCATGTCTGCAAAAAACTTGGTTTGCGGGCGTTGATGGTGACTTACCATGGCAATAATTATTTGCCCGAGGGAGAGTCCAATCTTTTTAAAATGAAAGATGTCTTCAAGTTTGACCACATTATTTTTCATCCTTCAACTGATGTCCTGATCAAGTTGAACAGGTTGGGATTAAAAATCGCGGGGGACATGAACTGGCAAAATCATTGCGGGATATTCACATATCCGATGCAGATGGCAGTCAAGTATAAGGTGCCTCTGGTCTTCTGGGGTGACCATGGTTTTACAGAACAGGCCGGCATGTTCTCTCATAATGATTTTTTTGAGTATACCGCAAAGGACAGACACGAGCACGCGTTGCATGGGTTTGACTGGTACGACTTTGTAGAAGACAGCGAAAAACTAACCAAAGAAGATTTGCGCTGGGCCATTTACCCGGAAGATGAAGCCGTGATGAAGGTAGGCGTCAGGGGTATTTTTTTGAGTAATTACTTTTATTACGATGGCAATCTGCATGCCAGAATTGCGCAGGAGTCTTATGGCTGGGAGACGGCAAGACGGCCTTTTGAGAGAACATATCGCCTGATCTCCAATCTGGATGATATGCATGAGAACGGTATGCATGACTATCTCAAATTTGTGAAAGTAGGATACGGGAGGGGTACAGATCATGCAAATTACGATATTCGATTAGGCTTGATGACGCGAGACGAAGGTATACAAATGGTTCGCAAGTATGATCATGTCAAGTCCAGTGATCTACGCAGGTGGTTGGACTATGTTTCAATGACGGAGGAGGAGTTTGATTATATTTCCGACTCTTTCAGGAATGAGAGGGTTTGGAGGATAGAAAACGGACAATGGGTAAAGGATAATGTCTGGGGAACGCCTTCTGCGTACGGCCCAGTGTACAATAAGCCCAGCTGGGCGCGTTAATAAATCAGTTCGAAATAATAGCCTGCACATCGAGCTACGGGGAGCAATTATGTTTAGCAATAAGGTTATACTCATCACAGGCGGTACAGGTTCGTTTGGTAAAAAATATGTCAGAACTTTACTGCACCGGTTTTCACCAGCCAAAATTATTATCTATTCCCGCGACGAACTCAAACAGTTTGAAATGGCGCAGGAATTTAACAGTAGTTGTATGCGTTACTTTATTGGAGATGTACGCGATCAAGACAGATTATCGCAGGCGATGAGAGGTGTTGATTATGTGATACATGCCGCGGCATTAAAACAGGTGCCTGTTGCAGAGTACAATCCCATGGAGTGCATCAAGACCAACATTAACGGTGCCGCCAATGTTATCCAGGCTGCTTTGGCAAATGAGGTAGAGAAAATTATTGCGCTCTCCACCGACAAGGCAGCAAACCCGATCAATTTATATGGGACAACAAAACTGGCATCAGACAAGCTGTTTGTGGCTGCCAATAATCTTGTTGGTAAAAGGCGTACGAGGTTTTCTGTTGTGCGTTATGGCAATGTTGTCGGTTCACGGGGATCTGTTGTTCCCTATTTTGACAAGTTAATAAAAGCAGGTACCGAATATTTACCCATTACCGATGTGGAGATGACCCGCTTCTGGATCACATTGCAGCAAGGGGTTGACTTTGTGTTAAAGAATTTTGAACGTATGTATGGTGGAGAAATTTTTGTTCCTAAAATTCCCTCCATTCGCATTGTCGATCTGGCCACAGCCATGGCGCCGCAATTGCCTCAAAAAGTCATTGGTATTCGACCGGGAGAAAAAGTCCATGAGGTCATGTGTCCTGCGGATAATTGGCATTTGACAGTAGAATATCGTGATCATTTTGTCATAAAGCCTGCAATTATATTTACAGAACACAACAATGATTTTATGCTCAATCTTCTTGGTGAAAAAGGGGACGCCGTTGTGCGTGGGTTCGAGTATAATTCAGAAAAAAACAGCCACTTTTTGACTGTAGAAGAGATTAAAGCTGTTAATCGTCTTGCAGATGAAAAATAGTTTTCTTTCTGGCTTGATGTCTGGGAATTTCAAAGTTGACAGAGCGCGGGTGCATTCCTCGCAAAATGGAGGAATTCAACCGCGTCATAGTCAAGTTAGTAACTTGATATGAATATCGCAGTTATTCCTGCACGCGGCGGGAGCAAAAGAATCCCAAGAAAGAACATCAAAGCATTCTGTGGTAAACCCATGATCGCGTGGTCCATCGAAAGGGCCCTGGAGTCGCGTTTGTTTGAGAGGGTGATTGTTTCAACAGACGACGACGAAATAGCCTCTGTTGCAAGTGAGTATGGGGCTTTAGTGCCCTTTAGACGTCCTGCTCATCTTTCAGACGATCGCACCCCCACAGCCCCTGTCATAGTTCATGCAATAAAATTCTGCGAGGAAACATTGGCAGAGGTCAGTCATGCTTGCTGTATCTATCCGTGCGCTCCTTTTTTACAGGCGACTGATTTATCAGCATCATTAGTGATGCTTAAAGAAAAAAATGCAGATTTTATTTATCCGGTTACCCCGTATCCCCATCCCGTACAGAGGGCCTTAAAAATGACACAGGATGGCCGGATGCAGTTTTTACATCCGGAGTTTGAACTTACGAATACACAAAATCTTGATACGTTGTACCACGACACGGGGCAGTTCTATTGGGGGAAGGTTTCGGCATGGTTGGCAGACAAAAAAATGCACTCTGGAGGGATTGGTTTTCCCGTGCCTGGATGGAGAGTGGTAGACATAGACAACATGGACGACTGGATGCGCGCCGAGTTAATTCAAAAGGCGATTCGTGAGCAGTTAAGTCTATTGGGTTGAGTTATCATGACACCAAAGTTGGGTAAAAAAATTCTGCTGCTTGGAGCATCCGGACTTTTGGGGGGTAGGCTTGCCCCGGTTTTAAGGCAACAGGGACACGAGGTTGTGACTCACAGCCGCGCATCAGAGACTCACTTCAGGGCTTGTCTGACAGATCAAACGGAGACAGAAAAATTATTGGATGCAGCGTTACCGGACATTATTATAAATTTATCTGCTCTCACGGATGTAGAAAAATGTGAATTGGAGCCGGCAAAGGCCTATTTAGAAAATGTGCACACGGTAGAAAATGTTGTTGAATGGATCAAAAGGCACAAAGAAGGCTGTTTTCTGGTGCAGATCTCAACAGATCAGGTCTATGACAACGAAGGGCCACATGCAGAGCGCGATGTGACCATTACAAATTATTATGGTTTTTCAAAATTTGCCGGTGAACTTGTTGCTCTTACCGTTCCGAGTGTTGTGCTCAGGGTGAATTTTTTTGGGCGAAGTCATACAACTCACAGAGAGAGTCTTTCTGACTGGATTTACAGGTCGATAACAACTCAATCCAAGATACAGGTTTTTGATGATGTTTTCTTTTCACCTCTTTCTATGGAGACTTTATCCGAGTTGATAAACGTGGCGATTTGCAAGAGGTTTACGGGCGTATTTAATCTTGGTTCGCGTCATGGTATGAGTAAATCAGATTTTGCGTTTTTGTTTGCCGGGGCGTTAAAATTACCAACCAGTAACATGACAAAGACATCAAAGGATCGTGTGGCATTTCTAAAGGCGTATCGCCCGAAAGATATGCGGATGGATTGCTCAAAGTTTGAGAAACAATATGGTAGAGAACTACCAAACTTGGAATCTGAGATCATAAAAGTATCAAAGGAGTATTGTGGAACCTCATGAAACAATCATTGAGATTGATAAAGTTAAAATAGGCCATTCTTACCCCTCATATTTTATTGCAGATATTGCTGCAAATCATGACGGCAATCTGCAGCGTGCGCAAGAGTTGATTTTCCTGGCGGCAGAGGCAGGCGCAAACGCTGCAAAATTTCAACATTTTAGTGCGGAGACGATTGTCAGCGATCATGGTTTTAAAAGTCTGGGGGGGGCAAAATCCCATCAATCTCAGTGGAAGAAATCAGTGTTTGAGGTCTACAAAGATGCCAGTGTTGATCTTGAGTGGACGATTGAATTAAAAAAAACCTGTGACAAGGCCAAACTTGCGTTTATGACCAGTCCTTATTCATTTGATCTGGTTGACCATGTCGATGCTCACGTCGCGGCCTACAAGATTGGTTCGGGAGACATCTCTTGGACGAAAATTATCGAATACATAGCCGCAAAAAACAAACCATATATTTTAGCAACAGGGGCCTCGATGTTGTCTGATGTTCAAAGGGCTGTCACCTGCGCCCTGAAGGTTAACCCCAATCTTTGTCTTATGCAATGCAATACCAACTACACGGGGAGTCTGGAGAACTTTAAATATATTCAATTGAATGTACTTAAAACATTTCAATCGATGTACCCACAGTTGGTGTTGGGGCTCAGTGACCATACGCCGGGACACTCCACAGTATTAGGTGCCGTTGCGTTGGGTGCCAGGATGATAGAAAAACATTTTACGGACGATACAACCAGAGTGGGACCCGATCATGCTTTTTCAATGGATTTTAAAGGCTGGAGAGAGATGGTTTATCGCACCCGTGAATTAGAAAATGCACTGGGCGGTTTTGAAAAGAAAGTTGAAGATAATGAGAGAGAGACTGTTGTGTTGCAGCGCAGGGCAGTGAGGGCCTGTGTGGATCTCCCGGCCGGAACTCTCATAACATCTGAACATCTTGTGGTCTTGCGCCCGTGCCCTGAAACGGGGATTCCACCTTATGAGATGGCATCTCTTTTTGGAAAAAGACTCAAACGATCTCTTTGTCGTGGAGAATATGTGCAATGGAAAGATTGCGAATAGGTATTGTTATCCCTGCTTATAATGAGGCGGAAACCATTGCTGATGTTGTAAACAGTGCAAAGCAGTATGGTGTTCCCATTGTGGTTGATGACGGTTCGAAAGATCACACTGCACGTCTGGCGAGTCTGGCCGGTGGTGATGTTGTCAGGCATGATGAAAACAAGGGGTATGACGAGGCGCTCAACAGCGGTTTTAAAAGGTCTGCTGAGCTTGAAAGTGAGGTTGTGATTACGTTGGATGGCGATGGTCAGCACGAATCCGGTCTGATCAGGGAGTTTGTCAGCAAGATTGAAGACGGATCTGATGTTGTGGTTGGCATTCGCAATCGGAAACAAAGGTTCGCGGAGCGTTTATTTGCATGGTACACACTTGTACGATTTGGCATTCGAGATCCTCTGTGCGGTATGAAGGCATACCGTATCAAGGTTTACAACGATATGGGGCGGTTTGATACTTATGGGTCTATCGGAACCCAACTGATGCTTTTTGCTGCAAAAAAAGGATATAAGCTGGATCAACTTGCCGTAAATATTAACAGCAGAAAAGGAAGGTCAAGATTTGGCCAGTTTTTTTGGGGGAATTACAGGATTATTCGTGCCATGTTGATGTCAATATGGCACGTCAAGTGAGTGCATCAGTGTCAGCGAAGATGTGTATGAATAATTTTTTGCGGTGTTATTGCGGGTTCTTCGCTCTGCGAACGCCAGTTGAGTGCGGTTCTTAAAAATGACAGATCAGTCAGCTTACTCAGAAAAGCCCCAGGAATATTTCGAACACCCACGCACCGAAATCCTGCCGCTGTTGCCGGATTTCAGAGGCAAAGTTCTGGATGTAGGGTGTGGGACGGGTGCCACTTTACACTGGTTGCAATCAATTCAAAGATGCGGAGAGACTTACGGAATAGAGTTATTTGAAGAGTCAGGTTCAAAGGCCAAGGAAAAAGTTGATCATGTGATTGTAGGCAATATTGAGCAGCAGGGTTGTTTATTTGATAATGAAAGATTTGATTTGATATTGTGTCTTGATGTTTTGGAGCACCTTGTAGACCCGTGGCAGGTGCTCGAGAACTTGGTGAATAACAATCTTGCAGAAAACGGCATCGTGATTGCGTGTGTCCCCAATGTGCGGATGTACGCGGTGCTTTTTCCCCTGATTTTCAGGGGCGAGTTTAGGTACCAGAGGACAGGGGTTTTAGACAAGACCCATCTGCGGTTCTTTACAAAGAAAACTGCCATTGAGCTTTTTACATCATCAGGCCTTGCCGTAGAGAAGGTATTAAGTAATCCGGTAGATGTTTCGGGAAAAAAGAAAACAGTAAACCGTTTAACTTTTGGTTTGTTTTATGAGTATCTTACGCAGCAGTTTATGATAAGAGGCTCCAAATCTTAGATTTATGAATATCTGGCTTGGCGAACATGTTGATTTGCTGCTGGGACAAAAACTTGTCAAAGACCAAGAAATCAATATCCTTGCGCACGGTGCAGCCCTTGGTAAATTGAGAACCAAGAGAGACAGTAGCATACCGCAGAGTCCCCTGTGTTATCTTGATGATCATGAGGTTTTGGCATACAGCAAGAGAAAAAAAACATGGGATAAATTGACCCGAAAATGTATTGCCGAGACATTTGCGGCGGCCTGTACAGCAGAGGGCAGGCAGGTTGTCCATCCATCTTTCGCCGGCGTTTTGGAGAGATTATTTCTTCATTGTACTCAGGGTTGTCTTGATGCGCTGTGCTTTGCAAGGTCGGCAAGCAAGAGAATCAAACCTCAAACCATCAGAGTGATTCTTGGTCAGAATTATCAATTCAAGGAACTGATCGCCCTTGTTTGGTGGCTGGCTGTCATTCAAGAGTATTTTGTCGAGAGTAAAATCACTTACATTTATGTGAGTAGAAATCAGAAGGCGTTTGAATCATACGATCTGGCTTTGGTCCTTGGTTTGTGTCTGGATCACTTGAGCAGAGAAACAACGGTTGAGGGGGAAATCCCTGATGATATTCATGGCGGTAAAATACCCGTGGGCCTCATGTGGATGGGGGCTGTGAAATATCCCGGAGGATGGCGGCAGGAGATTGCCAAAAGAGTCGAGGGTCAACTTAAGATATTAAGGGTTTGTGAACGTGGATTGTCTCGTGGACAGGAACAACCATGTATCGAATTATCAACAGGTCATGGGCTTAATCCAGATTCACTCAAATCACTCTTTGATTGTGCCGTGAGATCCATTAAGGCCTTGATGCCGACTGATGATGATCAGGGTGGCATTATTACGGATGCCTGCTTGAGTGCGATAACGCGGTTTTTTGCAGATGGCGCTGCTGTTCATGTGTTAAACCAGATCAAATCAACCATGGCAGTTTTGAACAACAAGTTGGAACACGTACAGCTTGTCTCCTTGTTCTCGGCGACAGCCCCGTTTATTGAGACAGTGGCGCTTCATGCCTGGGCAAGAAACAAAGGCGTTTTGCCATACTTATTGCCTCATTCCTGGACTTCTTCGCATGAATTTCCTGCAGAGACCTACATCAATGCCCTGACCTTTATTAATTCAAAACATGTCATGCCTTCGGTTTATGATGATCCCGATTCATTGGCAAAGGAGGTTGTTGTATCGCATGATGAGATAGTGAGGCTTAACAGTGTGAATATTTCCGCCACAGCCAGGGGAATCGTTGCAAAGCACAAGGCATTGGACGCATTTAAAACCATGCCATTTTGCCAGTTGTGGCGTACAGTATTGATGCACACGGGCAATAAAATCAGTTCAAAATGGAATCGCATCATCTTCAATCGTCAAATCATCAAGGCGGGGTACAGGCTGGGATTGCTCCTTAACAATGAACAATATGAATATCAGCTTGCCATTGATTTTAATAAACTCTTTCAGTTCATCGCTGTTATTGCTTCGAGGGCTTCAGGGCTTTCGGAGAAGAACAAGGGACTGTTGGTGTTAAAGAGAAAGATCGGTTGGACAAATATTCACTTGTTAAAAAACTATATTAAAAAAAATAACAGGCGGGCATATCAGAATATGGTTATTTGTCCCGACGAGTTGGGTCTCGATGGATTAGGAAAATGTTGCGATCTTGTCTTGTGTTTTCAGGGGACATCAGCGGTGCCTGAGTTAATGCGCATCGGTGTGCCTGTTGTAAAGATTAAGGACACGAGCGAACCCGTGAGGTTTGAAGATGATTACGTTGTGTTGCCCGACGATGTCATGCCCTCTATGAATCTTGATGCGATTATTGCAAAACTAAAGCAGGATACCAGCTGGTGTCGTGATCTTGGAAGGGTGCAACAAAACTGGATTCGTTCACAAATGCTACAATGAATAGTCCGACTCTTGTTTATGCACCAATTCACAGCCATTAATTGGAGAGGTAGACCGATATGAAAACCATTATCCTCGCAGGTGGATTGGGTACGCGTATCTCTGAAGAGACGCATCTCAAACCGAAACCCATGATCGAGATAGGCGGCAAGCCCATGCTTTGGCACATCATGAAGATCTATGCGGCGCATGGGATCAACGATTTTATCGTGTGTTGCGGTTACAAGGGGTATGTGATCAAGGAATACTTTGCCAATTATTTTCTGCACATGTCGGATGTTACGTTTGACCTAGCGAAAAATGAGATGCAGGTCCACCAACAGAAGGCCGAGCCGTGGAGGGTCACGCTGGTGGATACCGGTGAAGAAACCATGACTGGTGGTCGTCTGTTACGGGTCAGGGAGTACATTAAGGACGAAGAGGCTTTTTGTTTTACCTACGGTGATGGTGTTTCAAACATTGATATCACAGGGGAGATTAAATTTCATAAAGAGCACGGCAGGCTCGCAACAGTCATGGCTGTGCAACCACCGGGGAGGTATGGGGCGTTGAACAGGGAAGGACCTGCCGTTAAAGGCTTTGTTGAAAAACCTGTGGGTGAGGGTGGCTGGGTTAATGGTGGTTTTTTTGTGCTCTCGCCAAGGTGTCTGGATTACATCAAGGGCAATACCCCGTGGGAGGGCAAGCCTCTCGCTGATATTGCACGCGACAATCAATTGATGGCCTTTGAACATCATGGTTTCTGGCAGGCGATGGATACACTGAGGGACAAGATGCTCCTGGAAGACCTGTGGCAGAAGGGAGAGGCCGCGTGGCGGGTGTGGAAGCTATGAGCGCAAAGAATACGCAAAAAAAATCAAGGACTGATTGGAAAAAAATGAGGACCCTGGATGACAAGGCAATTGATTTTAGTGATGTGCCAGCACTCGATAAAAACTTTTTTCGAAACGCCGAACTGCGTTTGCCCCAAAACAAATCCACAATCACAATACGCCTTGATCACGATGTACTTGCCTGGCTTAAATCAAAAGGCAAGGGTTACCAGACTCGTGTTAACGCAATCTTAAGAATGTTCATGCAGGCGCAAAAGGGCTGAGTCGGGAGCAATATCGCATGTCAATACTTACACCCTCATTTTGGAATGAAAAAAAAGTTTTTGTGACAGGCCACACCGGTTTTAAGGGGGCATGGCTCAGCCTGTGGCTCAACTCAATGGGCGCAGAGGTCCATGGTTACGCATTAACCCCGCCCACGACCCCGAATCTTTTTGATGTGGCAGGGATTGCAAAACTCATCACCTCAAACATCATCGCGGATATCCGTGATTATGATTCTCTGCGGGCCACACTCAAAATAACACGACCTGAAATTATCTTTCACCTTGCGGCACAACCGTTGGTGAGGGAGTCATACAAGTTACCGGTAGAGACATATGCGGTGAATGTGATGGGTGTTGTGCATCTGCTCGAGGCGGTGAGGCACACCGATTCTGTCAAGGCTGTGGTTAACATCACATCGGATAAGTGTTATGAAAACAAAGAGTGGCATAGGCCCTACCGTGAGAACGACCCTATGGGCGGGCATGACCCTTATTCGAGCAGTAAAGGCTGCGTTGAGTTGGTGTCGGCGGCATACAAGAGGTCATTTCTTGAGCCGCAGGGCGTGCATGTGGCCACAGCAAGGGCTGGCAATGTCATCGGCGGCGGTGATTTTTCTAAAGACAGGCTTCTTCCTGATATCCTGCGTTCCATGGATTCGGGTGAAATACTCAAAATCAGATACCCCTCCGCCATACGTCCGTGGCAGCATGTGTTAGAGCCACTGTCCGGATATCTGATGCTTGCTGAGCTGCTTTACACCGAGGGTGAGGCCTTTGCAGAGCCGTGGAACTTTGGGCCCCTTGATGGTGATGCACGGTCTGTGGGTTGGATTCTGGAATACATTGCTTCGAAGGCCAAAGGATTTAAATGGCAGTGTGAAGAACAACCCCAGCCCCACGAGGCTACGCTGCTTAAGCTTGACAGCAGCAAGGCACGTGAGCGGCTTGGATGGCGCCCTTGCTGGAACATTGAGCAGGCATTAGATCACACGATGGCATGGCATGAGGCATGGCGCGGGGCACAAAATATTAGGGACTTGATGGCAGGGCAGATCAGTCAACATGTGCATGTTATGACTACGGAGAATAACACATGAGCCGATTTGAAACAATAAAAACACCCCTTGAGGGACTTAAGGTCATTAAAAGACAGCCCATAGGTGATTCACGCGGCTACTTTGAGCGTTTGTTCTGCAATGAGGAACTCGAGCCACTTTTAGATGGTAAATCAATCATGCAGATCAACTACTCAAAATCGACAACCAAGGCAGGGGTCCGCGGTTTGCATTTTCAATACCCGCCATATGCCGAAAAGAAATTTGTTTCGTGCATCAAGGGTGTTATTTTTGATGTGGCACTGGATTTAAGGCCGGACTCAAAAACTTTTTTGCACTGGCATGCAGAGATACTTTGTGAAGACGACCATAAAACTTTTTTGGTACCGGAGGGTTTTGCACACGGCTTTCAGTCCCTCTCCGATGACTGCAGGTTGATTTATTGCTGTTCTGCCCCTTACAACGCCGAGACCGAGAGTGGCATTAATCCCATGGATCCGAGGGCAGGTATCAGGTGGCCGATGGAGATAACCGAGATATCCGCCAAAGATAAAAACAGGGACTTTGTCAACGATACGTTCGCTGGAGTAAAATTGTGATCAAAGTTGCGGTAACAGGTGCAGCGGGTTTTGTGGGCAGGCATGTCCTTGGTGCGCTGGCCTCTCAGGATGTTGAGGTTGTTGCTGTTGACATCAGAGGGCCCGAAGACCCTGCGCAGGTAAGTGGGGTGCGTTACATAAAGATGGATATCGCGGGGGCTGATACAGAAGCCTTTAAGACCATGGGGACCCCAGATGTCCTTATTCACCTTGCGTGGAAGGGCCTGCCAAACTACAAATCCTTGCATCATTTTGAGACCGAACTACCTGCCCAATACCGGTTTTTGCGCTCCATGATAGAGGGGGGACTTAAATCACTTCTTGTAACCGGCACATGCTATGAGTATGGGATGCAGTCAGGACAATTGTCAGAAGACACCGAGACCCGCCCAAGCAATCCCTATGCCTTCGCAAAGGATGCGTTGAGAAAACAACTGGAATACTTGCAATCCACGCGGGCTTTTAATTTAACGTGGGCACGGTTGTTTTTTATGTACGGAGCGGGGCAGTCGCCAAATTCCTTACTGCCGCAGTTAAAAAACGCGGTTGAGCAGGGCGAAAAGGTTTTTAACATGTCCGGCGGTGAACAACTGCGTGATTATCTCCCCATCGAAGAGGTGGCAAGACGCATTGTGTTTCTGGCACTCAAACAGCAGGGTCTCGGGGTTGTGAATGTGTGTTCCGGGCAACCTGTGTCGGTGAGAAAACTCGTTGAGGGATGGGTGACTCAAAATAGTTGGAACATCAATTTAAATTATGGGCATTATCCCTACCCCGATTACGAACCGATGGCTTTTTGGGGGGATACCGCTAAATATCGTGCGGTTGAGGTAAATAAATGATACAGGACGAGCCTCTCATTTCTGTGGTTGTGCCAACACGCAACAGGGCAAAGACGCTTAAATACTGTCTTGAAACAATCGTGACCCAGTCTTACCGCAACATGCAGATTGTGGTCAGCGACAATTTCAGTTCAGACAATACCAAAGAGGTTGTCGCAGCCTTTAATGATCCCCGTATAACTTATGTGAGGGCCGAGCGACCGCTTTCGATGAATGAAAACTACAGCTTTGCGTTGCAGCCCGTCAAAGGCGACTACGTTACTTATATTGGTGATGATGACGGTTTTCTCCCCGACGCCATCCAGTACGGGATGAATCTCTTGCAAAATAAAAAATACGCAGCGCTCACATGGCGCAAGATTGATTATGTCTGGCCTGATCACAAGGTCCCTGAGAGGAGAAATATTATTTTGGGCCAGAGTGATCCACTGCTGTTGGAGGTTAACGGCATGCGCAAGTTAAAATTATTTGCCGCCTTTAAAGAGGGCTACAACAAACTGCCCTGTATCTACAATAGCATCATCAAGATGAGTGTGATCGAAAGGGTGCGGGCAGAAAATCAGGACGGAATTTTTTTTGGGGGGGTGATCCCCGACGTTTATTCGGGCATCGCCTTAAGCCCTTTTATTGGTGACTACCTGCAGGCCTTTTTTCCTCTGACTGTCAATGGCGCTTCATCTATGAGCAGCGGTGTGATGCAGGGACTAAAAGAGAGGACAAAAGAAGAAGAAGAACTCATCAAGGATATCACACCCGCAGCCCTCAAGAGTGCTTATCACGCGGACATGGGATCAAGCACCAGTGTTGTCTCTATTGCGTTTGGTGAATTTTTAACAGCGCGTTCACGGATTAAATCTGTCAAATGGCCCAGACCAAGGTGGCGGCTCTATGTTAAAAGACTGATCAGAGAGGCCTTGCAGTCGTTTAATCAGGAGGCCATTCTGGCATCGGCAAGATACACTGTAGGGCGGCGCAAATTATTTATGAGGGTTCCAAGGCCCAAGCTGGGTCTTACTCCTGCTATCTACACTCAACCCGGTTATTTTCTTGGTCAGATGTGTCTCCCTCTTAATCTTGTTTCAAATGTTAAGCATGTGGCGGATGTGGTGGGCAGCCTCATGCCCAAGGCACCAGTCAAGGGCAGGGGTGTCGCATCCTATTTGTTAAGCAGATGGTTCCAATTCAGCTTTAGGACGGCCGTGGAGTATTACCGTTACTTGAGAAGCTAGTTTCAGAGATGAAATTTATGTATAGGAATTTCAAAGTCGACAGAGCGCGGGTGCATTCCTCGCAAAATGAAGGAATTCAACCGCGTTAAAGTCAAGTTAGTAACTTGTTACGATCAATCTTACAATACGTCTATCAACTGGTTTCATCCCTTGGCCTGGACCCGCGCAAGACGATTCAGTACCTTCTAGGGTTTCCGGCATACGTTAAAGACTTTTTCGTCTTTATAAAAAAAACCAGACATGCATCAAATCAGTTTTATATTGCAAGACCCTATCCCTGCCTGCAGGACAAATCCGATACGTGCGGCACCATCAGGGGACATTATTTTTGGCAGGATCTCTTTGTTGCCCAGAGGATCTTTAAAAATAATCCTGCGCTACATGTTGATGTGGGGTCACGGATTGATGGTTTTGTTGCCCATGTGGCCTCTTTTAGAAAAATTGAGGTCCTCGATATAAGACCTCTTGAGACAACAATCGACAATGTGACGTTTGTTCGAGCCGACATGATGGCCAAAGACCTCTCCTTGTTTACAGACTACTGCGATTCGTTGTCCTGTCTGCATGCCCTGGAACACTTTGGTCTTGGGAGGTATGGTGATCCCATAGACCCTGATGGTTATTTGACCGGGATAGAAAACATCAATCGCATGTTAAAGTCGGGGGGCAAACTTTATCTCTCTGTGCCGATCGGCCCTCAAAGGGTGGAGTTTAATGCTCATCGCGTCTTTGAGGTCAAATATATTTTGGACCTGATGTCTAAAATGTTTAAGCTGGATATGTTTTCATATATTGATGACAAGGGTAATCTGCACAAGAATGTCGCCATCGAAGACAAAGACGTTCAATCGAGCTTTGGATGTCATTACGGGTGCGGGATATTTGAGTTTACCAGGCTGTATGAAGTTGTGTCATGACGTTGTATTTATGAAGAACCCCGCAGCAAGCTACGGGGTATCAAGTCCAGAAAATTCTCACGTTACGCCCCAAGGGGCGGGGAATCAAACCCCCATCTGGGGGTTGAAGATGAAAAAGCTGATTTATCACTTTATTGCCAGATCAATGGGCTATATCCAAAAGGAACAGCAGGATAAGCCAGAAGCAAAACTAGAGAAGATCCTTAAGCATGCCCATGAAAATTCACCGTATTACAGGGCACTATTTTTACACCACAATATTGTGGATGACGGGAGAGTGATTTTAAACAGATTTCATGACATCCCTTTTTTGAACAGGGATATCCTGCGTCACCGAGCATCAGAACTCACATCTCAAAATAGCGGAGGAAGACAGACTTATTGGAATACATCGGGAGGTTCAACTGGTGAGCCTGTTAAATTTTTGCAGGATAAAGATTACCTGCGCGCCTCTCGCGCCATTACTTATCAGCAAAAAACATGGACTGGCTATGCGCTCGGAGATGCGATGATAAAACTCTGGGGCGATGACAAAGAAATATTACTTGAATCCAAGACCATAAAATCAAGGGTAATCAATGTGGTCAAAAATCTTACATTGCTCAATTCTTTTTCCATGTCTGCAGAGAGAATGAGAGAATACCTGCGGATTATAAACAAGATCCGGCCCCGATTAATTGTGGCCTACGCACAGGCCATGTATGAACTGTGTAAATTTGCCGAAGAGCATCAATTACAGATAACAGGTGTGCAGGCAGTGATGACCAGTGCCGGGACCCTGCACCCGTTTATGCGGGAAACAATAGAACGGGTCTGCGGTGTCAGGGTTTTTAACCGGTATGGGACTCGGGAGGTTGGCAGTATTGCCTGCGAATGTGAACATCATGCAGGGATGCATGTGGCTTGTGACTGTGTCCATCTTGAAATTGTTGACCAGAACGGGACTCCCTGTCCTCCAGGGGTGGAAGGGGAGATCGTCATTACCAGTTTGATTAATTATTCCATGCCGCTGATCAGATACAAGATTGGCGACTTTGGCATTCTGGCTGAGAAGCCCTGTCTCTGCGGCAGGGAGGGAGTTCTTCTGCAGGGTGTGACCGGCAGGGTCACGGATGCGTTTAGAACAAAAGCAGGCAAGGTCGTGCCCGCAGAATATTTTATCCATTTTGTGGGGGTAGTTTTAAACAAAGGTGTGATCAGAAAATTTCAGATCATCCAGAAAGATTATGATTTAGTTAACGTAAAGCTTGTACCTGCAGGCGGTTATGGCGAGAATGACAGAGATGAGATCGTGAGGATCATCAAGATCGCCATGGGAGAAAACTGCACAGTTCATGTCAACCTGGTTGATGAAATCCCGCCGCTTAAATCGGGTAAGTACAGGTATACAATAAGTGAGATCTAAATAAAGTCTGTCGGGAAAGCCCCTGTTTCTCCGGAAGTTTGAAAATTTTGCCGCTTGCAAAATATTTCAAACCCTGAAAAATCATGTCCTTATGTTTTGTCACGGGACATGATTTTTCAGGACTCCTGCGAAACAGGGCATTTCCCGACAGACACTCAATATGTGTGGCATTCTTGGAACATTTCCGCCGGCTGTTATTGATTACAGCAATCTCAACCATCGCGGGCCTGATTTTCAATCCCAGATTAAATGTGACAGGGTTTCTTTTGCGCACACGCGCCTGTCTATTCTTGATTGCTCGGAGCGGGCCCATCAACCCATTTTTAGCTCCTCTGGGAGGGTTCTTCTGGTCTTTAACGGCGAAATATATAATTTTAAGGATTTAGACCCGGACATTAACTTAAGTGACAGTGTGGCTCTGGTGGAATGGCTGGAGAGAGAGGGGCCTTTTTTTAATCCAGCCCAACTGGACGGCATGTATGCCTTTGCCGCTTATTTTTTAGACTCTCACCAGTTGGTACTGTGCCGTGATCCTTCGGGGATAAAGCCATTATACGTTGCCTTAAGCAAAAACAGGGATGCCTTGTCTTTTTCTTCCGAGATCAAGGGTTTTTTTGGAGTGGAATGGTTTGAACCTGTCAAAAGCCTTGATCAGGCAGTTCATGCGGAATTCCTGCAATACGGATACGCCCTGCCCAAAAAAGTCAACTTCAAGATTTTTAATTTTGAAACCAATCTTACATTAGTCCCCACTTTACTGGATCGTGTGTATCAATGTCTCCCGGGAGAAAAAATTATTTTTTCTACAGATCAGGCACCCATTGTTGAGCAGACAGTGTTAAATTTACCGGCCGCTGCTTTAGATCCGATTGAGATGCTAAAAAAAAGCGTGTTGGAACAGTCCATATCCGATCCCTCGGTTGAAGTTGGTGTGCAGCTCTCGGGGGGGATTGACTCGTCGCTGGTGGCATACAACTATGCCCAAAACAGTAAACTGGTTCACGGTTTTTATGTTTCTGTCAAGGATAGATCACTCAACGAAGATCAATGGGTGCTTAAAGCCGCCGATCAAATCTCTCGTGTTACCGATTTTAGATTTCACAAGATAGAACTGGACCAGCAATACGTGCTGGATCATCTGGGCAAAATTGTCTGGCATGGCGATGAACCTGTGATCAGGCATCCCAATGCCTTTGGAATATACCTCCTGTGTGAATACGTGCGCAGGCATACGGCGGTAAAGGTTTTGCTGACAGGCGAGGGCGCTGACGAGATGTTTGCCGGATATCCCTGGCACGATGGGAAGACAACGCAACAGTACGAAAAAACAAGAAGGGTTTTTGATTTTAACAGGGACTTGTCCTGTGATTTTTTTAAAGAGAGTCAGTCTGTTCTTAAAAGTCAATTGATGTATGACAGAAATCTTTATTTGCCGCCGATACTGACCCGTCAGGACAGGATGAGTATGGCACATGCCATTGAAAGCAGGGTTCCTTTTTTGTCAAACAGGTTTTTAAGCATGCCCAGTCCCACACAATCCGGAAAAGTCATTTTAAAGAGAGAGGCAGAAAGGATATTTGGCAGGGAATTTGCCCAGAGAAGAAAAGTGGGCTTTGGATTGCCGTTGGAGTGGTTTGGTTCTGTGAGGGTTCCCAAAGAATACCATGACTGGATGCAGGTAAAAGTTAAACCAAAAAATCTGATGCAGCAATGGGCGTTGTCAGCCATTGGTCTGTGGTCTTATTATTATCTGGATAAAAAAGGATTTGTCGACACGATTCCCATGCGGGTCAATCATTCATTTCTCGTTCACAAAGAAAAGCTTGTCAGAAACATCAAGGCGATTTTAAGGTCATGAATCTAATGTATAGGAATTTCAAGGTCGACAGAGCGCGGGCGCAGTCCTCGCATGACCAAGGAACTCAACCGCGTCAAAGTCAAGTTAATAACTTGGATCAGCACACAGAGAAGAACAGGTTGCTTATTTTGGGAGATGTTTTTTTGCCCGAGGCTCAACAAATTAAAATGAGCCTGGAGTCGCCCTTTGTTTTTAATCTGGAAGGCCCCATTACAAAAACAAATAAAGGCTGTTTGGGTAAAATCATCCTGAAGGCCGATGAAAGTTTCATACGGGAAACCTTTGGTCTGTACCCTCTGGCTGTTTCTTTGGCAAATAATCATATTATGGATTATGGCGAAGAAGGCCTTGAGGATACCCTGAGGGTATTAAAGCAAAACGGGGTCAGTTTTTTTGGGGCGGGTTCTCTGACCCAAAACTGCCATAACCCCCTTGTGCTTGATGTTCATGGCACAAAAACAGCGTTTATGGGTTATGTCTCAGAGACTGCCTCTGGTGTTTTTGCAACAAACGCGGCGGCAGGGGTTATGCCGCCTGATTTGCAAAGAATAAAAAAGGATATCGCCATCGCCAAGAGTCAAGGGGCTGTTTTTATTGTGGTGATGCTGCATTGGGGAGCGGAGGAGGTTTTTTTGCCCAGTGAGGATGATATAAAGACAGCGCATCAAATCGTGGATGCCGGTGCCGATATGATTGCGGGGTCTCATGCGCATTGCATTCAGGCGTATGAAGTGTATCAGGGGAAACATATTTTTTATGGGTTGGGAAATTTTATTACTCCGGACCTGAATGCCAGAATCATTTCTGTATCTGCAGAAGAAAAAAAATTCATAAAAAAGCAGATGTTCTGGAACAGATATTCACTTGCTGCGGATATCGGTATGATGGATCAATCAGTAAGGATCAGAAGATTTTATTATCATGTTAAAAAGGGCTTTGCGGTTGAAGCTCCAACCCATATCACGAGATACGCGCTTAAAGCAGGTCATCTCACCAGTTACGGGAAAAAATTTAGAATCAGTTATGTTTGTGGCAAAATACGACGCATGGCAGTGGATTTTATGTATCATCCAAGGGTTCCTACGGCACGGAACTTTAAAAATGTTTTCAGTTTTTTAAGCAGGGGCAACAGATAACAATGAAACCTTACTTCAGTATTATTATACCGACTTATAACCGCGGGTATTGTATTGGCAGGATGATTGAAAGCATTTTGAGTCAGGAATTTAAAGAGTTTGAGCTTATTATTATTGACGACGGATCAACGGATGATACGGTTGCTGTGGTTTCTCATTTTAAGGATGACCGCATTTTTTTTAAGGCCCTGGATAAAAATGCCGGGGCAAATACCGCGAGAAATATTGGCGCGAGAATGGCACGCGGAGAGTGGATCATCTCAAACGATTCTGATGACTTGTTTACAAGTGACGCGTTGAAGATTGCTTATGACCTGACCAGAAAGGTTGATTCCGATTTGATCTTTGCGGCCTGTGTCGATCTGGACGGGCGTGTCACCTCAAATAATCCTGAGTTTGAAGGATTTCTTGAATTTAAGGATTATTTACGGGGGAGGGTGGTTGTGGGGGAGTATGTTCCCATAGTTAAAAGAGAGGTCTTTGCCTCTGTCAATTTTTACTATGAGGACGTCATGGGAGGAGAAGGCACAACCTGGGCAGGGATCATCAAAAAAACAGGGCGGGTGTTTTTTTCAAAAAGCATCGTAAGAATCTACAATAACAAGGGCAGCGATCGGCTGAGTGTGAAGAGCAAGAATTTTAAAAGGCTGGCGGTGGTGTTTAAAAAGGATCTCTCTGTGCTCTGGAGGGACTATTTGTTCTACGCTCCCCAAAAGTTTTTTGAGAAAGCGGCCAAATATGTTATTTACAAAATGTTAAGCACCGTACAAACATGACGTCAGGAAAAAATATAATGGACGACTGTGCCTTGTTGATCTCGAGCTGTGATGGTTATGCAGACCTCTGGACGCCTTTTTTTAATTTGTTACATAAAAATTGGCCGGATTGTCCTTTTCCGGTATTTCTCATTACAGAAGAGAAAAGACCGGTCATTGATCACGTCACACCGCTTGCACTCGGAAAAAATCTCGACTGGTCCAGTCTTTTGCTTAAAGCCCTGGATGCCGTTGGATCCACCTGTGTGCTCTTTATGCTGGAGGATTTTTTTCTCCGTGAGCCAATCGACACGCAAAGGATTTTACATCTACTTGGGCAGATGAAAAATGATGCACTCAACATGTTGCGCGTGACTCCCAACAGAGGACCCAATCGGGGTATAGACGGCAAAGAGTTCGGAGAGATCAGCAGGGAGGCGCCGTACAGGGTTTCGACACAGGCAGCATTCTGGCGGGTCACAGTGCTTAAGAACCTCCTGGTTGCGGGGGAGAGCGCCTGGCAGTTTGAGATGTATGGTTCAACACGCAGTCGTGATCTGGCAAATTTTGTTGCGGTCTGGCAGGATGCCCTGACTTATCGTCATCACGTAGTAGAAAGGGGAAAGTGGTTCCCGTGGGAATATAACAGGTTCAAAAAAATGAACATCGGCGTCGATATCAAGGCACGCCCCCCCATGTCCCTTGGCGAGACATTAATCTGGATCACCAGAAAGAAGCTCTCGCCGTTGTATCAATGGATAAAAAAATATAGAAAAGGGCGGGATCGTTTACTGTGAATTTGATATTAAAACTTCTGTTTGTAGGTGTTTCGTTACAGGCCTATTACTTTTACAGTTTAAAGATGCCGGCGATATCTGTCTTCTCGCTGTTTCTTATGGCGGCTTTGTTGCTGGCTGGTTCTGCTCAAAAAGGGATTGCGTTGATTTGGACGCAATCATTTGCCCTAGCCATGGTTTATGTCCTTCTCCTGTTTTGGGCCTATACGGGATTGATTTATTACCAGGATGCCCCAGACATGAAGAGATTGATTGGTTTTATTATTGTTATACTTGCCTGTTTGATATCGCTGTCTTTGATGCGGTTTGTTTCTCTGGAAGATCTCTTAAAGTTTTATCTGATCATCCATCTGTCATTTTTTATGGTCCAATTTTTGGTCTATCATACCACGGGGTACGACATTGATTTTTTAACGCCTGTGACTGGTGAAGAACAAAGGATGAGTACGGGGGATTTTGGCTTTTATGGACGATTTATTCGGGCAGCGGGTTTATTTAACGAACCTGGCACGTATGCCATATTTGTGGCGCCTGTAGTGGCTTTGTTTCAAAGATATTATGCACAATCTAAGTCTAACAAGTGGTTGTTTTGGATTGGAACGTTTACACTCTTTGCCAGTTTTAGTACCTATGGTTTAATCAGTGGGGCCATCATTCTTGTCCTCTTCGATAAAGTTAAAAAGGTTTATCGTGTCTGGATATCTGTTTTATTTGTATCGTTGTTGGCGCCTTATCTTCACTTCAGGTATGTTCAGCTTCCACAACATGGAGAAGTGACAGGGATAGATCTCCGGGGGAATTTTATAGGCAAATCCTGGGAGTTTCTTTTCTCTGATTTTTATAAATTTTCCTTTGGGGCTGACTTAATGTCCTTAACTTCCCGCATTGATGTACCGGGATTTGCCTATAATGACATTGGTTTGCTTTATTTTTTGTGTCACTTTGCAGGGGTGCCGCTTACACTTTTATTACTGGTCGTCCTTGTGTATTTTATGTTTGTCAAATTTGACAGGGCTTCGAGTGTCTCGCTGTTGATTATCCTGCTTTCAAAGCATTCCATCTTTGCACCTTTTTTTCCGTTTTTTATCACGATGATTTTCTGGAAAGAGCATTACGGTGAAGGAAAAAAAATTATCTGTGATGCCACTTAAGCTGTTATGCGCGTGCTTCATATCATTACGGGTTTAAATAATGGAGGGGCCGAGGGTGTTCTCTACCGTTTGATAACAGCAGACAAAC
>JADGCS010000031.1:931-39809 GCA_015228875.1 Deltaproteobacteria bacterium | reverse complement strand
GCTGCCACAACGCAAGTCCCTGTTAAACAAGCATCGGTATCGATATTATTGCCATCATCACACTGCTCCGCACCGTTGTTATTAACCACGCCATCACCGCAAATTTCTGCAACACAGGTCGCATTACACCCGTCGCCAGCCGTGTTATTGCCGTCGTCGCAGAACTCGGCAGGTGCGTTATCTGTCGCGTTGCGGTCGTTATTAACAATAGCATCACCGCACCGCTCTTCCTGACAGGTTGCATTGCAGCCGTCACCCGCGACGGTTCCCCCATCATCACACTGCTCATTTCTTTGCACAAACCCATCCCCGCACTCCTGCTCTACCCACACGGGGTTTTTCATCCTGAATATTTCGATAAAAGCTGGCTTTGTCATCCACGGGACCAGTTTGGCCGCGGTGATGCTGTTATTGGTCCAGAAACTGATGTATTCTCCACTCGCGTTGAAAGTCCCGTAGGGGATGGCCTTGCCGAGGAGGGTTGTCTGTGCGGTCTTTCTGTCCCTGATGTATAAGGATGTTTGACTGGTCTGCACAGCAAGGGAGAGATTGGTTGATGCCGATGCAAACAACACATAACGCCCATCGGCACTGATCTGCGACTTATCGGCACCCTTGTTGGCCACTTCGCCAGAACTTGATTTTGACACGAGTTCCGAGGTGTTGGTTACACGGTCATACACATACACGTCGGTTCTGGTGGTTGTAGTGCCCATTTTTTTATAAACTGTATAGGAGACATAACGACCATCACGCGAGATCGAGGGGAATCTGTGTTCAAGGAGTGTTTCACCCGGGTTGATGGTCCCCACGGAGATGAGCGTTGTTGTATGATTCACAAAGTCGTGCAAAAAGATGTCTTTTTTGCCGTTCGTATCACCCGATACAAGAGTTGACGCGGTGGATGCAAAGACCACGTATTTACCATCAAGGCTGATCACGGGCTGTGATGAGGCAGAGCCAGATCTCGCCTGCACACCAGCCGAACTTACAGAGACCCTGAAGGTTTTTTGCTGCTGCCTGTCGCGCACAAACATGTCATCGGCAAGGTTGGTGTCTCCCGCCACAAGATTAGTCGCCGCGCACCTAAAGGCCACATAACGGCCATCCGCGCTGATGGATAAATCATTGTAACAGGTCTTGTTGATGACGCCGCCCGAGGTTGATACCGAGATCCTCTCTACCGTGCCCGAGGTCTGGTCCTTGACCAATATATCGACAAAGCCGCTCCTTGCACCGCCATCGAGGGTCTCTGCGTTTGTGGTGGCAAAGGCCACAAAGCGGCCATCTGCGCTCATTGCAGGGTAATAGGCATCGTTGTCGTTGGCGTTATTACCGCCTGATATTTTTTGGATCTCGCCTGTTGCAAGTTCGTGCTTGTAAACGTCCCGCAGTGCATCACCGGCATCCCCGCTGATCAGTGTTGTTGATTTGCTGTCGAAGGCGATCACATCACCCTCGCCGCTAATGGCGGTGACTTCACCCGATTTGCCGTTGATCAATGCACCATCTCTGGAAATAGACAGGTGCGCAAACTGTTCTGTTGCGGGGTTGTATTGCAGTTGTTTTGTCTCAAAAGGAACGATGACCAGCGGCTCACCGGCTGCGGGTACAGTCACTGTTGAGTATGTTTTTCTGGCCCCTACTGTGGTTATTGTGGTTGTTTTGACCACCTTGTTCATTCTGCAGGTGATGGTATAGTTTAGAGGGAGCGAAGTCCGTGATACCGGCAGCGCTGCCTTAAAAAAACCGTTTGCAAATTTTGTGGCCATGATAGCGCCGCTTGCGCCCTGGGTGCTCCACTGGACATGGCACATTGAGGGAGTGGGGAGAGGTTCCGAAAAAATTGAGGTGTCGACGGGAGGCACGCTGTAGGTTGTGTTGACCTGTGTATAGACATTCCCTACCGTAGTTTTGCTGACCGTATTGGCATCGGGTTTAAAGTAAAAGTAGGCATCGGTTCTGTTGTCACCCACACGCATAAACCGGATACTGTGAATGCGCGCAGTCCCCGTGGTCTCTGTAACCAACGCACACAGGGGCGTACACCCGTCCCCCAAAAAAGTATTGCCGTCATCGCACGCCTCTGGTGGTTGCACAATGCCGTCACCACAACCCGGCGCAGCCAAGGCCCGAAGGTTAAACCCAAGGCATAAAAAGAGGACAACCGCAGCGGCTAAAGAAACTTTGAGCCTCATACCGTTTAAAGACGCAACAACCAACCCATGACATGAAAGGTTTTGTTTACTCATGGCGACTCCCCTTTTTAAGTTGCTTCAAGGTCCCAAAAAATCGTGTGACTTTAAGTGTAAGCAAATCCCATGCCTGTTTTGGCCCAAAAAAAAAAAAAAACTGAGTAAAAATAACAAGGTAGAAAAAGGCAGGTTTTACCTGATTGTAAAAATCTTGAGAATTATCATTCTGAGATTATCGTTTTGAGAAAAATGGGTCAAAGACGGGGGGTTAAAAACGGGGTCAAAGACGGGGTCAAAGTCCACTTTTTGCCGAAACAACCAGCATCGTCATCGCGAGCAGTGCGTTGCGGTGGACATGACGGGGTCATGTCTAACGCTGTGCGCCCACGTGGCGATCCCCCTGATACCCTTTGAGTCAAAGAGATTGCCGCGGAGATTTCGCTCCTCGCAATGACGTAGCTTGCTCTCATTATCGGCAATTATTTATGTCGCTCAGTATAGTCCCGAACTACAAAGTCTGATGATTACCATCGCGCCGTTGACAAATACACATCTAATATGTATATAATATGTATGTCACCCACGTTATTTCGTTTTGGATGAGTACCAAAAATAAAAAAAAATCAAACCCCGATATAAAATTTGGTGATATAAATTTACCAGAAGATATTTTTGAATCAAAAAACGTAAAGTGTAGAATTACCACACTGATTGATCAAGATATACTGACTGAGATTAAAAAAAGGGCATCAAGTGAGAATGTTGGTTATCAAACAAAAATCAATCAATTTTTGCGTGATTATCTTTTCAACATGACCAGCATCGAAAAAAGGCTCAAAAGAATCGAGCAGAAATTATTTAAAAATCAGCACTATCAACAAGAATCGATCTGATATCTCAGGCACCTAGGAGCCTGTCGGGCAACTTTATAAAATCAGCGTAATAATTACCATTTTCTGAAAATAATTTTCATGATTTTATTTTGACAAAAAATTGATCAACAAATCCCCTCTCCCAAATTGATTTACAGATGTGGGGAGAGGGGAAAAATCCAAGTCACATTCAAATGAAGCGGTTCTCCGACAGGCTCATAGTTCTGTAACCGCATCCGCAAGATTTGTTGTGTGGTCAGAAAAATGGGAATCTTGAAGCAATCGCCGGCAGCGGCTTTATTTGCCGATGCTGGGGCATTATCTGGTGCGGCTTGGGTGATGGGCTACCGACTACTCTCAGGCCACAAGTTTCGACAACCCAAGATTGACAATCCGTGAGTGCGCCCTGTGATCTGCCGTGAGCCATACCCCGCCTGTCAGTTTTGCGTTGGCCACATAGATGGCATCGTATCCCCCAAGATTGTATTTTTTTGCCAGCTCAACGGCTGTGCTGACCGTCTTTGCCCCAAGACTCAAACACATGAGGCCGAGTTCCTGCAGCGCCTTCATGTAGGTGTTAATGGCCTTCGCATCGTTGAGCAATCTGCAAAGGACAGAAAGCATCTCGTCAAAAAACAAATCTGGCACGGCAAAGTTTTTTGGGTTGCCTGCGACCATGTCAAGGATTTTAAGCGCGGCCTCCATGCCCTTTTCTTCCCTTAAAAACCACTTGATGGCCACTGACGCGTCTATGATTTTTAACATGAAGTATCCTAAAACTGCGCGGACTCGTGATGTGTCTTTCTGCCTCACCTTAAAAAACAAATCGCAAAAAAACCGGACAGCCCCACTATTTTACGATCGCAAGTCGCTTAAAAGATCCTGCGACGACACCCCCTTGGGCAGCGCTATCCTGGCCTGTTTGATGGTTTGGATGAGTTTATTTCGCTTGTCGTCGGCAGATTTGTCGACAAACCGCTTTTGGTAGTCGTCGAGACTGATAATGACAGCCGCAGGTTCGCGGTTTTTTTCGATCAGCACAGGCTGACCCGTCCTTTTGAGTTGGGAAAGGATGTGACCCAGGCTTTGTCGCAATTTAAGGGCGTTGGTCTTTAACATGTATATAAGTATGACACATGACTCTACATGTGATCAACAGATTTGTTTTGCGCCCTCCTTCCCTTCAATAATAACGGCTGTACCAAAGCAACAGCGCCGCATGAGATGAGTTTTTTAATGCGGGCCTCGCGATCTGCTTGAACAAGATCAACACCCTGACTGCTTTTAAGTTTGCCATCAATAACAAGGACACCGCTCATCCTTGATGTGACAGGGATATAATGAACAACTTTCTGGGCAGTGCTGCCCCCTGTTTTGAGATCCATTTTAAGCCTTGACCCTGGCTTGATCATCTTTTTACCCCTCTTCTTCATCATCCTCAAGCACCGCATCCGACTTGATAATCCCGTACTTGATGAGCAGGTTGCGCAGGTGCTTGCGGTCGATCTTGGCCTCGCGCGAGGCTCGCGAGACATTGCCCTTGTTGCGTTCTAAAAGTTCCTGCAGGTATTCTTTTTCAAATGACTCTACCACCGCCTGCTTGGCCTCTTTAAAGGGTTTGTCCATCTCGACACCCTCTAAACGCACCGTGGCCTCTTCGCCCGAATCGGCCTCGCTAAACACATACTGAAGGTGCTGCCCCCTAATCACACCGTTTTCGGAAAAACTGACCGACCGCTCGATGATGTTGGTGAGTTCCCTCACATTGCCTGGCCACTGGTAGCGCTGCAGCATCTTTAAGGCATCATCCTCAACGCGCGTGACATAAAATTTGCCGTCATCGGTCTTGTTAAAGCGTGCGACACTCAAGACCTTTTCGACAATGACGGGGATATCCTCAAGACGCTCCCTTAAGGGCGGGACCTGAATCTTGACCACCGAAAGCCTGTAATACAGGTCCTCCCTAAAGTTGCCGACCTTGACTTCTTCTTTGAGATTGCGGTTGGTCGCCGAGATCACACGCACATCGAGCTTGACGGTCTTGGTTGAACCCACCCTTTTAATCTCGCGCTGTTCAAGCGCCCTTAACAACTTGGGCTGCAGGTCCTTGTTGAGTTCGCCGATTTCGTCGAGAAAGATTGTTCCCCCGTTTGCTGCCTCAAAGGCGCCAATGCGATCCTTGATGGCCCCGGTAAAAGACCCCTTGGTGTGGCCAAAAAGTTCGGACTCGATCAGGTTGGGCGCCACCGAAGAGCAGTCAAAGGTGATAAAGGGTTTGTCCTTTCTGGTCGAATTGTCATGAATCGCCTGTGCCACGAGTTCCTTGCCAGTCCCCGTTTCCCCCTCAATGATCACCGTTGCCTGAGTGGGACTGATGCGTCCAAGCACACCAAAGATCTGCCGCATCTTGCGGCTCTTGCCCACCATATCGGCAAAGTAATTTTCGGAGCTGGGCTCGATCTGGACATTTTCGTCGTAGGTTTGAAATTCGATCTTGGATTCTCCAAACTCGATCAGGTCTCCCTGGCTTAAATAGGCCTCTTTGATTTTCATGCCGTTGATCGAGGTGCCGTTTGTGGAATTAAGATCCTTTAAAAGATAACCATTGTCGGGCGTAAACTGAATCTCGATGTGATAGCGCGACACAGTTTTGTCGTTGATGACGATATCGTTATCAACCTTTTTGCCTATCTTGATAAGCTTTTTGTTGCCGAGTTCAAATTTTCTGCGGTTCCCCTCGTTGCCATGAACAACAAGCTGATATTTTCTTAAAGAGATCAGATCACGACCTTCTTCGGGGGCAATAATGGATGTCGTGTATTCCATTTCGATTCTGTTTTCTGTCATGACAGGCTCCTGTAATCTGTCGGCATTTCCCGACAGTCATTTATTTATTGGTTTAAAACGGCCGTTAATTCTGTCTTGTCCCTGACCAGTGTCACGGTGCGGCTCCACGTTTTGTAACCGCCCTTGGAGACACTGACCGACAAGGCTGTGTTCTTGGGCAACTGACTCACCACAATGGGGGTCACCCCCCGCGCACTCCCGTTAATCCTGACACTCGCGCCCCTCGGTGTAGAATCGACACGCAGGCTGGCAAGGGTCATCACATTGCTGTCCGATGTTTTTACATCGGAGGGTTTTGTCTTTTCTGTCTGTGGTATCGCGGGGACAACCGGTTCCGTTTGTTTTTGTGCAGCTGCATCATCCTTTTTTGTGAGTGGGATAAACAACTCTTCCGGGCCTTGTCCCGGTTTGATCGCCATCACCCGCGACTCTGTCTGATAGCGTTTTTTTCTGACCTCGATGGTGTGTTTGCCCGCATCAAGATCAACAATCAGGGGCGTTCTTCCCCTGCCGATACCGTTGATAAAAACATCCGCGCCGACAAGACTGGTGGTGATGCTGACCGGCACCCTCTGCGCTGCGGGGATCTTTTCGAGGGTCACGTCGACAAGCAGTGACTCTGCCCTGGTCAGCGCTATTGTTTTTTCGTAACTTTTGTAACCCTCTTTTTTAAATTTGATCACCACCGTCTGCGGAAAACCAAGATCACTCAGGGTGAACGGGACGGTGTGTTCCTCTGCATCATCGTTGATGGTCACCCGTGTGTCTTTGGGGTACGCCGTGATTTTTATCTGCGCTGTCGGGACAGGAACGAGTGTGACACCAAGTTCCTGATCCTCCGGCCTGTCCGAGAGGATGTCGTGTGTGTCATCAAGATACCTGTCGTGCTTAAGAACCACTGTGTACTTTTTGTTGACGAGCAGGTCGTTGATGCGCGCCGGTGTCAGTTTGTGAGTGTCCTCCCCATCAATAAAAATCCCTGCCCCCGCGGGGACCGAGGTGACGACAACACCAAAGACGGGGGGCGGCAGCTTTTTTAATTCTGCCGTTATCTCCCTGTGCATGCCTGCCGCCGCTGTGACAGAAATATCATGACTGACATAGCCGTCCCTGACAAGTTTTAACCTGTATGCCTGCCCCTGTTGGAGATCCTGTATCTCTGCCGGTGTCAGAAGGCCTGTGTCCTGGTCATCAACAAAAACCCGTGCGCCAGCCGGTGACGAAACAACCCTCACTGTAAGCCACTCCGGGGGGAGTGGGTCTGTCGCGGCATCTGTATCTGTCCCGGCGTCTTCTTCGTCAGCAGCCGCCTTCTCAGTCTCTGACTGTTCATCCGGTGCATGGGGTTTTGCCATGTACTGCCTGTAAACGAGATACCCCGCTGATACAATAAAAACAATGATCAGCAGAAGAGTCAGTGCGGTGATTTTGGTCCTGCTGCCGTTGTTTTTTGGGGCAAGCTTGGGCGGCGGCCTGTTTTCACTTTTTTCTGTCACCTCGACCTCGCCGCCGTCGGTAAATACGGATTGATGAAGATCATCTCCCGGACTCACTGTCTCCTTAAACAGGTCTTCACCTTCGGACTCCTCGTGGTCATCAATCGTTTTTTTTTCGTTATGAGAGGTCACAAGGATGGTCTCTTTTTTGTTTTTGTCTTCTGCCCCTTCTTTGCCCGTCTCTTTTTTTTCCTTGTTTACGTTTGAAAAAAACCAGCGCTGCAGCATCTGGGTGAGTTTCTTTGGCGAAAAATCAGCAAAGTGGGAATAAAGCAGGCGTGTCAGATCGATCTGCATATCTGCCGCATGTTGATACCTGTCTTTAACCCCGTAGGCCAGTGCCTTGACAAGGGCGTGTTTAAAGACTTCGGGGATATCGGGATCGAGGGTGTCGGAGGTGAGTTTTGTATTGCGGATTTTTTTAAGCACCTCCATCTGGCTCTCGCCCGTAAACAGACGTTTTCCTGTCAGCAGTTCGTAGAACACAATACCGAGTGAGAATAAATCGGTGCGGTGGTCGATGGGCTTGCCAAAGGCCTGTTCGGGAGACATGTAGGTCACCTTACCCTTGAGTATCCCGTTGTGGGTGTGCGACAGGTTCATGGCCGCCTTGGCAATCCCGAAATCAACAATCTTGACACCCCCGTCAAAGGACACAAGGATGTTTTGCGGTGAAATGTCGCGATGTACAATTTTTAACGGCTCACCATTTGCGTTCTTTTTGTTGTGGGCATAATCCAGCCCCTTGCAGACCTCTGACAAGATGTACGTGGCAATCTCATGCGGCAGTTTTTCGCCGATGTCTTTTGATTTCTGCAGAAGCTCCTTTAAATTGATGCCATCGATGTGCTCCATCGAGATAAAATAATCATCCCCGACGCGCCCCAGATCATAGACCTGCACAATATTGGCATGAGACAGATTAACAACCAGCTTCGCCTCGTTGGTGAGCATGGTAATAAAATCCTTGTCCGCAGAATAATGACTGAGTATTTTTTTTATGGCGAGAACTTTTTCAAAACCATCCACACCAAATGTCTTGGCCTTGTAGATTTCGGCCATGCCGCCCACAGCGATAAGATCGGTGAGAAAATATTTTCCAAATGGTCTTGGTTCAAACATGAATAACCCTTAAGCCCTTAAGCCCTGAGCCCCTAGTTTTCCCCGGCTAAGGGCTAAGGGCTAAGGGCTGATGAGTACTAAGGACTGCAGTATCTACAACAACAGATACAATCCCCCCAAAAGAATAACCATCACCACAATAATCACGGTGAGATAGACCCACAGGATCTCACTGTTCACCTGTTTGGTATTCTCGTCCGTGATCCCCAACTTTTGCGCCAGCGTTTTTTTTGAGATCAGCATTCTAAAGGTCTCGGAGAGAGTTTTTTCCCGGTGACCCTTTGTAAAACTTGTGATCTCGTCATCAACAATCTCTTCTTTTTTTGGCAACGCCACAAGAAGGGTCGGTTTGTCGGTCAGGGTGTTAATATCCAGATAAGCAGAGCTGTTGTAATTTTTAAGTCTCATGGCAAGTGCCCGCGAGACAGCCATAAACGCGGTACTCATCACACTGCCGTCAAAGAGAAAAATCCGCATTTTAAGCAATGCCGGGTTGGTTTTAAGACTAAGCCCCAGAAACTTGATCCTGTCGACATCCTCAACCTTCACCTCTACATCTCTTTGCCAAAGATCTGATTTTCCGTAGAGATCCTTTAAATGTTTTTGATCGATTGACTTGTCAAAATTATCCTTGTCGCCCTCTGCATCGTCATCATCCCCCCTTTGACGTTTGCGGTCTTCATCAAGGCTGTCTTTTGCTTCGTCAACGCGATAAGGGCTGGGGCCCACTTTTTTAACATAATCAACCATTATTTAAACCTGCATTGCGATCAAACCACACCGGAAGGACAACACCCATTTTATACCAGTAATATCAGAAATTTAACATACTTGGGGTGTATACACCACACTTTTTTTATTTTCACGTCACATATTGACATAAGCCAATCGGTTATTATTGTACAACACATCAGAGTTATTAAAGTTTTTTTAAAAAACACCCTGTTGCAACATTTTGTTATCTAAGGAGTTTATCATGGCTAAAAAATCAAAAATCATCGGGATCGACCTTGGCACAACCAATTCGGTAGTTTCAATCATGGAGGGCAACGAGCCCAAGGTCATCACCAACCAAGAAGGTGCCAGAACAACACCATCAGTTGTCGCTTATACCAAAGACGGCGAGGTACTGTGTGGTCAGGTGGCCAAAAGGCAGGCCGTCACCAATCCAGAACGCACCATCTATTCAATCAAGCGTTTTATGGGGCGCCGCAAAGAAGAAGTCCCCGAAGAAATCAGCCTTGTCCCCTACAAGATTGTCTCGCTTAATAACGGGGGGGCCTCTGTACAGGTTGACGACAAAAAAATCTCACCAGAAGAAATCTCTGCAAAGATCCTCATCAAATTAAAACAGGCCGCCGAGAGTTATCTGGGCGAAACAGTGACAGAGGCCGTGATCACGGTCCCCGCTTATTTTAACGACTCCCAAAGACAGGCCACCAAGGACGCCGGTAAAATTGCCGGGCTCGAGGTCAAGCGCATCATCAACGAGCCCACAGCCGCGGCGCTCGCCTACGGGCTCGACAAAAAGAAAAACGAACTCATTGCCGTGTACGACTTTGGCGGTGGTACATTTGATATTTCGGTACTCGAGGTTGGTGATAATGTCATCGAGGTGCTCGCCACAAACGGCGACACACACCTTGGCGGAGACAACATCGATCAAAAAATTATTCATTATCTCATCGACGAATTTAAAAAAGATCAGGGGCTCGATGTCTCGGGAGACAAGATGGTCCTGCAGCGCCTTAAAGAAGAGGCCGAGAAGGCAAAGATAGAACTCTCTTCCGCCATGGAAACCGACATCAACATCCCCTTTCTCACAGCCGATGTCAACGGTCCCAAGCACCTTAACATCAAGCTCACGCGTTCCAAGCTCGAATCCCTGTGTGCAGACATGATCGAAAGATCTTTCAGCCCCGTTAAAAAATGTCTCGAGGATTCAAACAAAAAACCCTCCGAGATCGACGAAGTGATTCTTGTCGGCGGACAGACACGCATGCCCAAAATCCGCGAAGAGGTTAAAAAATTCTTTGGCAAAGAGGCCCACATGGGGGTCAACCCCGACGAGGTCGTGGCCTGCGGTGCTGCTATTCAGGGCGGTGTGCTGGCAGGAGACGTCAAAGACATGCTGCTCCTCGATGTCACGCCCCTCTCGCTCGGTATAGAAACTTTAGGCAGTGTCTTTACAAAAATCGTGGACCGCAACACCACCATCCCCGTAAAAAAATCGCAGGTCTTTTCCACCGCGGCCGACAGCCAGCCCAGCGTTGAGGTTCATGTGCTGCAGGGCGAGCGCGAAATGGCCTCCGACAACCGCACACTGGGCCGCTTTCACCTCGATGGCATCCCGCCCGCCCCGCGTGGCCTCCCGCAGATCGAGGTCACATTCGATATCGACGCCAACGGGATTCTCAATGTCACTGCGGTTGACAAGGCCACCAATAAAGAACAAAAAATCACAATCACTGCGGGTTCAAATTTAAGCAAAAACGACATCGAAAAAATGGTCAACGAGGCCAAGGCCAACGAAGCAGAAGACAAAAAGAAACGCGAGAACATCGAGACCAAAAACAAGACAGAATCTCTGGTCTACGAGGTCGAAAAATCCCTTAAAGAGCACAAGGACAAAGTCGCCGAGGCCGATGTTAAAAAAATCGAGTCCGCACTTGAAGCCGCAAAAAAAGCCCTCGAATCGGGTGACAACTCTGCCATCAAATCCACAGGCGAAGAGCTTCAGCAGGCAGCATTAAAAATAGGCGAAGCTATGTATAAAGCACAGCAGGAAGAAGCCCAAAAAAATGCGGCCCAAAACAAAGGCCCGGCCGAAGCAGGCGACGATAAAAAAACAAAAAAAGACGAAAATGTTGTGGATGCCGAGTTTGAAGAAACGAAAGAGTAGCTTGCATACTGAACGACGTAAATACTCACAAAAAAACAAAACCCCCTGGATCAATATGACCCAAGGGGTTTTTTATTTACTCGAATCTCCATCACCACCGGCAATGGCAGACAATTTTACTTGCCGCCCTCTTCTTGGTAGAATTTCATCAGGATCTTTGCAACCTCTGGCCTGCTGAATTCTTCGGGGAGGGACTCGCCGTTAAAGAGCATTTCTCTCACCTTTGTACCCGAGAGCATAACCCAGTCTTCTTTGGTGTGATCGGGTGCGTCACGCATCATGATCACCTTGTTGAGCTTCTTTGACCACGCAGTGTGATCTGCATTGTAAATCTGAAGTTCAAGTGAGCCTTTGGGTACCTCGTTTTCGAAGATGGTCTGTGCATCAAACCCGCCATAGTAAGAACCCACACCGGCATGATCGCGGCCGACAATAAGGTGCGTGCAGCCGCAGTTTTGACGAAAGACCGCGTGCAACACGGCTTCGCGTGGGCCGGCATAGAGCATGTCGAAACCGTAGCCTGTAATCATGACTGTCTTTGGCGGAAAGTAAACCTCGACCATCTTGCGGATGCAGGCGTCACGGACATCGGCGGGTATGTCGCCTTTTTTAAGCTGGCCAAGGAGCATGTGAATAAGAATACCGTCTGCCTTGAGGTCTTCTTTGGCCATGCGGCAGAGTTCTTCGTGTGCCCTGTGCATGGGATTGCGTGTCTGAAAAGCCACGACCTTGTTCCAGCCGTTCTTTTGAATTTCGTCCCGGATTTGATAGGCTGTTCTGAATGTTTCTGGAAATTCTGTCTCGAAGTACGAGAAGCTCAACACCTGAATAGGACCAGAGATGCAGAAGCGACCAACCGAATTAAAGGCCGCAACACCAGGATGCTGGGGGTCTTCGGTGCGGAATATTTTGTTGGTCATGAGTTTCATTTGGGCATCTGTGAATTCTTCGATGGCCTCGACTGTTTGAATGGCTATGATGGGATTGCCTTCGACGTTGGGGTCCTTTAAAGCAATTTGCTTTGCACCCTTGATTTTGGAGGCATCGTTAACGACATTAAGGATGGGGACGGGCCAGAAGAGACCTTTTTTTGTTTTCATGTTTTCGGCGACACTGATGGAGTCGGCGACATTCATGAAGCCTGTAAGCGGATTAAAATACCCGCACCCCAGCATGACAGCATTACCTGCGGCCGCCGAAGAAATGACGATTGAGGGAAGACCTTGTGCTTCTTTAAGTAAGGCCTTGCGGGTGGCAGTGTCCTGTACATAAAGAGGATTTAATTTATCTGAACCATGTGGCTTAATCATATTATAGACTCCTTTTGAAATGAAGCACCTGACGGTGCGTTTTGATGCAAGTTAGTAACCTGACTTTAACGCGATTGAGTTCCCCCGTCGTGCAAGGAATGCACCCGCGCTCTGTCAACTTTGAAATGCATATGCGTTGAAATATTATATAAGAAACCGACGCACAGAGGCTTTTACAGGACATTCCCCGCTGATATCAACTCATTAATACCTGATTTATTGCAGGTCTTAAAGGCAGGGACAAATTCACTGTTGACGCTAATCACAAGAAAAATCCCGCAATCAGACCACCGATTTTGACTTTAAGCCCCTTGTTTTGCTAGCATCACGAAATTATTGCTGTTTTGCGTTATATATTATGCCCTCAAAAGGTGATGTCTTGACCTTAAAAAAATCGCTGCGCGTCACTTTTTTTTGGCAAGTCCATAACCCGCATAAAGCGGAAAACACTACGCGAGCGGACACCATGCAAAAATTGATGCCGAAACGCGTAGAAAAAACCTTCCAAGGTTTTATGACGGAGACCCCCATGAAAATTAAAAACACACACGCCCTGCTTGCTCTTATCGCCTTCCTCACAATCACGACCACCGTCCAAGCCTTTACGGCCCTGCCTTTCCCTGTGAGTGTAGAGGGGACCCCCCTCACAGACGGTGAGGGAAAAACATATGTGACGATTGCATCACCGGTCACAAGTCATGCCACGATAGAGATCGGCATTGAGGTGCCCACCATCATCGTCAATGTGTATCCATCAAACAGTAAAGCCGAGGTAGACAACGGGGCCGTTCCAGAAATTATTCTGGTCAATGGTTTAAACCGATTTAGCCTCAATCAAACGATGAGCCAGAACACCCTAAAACCGGGGACGTATCTTATGAACATCGTTGCCGGCGAAGGGACAGCGAGGGTTGTGTTTACCGTAAAGTAAGGGGGGCTCTTATGAAACCAATGTTACTGCTGCTCCTGCTGGTCATATTGATCCCCCCCCTCTCCTGTGACAACGAGGCAGATGAGGAAGATTACACCTCAGGACTTATCCTGCAGTCCGAAAAAGATTACCTTAAGATGGAACAGGCAAAGATGGCGAGGAGCTTTTCGGAGGATGAAAACAAACTCTACAAAAATCTGCCCGATGCAGTCGATCTGGCACAAGCCCTGCCAGAACCAGGGGACCAGAAAAAACAAAACTCCTGCACGGCATGGTCGTTGGCCTATTCTATAAAATCGTTTCAGGAAAACCGCGAACACGACTGGGGTCTTGATCAATCCACACTGTTTAGCCCCTCATTTATCTACAACCAGATCAACGGGGGCAAAGACGAGGGGGCAGACCTTGAAGATGCCATGAAGTTTGTAAAAAAAAACGGGGTGGTCACGATCGAGATGATGCCCTACAACAGCGGTGACTTTACAACACAACCCGATGCCAAACTTATCTCTCTGGCAAAAGGCTTTAGAATCCTCGACTACAGAAGAATCGACGAAAAAAATCTCAACATCATCAAGGCGTATCTCGCTGCAGGTGAGCCGGTGCTGCTGGTCATAAAAATGCATCAGAACTTTCTCACTCGCGGCATGAAAAAAAACAGGGCAGTCTACAATAAAAAAAGCGGCCGTTTTCTGGGGCATCATGCGATTGTTGCCGTGGGATACAATGACACAAAACAAGCACTGAAACTCCTCAACTCGTGGGGCAAGAGATGGGGTGAAAACGGCTTTGGCTGGCTTGACTATGACTTTTTAAAAGAGGTTGCAGCACGGGGCTACGTTGTTTACGACGCGCCCACACCGCAAAAGGCCGTTGCCGCGATCAAAGGCACCCCAAAAGATGCGGCCTATGCCCTGCAGGATGCTGCTCATCCTCCCGCAGATACCGTGATTGCCTCGCGTTCCAAAGACAAGGACAAAATAATCGCAGGTGCTGCCGCTGACAATCCTGCCGACACCGGTCTCGAAAACACCCTCCTCGTCGTCCCCAACGAGGGCGGCATGTTTTACCAGGATCAATATGTAAGGCTTGGTGATCAAACAAAAGCTGCCGACGTTTTTTTAAGTCATGATGCACTCGCCAAAAATAACGTCGTGGTAAACGAAGATATGTTTAACAAGGGACACATTGGGCAAATGATTTTTTACGAATCGGTCGGCCTTCCCGTGTACACAAACGAAGGCATCACATTTGGCATGCACCGAAAAAGTGTGCGCAGGACCTACGGCAAACCAGATGCGATTGCTGAGCAGCCGCGATCGGACACCTATTTTTTTCATACGATTGCCGCCGACTGGGGCGGGGTGAGCCTTGTCAGAAACGCCACCCTCACCATAGGGTACGATCAGGATTTTAAAATCACCCGAATCACACTGGCCAATGTCTTTAAAAAAATAGTCAAGGACGGCAGTTTTTATGTAGCGATAAATGCGGGTGAAAAAAAAGACGTGGCCGGCAAACACAGAATCAACGCACCTTTGGGAGACATAAGTTTTGAGATCGCCAAAGAATTAAGCGAAATCAAAAAAGCAGATTGGGGCGAGACCGGCATGGGTTATTTTATCAAGGATCCCTCTGACCCGCAAAAGTACATTGCCGTCAAGATTTTTAAACTCAAGGATGCCATCACCCCAGACTCAATCACCAAAAGGATCCATGCAGACCTTGGTATAACGAATACGGCACAACAGCTCACGTCATCAGTCAAACTTGGTGGGCTTGATTTTACTGCGGTTAAAGGCAATCCGTATCAAAAATACTATGGGGGAAGGGGTAATTTTATTTACCAGATAGAAATCCTTGCCCCGCAAAACGAAACCAACAGCGGGTGGGCTGGTCAATTTTTAAAATCGATTGAGGTGAGGTAGCGTTGACCTAAAAAAAATCAGATGCGCACAGCCAGAGAACAGTCATGCCCTTAAATAGTGTCTGTCGGGAAAGCCCGGTTTACGTCATTGCAAGGAGCGTTAGCGACGAAGCAATCTCCCGTAACCAATTGATTTCAGGAGATCGCCACGTAGGCGCACAGCGTTAGACATGACCCCGTCATGTCCACCGCAACGCACCGCTCGCGATGACGATCCTCTTTTGTTGTTCAAATCGAGGGTTTCCCGACAGACACTATATAATTTCTCGTCACAAGTGCTGCAAACCAACTGATGACCAGCTTACTGCGTCTGCGCTGGGGGCACCGTCAACTGGCGAGCGGCAAGTTCTTTGTTCAGCATAAACATCCCCTGGCCCGAGTCCTGAATAAGTTTAAGCTGTGCAATCACAGTTTTTACATTGGCCTCTTCTTCGATCTGCTCGTTGATGAACCAGTTTACATAATTGACAGTCGCGTGATCTCCCTCTTCGTGGGCGGCCGTAATTATTTTATTGATCCTGTCTGTTACTTTTCTCTCGTGCACAAGTGCGGCCTGGAAGATCGAGAGCGGGCTCTCCCACTCTTTCTGCGGGGCCGGCATCCCTGTAAAAAAGGGTCTTCCCTCTCTCTCAACAAGATAAGTATAAAACCGGGTGACATGCTGGAGTTCTTCTTGCCCCTGAATTTTCATCCAGTTGGAAAAACCGTCAAGATCCCTGCAGTCAAGGTCTGCCGCCATGGCAAAGTAAAGGTAAGCTGACTCAACTTCGAAATTCATCTGATCGTTGATCAGTTTGGCGATGCGTTCGTTGATCATAAGTCTATTTTCCTTTCTTAATACATTACTTTGATAACAGCAAAATGTTACAATGACAATTTTTTTTGGGTCCTTGCACGGCCTAAATCGCAAAAAAACGGTATCAACCCAAAAATAGCGATTGAACCTGCACTACTCTCTCTTTTGAACTTTACTGTTCCTGACCTCTTTTTCACTGATCACCCTGCCCTTATCAATCTCGATCAGCAGGTATCGTTCATATTGGGATGCAAATCCCATATGAACATACTGAGTCAGATTACCCTTGGGCAGACGAATCGTACCTGAGAACCAATCGGCCCTGACAGGTCCCTTTTGTCCTGCAAATATTTTTTTAAGAGGGATCGTTTTTTCGTTGGTGCAATCACCTGCCTTAAGATCGACAAGATAGAGAAAACCTTCTTTGATCACCCAGGTCCCCACATAACCGCGCCAGCAGGCAGAGCAACTTGGCCCATCAAAAATTTCTGGTCTTTTGCTAAGTGTCTTTAAATAGTCCTCAAGGGGTGTGGTAAACATACTCAGGCTTTCCCCGTTGTGGATCAACTTTTCAGGAAACTGCGAAGTAGCCCATAAAGGGGAGGGCATAATCAAAAAAAACACGAACAGCAGGATTGTTTTTTGACACTTCATCTCACCCTCAACACTTGTTTCTAGATTTATGCGGGTTATAATAACATGATGACGTCGTGGATCAGTTTGCAATCTCCCGATCCCTGATCGCGAGGACAATTTTATACAACACAGTGATGATGAGTGCTCCGATGCCATAGACACCCAGCGCAATGAGCACCTCACGATATGTGGGCATGTATTCGGTGACCGTATCAAAGGGGTTGGGGATAAAACCCGTGACGACCAGACCCATGCCCTTGTCAATCCATGTGCCAATGAAAACTGCGACACAGGCGATGACAAGCAGATGCTCTTTTTTTCTTGTTTTGGGATTAACAAGAAGGACAATCGCAAACAGGCAGAGTACCGTTGAAGCCCACATCCAGGGGACAAGACCCGTGTGTCCATGCAGCCCCACAAAAAGATATTTAAAGTGATGCATGTGCTCAGGAATCGCGCTGTAAAAGACCGTAAAAATTTCGAGCAGGACAAAAAAGACGTTGATGCAGATAGCGTAGGTGACAATCTGCGCGAGCTTTTGAATAGGTTCGTACCCGGGTTTAAAGTGCGAGATCCTTCTGATGATCAACGCAAAAATAATGAGCAGCGCCGGGCCTGCAGAAAATGCCGAAGAGAGAAAACGCGGCGCCATGATGGCCGTAAACCAAAAGGACCTGCCGCCGATACCGCAATATAAAAACGCAGTGACTGTATGAATACTGACGGCCCACGGGATAGACAGATAAATAAAGGGTTTGATCCATTTGGGCGGCGGCACAGATTTGCGCTCGGCCTCGAGACAAGTCCACCCAATCAGCATGTTAAGGAGCAGATAACCACCGAGGGAGACCATGTCCCAAAACATCACGGAACCGGGGGTCGGGTGCAGGATCATGTTAAAGGCCCTGAAGGGCTGCCCCATATCGACAAAGATAAAAAGCATGCACATGATGACCGAGGCAATCGCCAGGAACTCGCCAAGAACCGTGAGTTTGCCAAAGGCCTTGTAGTCGTGCAAATAATACGGGAGCACAACCATCACCGCGGAGGCCGCAACGCCAACAAGAAATGTAAACTGCGCAATGTAAAGCCCCCAACTCACATCACGGCTCATCCCCGTGATCCCCAATCCCTGACTGAGTTGGCAGAGATAGGTCAAAAAACCAAGCCCGATAATAACCAGAAGAAAAAAAACAAACATCCAGTATTTTTTATTTCCAACGAGTGCCTTTTCTAACATATTAACCTCACATGATATAATAAACCTCGGGGGACGTCCCCAAATGCGGCTTTCTGCGGACGGAATCACTCACACTTAAGATTTTTCTGACCTCTGATTTGGGGTCGTTAAGATTGCCAAAGACAATCGCCTTTTCGGGACAGGCCTCTACACAAATCGGACCCTGATTCTTTGCAAGCCTCTCGGCACAGAAGGTGCACTTTTCGACAACACCGAGTGTCCTCACCGGATAGGCCCTGTTGATTTTTTTGATATGCGGTTTGGGCTCCACCCAGTTAAAACTGCGGGCACCATAAGGACAGCCGGACATGCAGTAGCGGCAACCAATGCAGCGGTGTTGATCCATCATGACAAGCCCGTCCTGCTCTCTTTTAAATGTGGCCTTGGTTGGGCAGACCCTGACACATGGGGGGTTGTCGCAATGATTGCAAAGAAGCATCACCGGCCGCGTTTTAAGCTCATCTTTGATAAGGGCATGTGTCTGCGTGGGAAACGCGTGATCGTAAGAATCCTGCCAGATCCATTTGACCTCGTGTTTTTTATTGGGAATGTCGGGCACATTATGTGCCTCATGACAGGCCCTCAGAGACGGACAGTTTTTGCATTGGGCGCCCTTGCCGCATTTGCGGGTATCAATCACCATAGCCCAGCGCACAGCATTGTCCTTTGAAACGGTCTCCCCACCATGCCCCGACGGACCAAAGGCAAACGCCGAAACCGCCTTGGTGGCCGTCAATGCCGACAACGCCGTAACACCCGCTATCTTAAAAAAATCTCTTCGTTTAACTCCCATTTTTTTATCCTCCACGATTGCCTTCAACAAAGCATTTTGCGTCATTGCGAGGAGCGTTAACCCCACGGCAATCCCTTTCCAGAGTGCGTCAGGAAGATCGCCACGCTGCGCTCGCGATGACGAAACATAACAATCATCGGCCTCCCCGATGCAAGTACGCACGCGCCCCTCACCTCGCATTGGGATCGTTATGACAATCCCAGCAAAACGGTTCCTTCACTCCGGAATAACTGTGGCACTTGTCACAGAATTCTTTTTTATCCGTGTGACATTTCATGCAGGTATTGCCAAGACTCTTGTCGAACCTTCTGCCATCCTCTCTCACATAGACCCTGTCTGCCTCTCTGACCACATGGTCACGCCATTCGTTTAAGAGATCCATGTGATTTGCACGCATAAAATCTTTTGACATCACGCACTCTTTTTCGGCGGTACCAACCTTAAGCACAGGGGGTTTACCGCTCTCCGCGGCTATTTTGCCGTACCAGAACGGTGTTGTCACCAGAACGAGAAAAACCAGAATACCAATGATCACTTTAGCTGTATCACGCATCTTTCTTCTCCTCCTGTTCCTTTATTGGCTCGCCGCGCAAATCTACCGTCCGCTCGTTTTGTCCCTCAATATTCAAGGCATTGCCGACAAACTCGTGGACACCCGCCACCTCAACACCAGGGACCCAGTACTCAAGCAGCGGCGGCAGCGTGGCTTTATCAATAGCGCACATGCAGGCAAGACAGTTGACACCATGCTTTTCTTTTACATACTTGACCGCATTGGCTCTGGGTAATCCACCCCTGAGGCGCATCTCCATGTTTTCTTCGGTACCAAGCCCGCTCCCGCTCCCGCAACAGAACGTCTGCTCGCGAATCGTGTTTTCAGGCATCTCGTGAAAATTATTGCAGACGTTTTTGATGATGTACCGCGGCTCCTCCAACAGTCCCATGGCCCGTGCAGGGTTGCAGGAATCGTGGAAGGTTATGTTCCAGTGGTTATTTCGCGAGGGATCAAGTTTCAACTTGTTGTGTTTGATGAGATCTGCCGTAAACTCGGAGATGTGAATCATTTTTGTGGAGGCCGCATGATCAAAGCGTGTGCCAGTCACATGAGAGACCGGCACCTCCAAAAAGTCTGTTGGTCCGTTCATGGTATCCATGTACTGATGCAGAACACGCCACATGTGCCCACACTCACCGCCAATGATATATTTGACCTTGAGACGCTTTGCCTCGTGATAGATCTTGTTGTTAAGCCTCTTCATCATATCGTGAGAATGAAAAAGCCCGAAGTTGCCGCCCTCGGAGGCATAGGCACTCCACGTGTAATCAAGACCCACCGCGTGAAAGAGCAGCAGGTAGCCCATGAGCGTGTAGTAATGGGGTGTTCCGAAGTAATCCGCAGACGGAGACACAAAAAGAACCTCTGCACCCTTTCTATTGATGGGTGCCTCAACCTTGACACCGGTGTTGTCAAAGACATCATCGCACGCAAACTCAATACTGTCTTTAAAAGCATGGGGCTCAATCCCAAGGTGATTGCCGGTCCTGAAACAGTTTGCCGCGGGTTCCGTGACCCATCCGATATTTAATCCCAGCAGATTTAAAAGCTCACGCCCCATCATGGTAATCTCGGCCGTGTCTATCCCATAAGGACAAAAAACACTGCAGCGTCGGCATTCGGTACATTGAAAAAAGTAGTAGAACCACTCCTTGATTCCCTGAACAGTCAGTTTTCTGGCGCCCACAAAGCGGCCCATGATTTTGCCTGCAAGGGTGAAGTCTCTTTTATAAACTGCCCGCAAAAGCTCTGCCCTCAAGACCGGCATGTTTTTTGGATCGCCCGAACCAATAAAAAAATGGCATTTATCCGCGCAGGCCCCGCACCGCACACAGATGTCCATAAAGACACGAAACGTGCGGAATTTCTTGAGCCGCTCCCTCATCCCCTCGAAAATAATCTCCCGCCAGTTGTCGGGCAGACCCCAGTCATCCTGATAGGACTTCCACTCGTGCGGCTGCGGTTGCCCAAGATATTCCATAAACTTTGCTGGCACCGAATTGCAGAAGGTCCCCTTTTTAAAGTCGACGGGGGTATCCATCCAGCCCGTAGCGGGCGGGTTGTAATCAATGCCCGCGAGTATTTCGTTTGGTTTTATTTTTTTTTCTTCTGACATCTTATAACTCCCCACAAAAATTATTCAGCCTTGTCCAGCGGCAGTCCAATCCTTTTTAACGTGTCTCTAAACTCGTCTTCCCATTCTTCATATGTGTGACATTTGACTTCGGGGTTCCACGGGTTGATGTGCCTCTTTGCCCTGTTGTTGTTTGCGAGATTTCTTGTCGGACTAAAAAACACACCGGGCATGTGCAATAATTTACTGAATGGAAAATAGGCGAGAAGGACGCAAACAAAGAACAGATGAACAAAAAAGAGCCAACCTATCCCGTCCGGCACAACGGGCGCAAAGGCCACAAGGCTCATGACCAGCTCTTTTATTTTGACCACATCAACCTTGTCGATGTACCGCATCCAGATCCCCGTGAGCGCGATCGCCAAAATCAGAAAGAGCGCAAAATAATCGGAACCAAGCGAGATGTATCTGACCTGCGGATTAAAAAGCCTGCGTGCCAGCAGGTAACCCAGTGCCGCCACAATAAAAAAGTTGGTCAGGTAAAAAGCGGGGACAGCGATCTCAAAAAGACCATCCAGATCCTGCAACCAAAGGACACAGGGGAGAACAGGCTCGGTAAAAAATCGGAAGTGACGCAAGACAATCAGCAGAAACGACCAGTGAAAGGCCATGGCACCGACCCAGAGAAACTTGTTGCTCCCATAAACCAGCCTTGTGCCATCGTAAAGTTCAGCCTTTGTGTTTCTAAACAAGGAGCGAAAGAAAAAAACCTCCAAAAACATCCTGCCAACAACACCCAACAAATTAAAGGGGCTCTCCAGATTGTTTGATTTGATCCATGACAGGGACCTCTGCTGTCCACAGGTTGTAGGGATTCTAAAGGGAACGGGAACCCTCGCCCATGCGATCATGCGGCAGACAAGGCCCAGAACAAACAGGGTGAGCGCCGTGTAAGGGATGACCAATCCAAAAACAAACGGCAGTCTTGAACCAAAGTATCCCACGATAAACAACCCAACAGTTAAAAGAAACGAAGTAATAAAATTCATGTTCACCTCATACTTGTATCAGCCCTTAGCCAAAAAAACGAAGAAAGCAAAACGCGAACGAAGAACGAAAACTCCCAATCCGCCATCACTTCATCAACCATCAACCACAACGCCTCTGGCCATCACGCCTGCCCGCTGTGATTTGATCTCTTTGATGCGTATCTCGTAGATTTTTTCGCGGCACCTTGAATAAATATCAAACCCAAGACTCACCAGGCTGTCTGTCTGATGCACGCAACTGACAAGCATGTCCTGCTTGATCCCTGCGTCCAACGCCGGATCAGCCGCCACTTCTTCAAACAGCAGATCCCTCAACACAAAGATGAACCCAAGTGCCTTTGAAGGAGTTTTGTCCTGCACAGCAGTAATCTTGATGATGTTTTCGAGTGCCGTTGACAGGCGTTCATCGCCCCCCTCACCCCACAAGAAAGAAAAAATGTTTTCGAACTCCGTCAACAGGGTATGTCTCACAGGATTGGCAAAACGATCGCCTCCACCGGTGAGAAAACGTGCGGCCTCCGGTTTGTAACCGTTCACCACACGATCAAACCACTTTTTTAGGATTTCTGTTTGTCTGTGCTCGAGCAGTTCTTTCAACATCAACCGTCAACCTCAAAAATCAGGGAGAAATGAAACCCCCCGCCTCAACAGGAAGGGGGATCTTAATTAATAACCCGCATAAAGCGTAAAACACTACGCGGGCGGACACCATGCAAAAATTGATGCCGAAACGCGTAGAAAAAACCTTCCAAGGTTTTAAACCATATCGATAAAGCCGCAGGGGCATTCCTCTGCGCACTTCTTACAACCGGTACAGACCTCACTCTTGTAGGTGTAGATCTCGCCCTTCTTACCCTTAACAATCGCGCTGTCTTGACAGTACTCCCAACACTTTTCACAATTAAAGCAATAACCACAACTCATGCAGCGTTTGGTCTCATCCATGAGATCTGAAGCAGCCAGTGTGGCACCAACCTCAACATCAATGGCTGCAAAACGTGCTTCGTTTGCGATAAGGGTTGTTTCGTGTCGTGTTTTATTTTCGTAAAGATCGATGCGCATTTTATCGGATGTGACCTCTGCCATAACCGGTATAACAGGCTCCTGTTCACCGCTCAAACTGTAGTGAATCGTATCGGCCGCCTGTCTGCCGTGACCAAGTGCATCTACAACAAGGCCAAGCCGTAACACGTCACCGCCGGCATAAAGGGTGTCTTTGACCTTGCGCTTTGCATCGGCCTTGATCCAGTCCCTGGGCCCTGCCTGCAACTGCTCCAGACCAAGAAAGTCGGGTTCCTGACTGATTGCGGGGATGACGCTGTCCATGGGGATCTCGAACTCTGAGCCTGCCATCGGCACAGGGCGCCTGCGTCCCGATGCGTCTGGTTCTCCAAGCTCCATCCTGATCGCCTTGATCCCCTTGACCCTGCCGCCTTCGGAAAGAATTTCTATCGGAGCAGCAAGGTATTGAATATCAACACCCTCGTGTTCTGCCTGCTCGATCTCTTCGTTGATAGCAGGCATCTCATTTTTGGTACGCCTGTAAAGGATCGTGGCCTTTGTCCCCAGCCTGAGTGCAATGCGCGCGGCATCAATCGCGGTATCACCACCGCCAACAATGACGGCCTGTTTGCCAAGATCCACCTTTTCACCGGCAGCTACCCTGTGCAGAAAATCGACGCCGCTGTACACACCCTGCGCGTCCTCACCCTTGACACCCAGCCTTAAGCCCTTGTGCGCGCCAATGGCAACAAACACCGAATCAAACTTCTGATGCAGGTCTTCCATGGAAATGTCTTTGCCAATTCTGCAGTTTGTTTTTAATTCGACGCCCATCTCTAATATCTTTTTAATCTCGGCATCCAACACCTTGCGAGGCAATCTGTAGGCGGGGATCCCGTACCTGAGCATCCCGCCCGTCTCGGCAAAAACCTCGAACATGGTCACAGAATAACCGCGTTTCGCCAGATGAAAGGCACAGCTTAGACCCGCAGGGCCAGCACCGACCACAGCAACCCTTTGCGTCTTTTTTTGTCCTGTAATTTTGTGCGCAAGATTTTTTTCGATCCCGTAATCGCCTATGAATCTTTCGACATTGTTGATGGCGACCGGAGAGTCTTTATCTTTGCGGTTGCATTTGGTCTCGCACGGGTGCGGACAGACACGACCGATCACAGCGGGAATGGGGTTTGTTTCTGTCACAATATTCCACGCCAGCGCATAAGACTCATCCAGAGTTCTGCCGATGCCCTCGCCCTGCGCAATCGCAGTCAGGAAACCCCTGACGTTATTGCCCTGCGGACAGGCACCAATGCATGGCGGCATTTTTGTTTTAGGAAGCGGCCTTAAAGGCGATATGGCACGCCCCGAAGAACCCCTTGATAATGCTGCACCAAAACCTTTTTTCTTTTTTACAACAGTTGCCATTGATCTCCCCTTGATTGATTTGCGTCACCGGTCAAAAGTCCGCTCGCTGTACTCGCCAACAACACGCCATCCCCCAACCTACACAGGCCAACACAACCACGGAATCGATGCAAACCGGGAAGGCCGACTCAAGACTCCGGACTCTGGACCCTGGACTGAAGACTGATGAACCGATTCTATCGCGCCGCACCTTCGATGTGCGGTAACTCAACAAAGCTGCCTCCAAAATAAGTGTAAACACACTTGCCGGACTCAATAAGAGTTTTAAGCGCATCTTTGCAGACCTGCTTTTCGCACGCATCCCCAAATTTTTCCCTCATCGCCTTTGTGAGATCCATAGGTTTAAGTTTTTTCTTGCCGGCATATTCCGTTACCAGGGCCAACATCGCATCGGCCACCGCTTGAACAGTGATTTCTGACATAACTCCTCCGCCTCGGGCCTATTTAAAAACCCGCCATTCTGATTTTATATAAAATGCTGTCTGCCCGCAAACGCAGGCAGACAGCCTTGGATAAGCATTTTAAGACACCACCAGCTAGCCGTTGTGTCTCATCTGTGTCGATGTGGCAAAGGTACCACCGCAGTGTTTAAAGTCATCGATATGATGCTTTGTAAACTCAATGCCGGTCTTTTTAAAGAAACGCGGCCAGCCGATGCGGGAGACCCACTCGCCAACTCTTTCGTAGGGACGTGCATCCTTGGCCCAGACATCAACGATGTTCTTGACTGCACTGACAACCTCTGGCCACCTTGGCGGGGTGTTGGGGAGCCATGGAATGGCAAGTTTTGAGAACGAAGGTGTGCTTCTGGCATTGGACACCTTGCCACCAACCCAGATGGAAACGCCATCATTCAACGCATCGTTAATCGGCAGCGCGGGGCACACCGTGTAACAATTTGCGCAGAACATGCACTTTTCTTCTTCGATCTCGACCGTTGCCACGCCATTCTTTGTTGTGGGACGAATGGCTGCCGTCGGGCACGAAGCAATCAGATTGGGCACTTCGCATATTTTTCCCAAATTGGCATCATCTGCCTTGGGCGGTCTTCTGTGAACACCCAGAATAGAAATATCCGAGCAATGCACAGCGCCGCACATATTAAGACAGCAGGCCAGCGCAATTCTGAGTTTTGCAGGGAGTTTCTGTTCTTGAAAATGCACAAAGAGCTCGTCCATGACCGCCTTGACAACGCCGGAGGCATCTGTTGCCGCCGAGTGACAGTGTACCCAGCCCTGAGTGTGAACAATATTTGAGAGTGAGTTTCCTGTTCCACCCACGGGATAACCAATAGCAATGGCCTCCTTGATCGCCGGATCAACATTGGCTTCTTTTGTTATGAGAAGCTCAAAGTTATTACGGCTCGTGAAACGAAGATAACCATCGGCATATTTGTCTGCAAGTTCGCAGATTTTTCTGATGGATATCACACTCAAAATACGCGGCGTCGCACACCTGACTGACCAGATCTTGGCTCCCGAATGAGAGACATGCACCAAGACACCGGGTCTTGGATTTTCATGGTATTTCCATTTGCCGTAATTTTCTTTAATCACGGGCGGCAGAAATTTATCATGATGTGGTGGGCCTATATCGGTTATTCTTGCTTGTTTTTCTGACATTGTAATCCTCCTACTCGTCAAGGGCTCAATTTAACTTTTCAATCGCATTTGCATGCGCAAGCCAACCAAGCCCTTAATCACAAGTTACTAACTTGACCATGACGCGATTGAATTCTTCTATTATGCGAAGAATACACCCGCGCTCAATCAACTTTGAAATTCCTGGATATTAAATTTCATTCCATTACGTTCATTCATCTTCAAGGTATTCATCGTAGAAGATGTAAGGATTCTCCCTTGGGTGCTTGACCATCTCGGGCACTGGATCGATACCGACCTCTTCAAGGAAATTTCCCTTGCCGACGCGTTCGATAAACTCACCAATACGTTCACGGTTTTTGCCGTGCTCTGCCCAAGGCTCCCAGATCCTTCCTATGACGTCTTTGAGTTCTTTGAAAGGCGGTTCTAATTTGATAAACGGGATCAGAACCGATGACAGCATGGCCCCTTCGATAATGGGGGCCTTTGAACCAAGAAGCACTGTGGCACCGCGGTCTTTGCCGGGGGCAAGTGCTTTGGGCATCACATTGATGCAATGCATGCACTTCACACAGTTTGAGTTGTCGATTTTAAGTTCTTTGCCGTTCCAGTCTAAACATTTGGTTGGGCAATTCATGACAACGATCTTCTGGATATCGAGTCCATCACTCGCATACTTGAGGACAGCTGATTGATCCATTTGGATGTTGTCGCGCCATGTCCCAATGATGGAAAGGTCTGAACGGGCAATCGATGCCACGCAATCGTTGGGGCACCCTGCCATTTTGATTTTGAACTTGTAGGGAAACTGCGGCCTGTGAAGTTCATCCTGAAAAGTCTGGGTCAGGTCGTAGCACAACCCCATGGTGTCATAACAGGCCCATTCACAACGCGCCTGTCCATTGCAACAACTGGGCGTGCGCAGGTTTGATCCGGATCCGCCAAGGTCAAACCCCTCTTTTGTAAGTTCTTCAAAAATGGGTTCGAGCTCTTCGGTATTGGTGCCCAAAAACACGATATCACCTGTTGACCCGTGCATGTTTGTGATCCCGGAGCCTCTTTTTTCCCAGATATCACAAAGTGTGCGCAGGGCCTTTGAGGTGTAAAACCAACCTGCCGGCTGGTTGACACGAATCGTATGGAAATGTTTAACAGCCGGGAACATCTCTGCCAGAGAAGAATAGCGGCCGATCACACCACCACCGTATCCCATTACACCAACAATACCACCATGCTTCCAGTATCCTAGTTTTGTTTTGTAGGAATATTCGAGCTGGCCAAGAAGGTCGTTGGCGACTGCCTTTTTGTCCTGCAGGGTTTTAAATTCCTTTACGAAACTTGGCCACGGCCCTTTGAGCAGTTCATCGAGCAATGGGGTTTCATGTTTTTTTACATTGTCTGTCATGAATTCCTCCTTATACGGTTACACAAAATTACACACAACCTGTTGGCTTTGGCAAACCAGCAACCTTGCAGGCCCCTTTTGCGGGTCCTGATGGAAACAGTTCGTAAACCTTTTTTAAATTAAAACCAGTCTCCTTGCAGAGTTTTCTGATCATCGGCGCTATATTGAACTCCATATAGTAGTTTCGCAGATAATTGACCAGTTTCCAGTGATCTTCGGAAAGCTCTGTCACACCTTCTGTTCCGGCAAGGTGTTTGGCAACGGCCTCACTCCATTTGCCCGGATCCTCAATAAACCCGTCCTCATCAACAGCTAACTCTCCCACACCCTCAACATTGATTTTTAACTCATCACTCATGTCTGGACCTCCATTTATACTGTTAAACTTTCACAGGCACTCCCGTGAAAATCAACAATGCATTAGATTACGTAACCCGCACAAAGCGGTATATACTACGCGCAACAGCATCTCATGAATGTTCGATGCAGAAACGCGTCAAAAAAAACGGTCTAGGTTCGAACAACCTCGCGCCCCGTCATCACGGCATAGACCATTGCCAGAAAACGGTAGGCAAAATGAATAAACTTTGAATACGGAAAATAAACCAGCAAAAAAAACACAAAGACCAGATGGATAAAATACATGATGTAGGCAATCGCCCCGCCATTAAAGACACGAAGGTACTCCACCGCAATACCGGTGAGGACTACACCATAAAGATCGAGCAGAAAAACCCAGTCAAAGAAAGTGCCGCGACTCTGCGATGTTTTTGAAGACAGCCTGTTGAGCATCATGATGGTGAGCCCTACAAAAAAAGCGATTGCGCTCACATTGCCCAATATTTTTATAAGATTGGTCTGCGGCAGGGGATAATAATGATAGAGGACAATACTGACAACCGCGAGCGCCGTCACCACAAGAAGACCTATAAAACCCCAGAACACCAACAGATGCGAGGTAAAGCGCGATTTGTTGGCATCACACTCCTTAAATTTTGAATGGAGCATGATCTGCTTGGAGACCTTGATACACGCACCAATAAAAGAGGTCTCGCCCTTTGGTTCACCAAAATCGGCCTTCATCCCGTTCCAAAAGTTTTTGCCGCCGATAAACGCCATCCCGCACGCAAGAAAGAACATCGCCGTAAAAGAAATATTGATGGCCATGTGCGAAAACATTTTAGAATAAAGCACCTCGCCGTCGGGAATATTTAAATGTCCCGAAACAAACAAGACAAACAAAAGAAAGACAACAGGGATCCCAAACAGGATGGGGAGATAGCCTGCGCTCTTAAACATCTTGGCAAAAAAACCAGGAACCGCGTGATGCGCAATGGTCATCTTGCGCAGGGCCGCTAAAACCTCCATGGGTTTTGCTTCGCGCGGACAATACACAGAACAGTCGTCGCACTGATGACAGAGCCAGATATCGGGATCGTTGACAAGCCTGTCCTTTAAGCCCCACTGTGTCCAGATCATCTCTTTGCGGGGAAAAGGATTTTCATCGGGTGAATTATTACAGACAACAGAACACGTAGCACATTGATAACATTTTTTGACAGAGTCACCGCCAGAACGAATCACATCGCGAATAAAAACTATATCTGGATTAAGAGTACTTTGTTTCAAAGTCGTCCCTCCTTGTTAAGCCCACAGCCCTCACTCCGAGCCACCATCACCATCACCATCACCATCACCATCACCATCTACCATCTACCATGCCCCATCAACCATCAACGAAGTTGATCTCACATTCCCTTAAACGGATTAAAGCCCATCTCTGTAATTTCTTCGACGTACTCAGAGAACAATTTTGGCAAACGGTCGTACTCATTAATTGAAAGCTGGACAGCCTTGATCCTTTCGGGTTCCAAGGCAAGCCGCTGAAGTGTTTCTTGAAGATTCCCCTCCCTCTTGCCAATGAGTTCACTCCCGCGGATAAAGTGGCACTGGTAATCATCGCCATGCTTACAGCCAATGAGCAAAATGCCGTCAACCCCACCCGAAAGCGCATCGGCAATGAGCACATTGTTGACAGAACCGATACAGCGGACGGGAATAATACGCACATGCGGGTTGTACTCGATGTGCCTGAGACCGGCCATGTCCATCGCTGGGTAAGCGTCGTTTTCACACATGAACGCCAGGATACGCGGCTTTTCTTCGAACTCATCGGGCACCGAAAAGTTTTTAATCATCGAGGAGAGGATTTCGATATTGTAATTTTTGAACGAGATGATTCTTTCGGGACAGCTTCCCATGCAGATACCACAACGACGGCATCTGGCGGGATTGGGCAATGGCGTCCCCTTTGCTGTCTCGTCATAGGCACCAAAGGGACACTCCTCTGTGCAGCGCTTGCAATCTGTACAGCGCTGCATGTACATCTCGGGATAGGTGTTGTCACCAAAGCGCGGCAGGGTAGCCATCCCGCGGGAGATAAGGTCAGCACATTGTATGGCCTTCATTGCAGCACCCGTGCCGTCTGATCGAGCCGCATCGGTATCAAGCGGGGCCCTCGCGCAACCTGACGCGTAAATCCCCGTGCGTTCTGTCTCGTAGGGAAAACAGATGAAATGCGAATCCGTAAACCCGTACTTTAACTGCGGCAGTTCATCGCCCTTTCTGTAGGCAAGGTGAAGTACTTTTTCGTCTAACGCAGTTGGAACCATACCCGTGGCCAGCACAACGAGATCTGCCTCCACGCTGATCTCTTTACCAAGCAGCGTATCAGCGGCATTGACCACCAGCGTGTTGCCCTTGACATCGATATTGGTGATCTCGCATTTTGTGAGAAAGGTCCCCGCATCGTTTTGAGCGTGTCTGTAAAAATCTTCGTGGTGTCCGGGGGTACGTAAATCTTTGTAAAAAACAAAAACAAGAGAATCGGGATCTTGTTCGCGGCAGTACATGGCCTGTTTAAGAGACACATTGCAGCAGACCGATGAACAGTAGGGCAGGTGATTGGGATCACGCGAACCTGCGCACTGAATAAACGCAATCCGTTTTGGTCTTTGGCCGTCTGCAGTTTTGATACCCCTGCCGGATGAGACCATTTCTTCCATCATCACATTGGTGATGATGTTGGGGTGTTTGCCAAACGAGAGGTGTTCGAGTTTTTTTGCATCGTAAGGTTTCCACCCTGTGGCCACAATAATACTCGCCGCCTTTTCGACTGCGGTGCCATCTGCTTTTTTTATGGTGATCTCAAAACGCCCAGGTTCTCCCGAAATTTTTTCGATCGTTGATGACGTGTACACAGTAATTTTGGAATTCTTTTTGACCTGATCGATAAGCTCCGGCAAACCAGTGGGCTCAAGTGCTGCATGGGGCGGGGCCTTGGGGTATTGACGATGCATGTTTTTGACCCACCCGCCAAGTTCGGCCTGTTTTTCGACAAGGACCACCTCTGTCCCTAACGATGCCGCTGAGAAGGCAGAAGTCAAACCAGAGACACCGCCACCGATGATGAGAATTTTTGATGTAAGACCCTCTGCAATGTAGGGTTCCGGAAAATTGATTTTGACAGCCTTGATCGCACCCATACGCAGATAGTCTTCGGCAAGCATCTGCGTGTCTTCATCGTTGGGTTTGTGACACCAGGCAACGTGCTCTCTTAGATTGACCCTCTCTAAGATAACCTGGTCGCCAAATCTGAAGAGATCAAAATTGACCCTTGGGGAACAGGCCCCAATGACCACGGTGTTGACACCTTCACTTTTGATATCGTTGTTGATGAGTTCGAGACCCTCCCTGCCGCAGAGAAACTCGTGCTTTTTACAAACGGCGGCCTTGCACTCGCCGAGGGCGGCCTTTTCAAGGGCCTGCATGTCGAGGCACTCGCCTATATGACAACCACTGCAAAGGTAGATTCCTAGTTTTTTGTCCATTACGCCCTTCCTCCCACACATTGCATTGCCTTTAAAACCGCACCATTTGCCAACTTGACGCACGCACTGACGTCAGAGGGCGTGTGGCAGCACCCGATGTGAAAAATGCCGTCCTTGCCGGAACCAAAAAAACCGTATTTGTCCTGCTCGCCAAGGCATGTCTTTTCACCGCTTAACGATGGCTCTATCCCGGTAGCCAATACCGCCATATCAAAACGCTCACGATGTTTTGCGCCGGAAAGGATGTCTTCGGCCTCGACCCATACATCCTTCGTGTCGGGGTCTTCCGTGATGCGCGCCACCTTGCCTTTTACAAACTTAAGCCCGTCATGCTGTTTAATCTTGGTGAGAAAGTCTTCGTTGCGGCCCATCACTCGCAGGTCGATGTAAAAGACGGAGACTTGCGCCTCTTTGTTGAATTCTTTGACGTAGCTCACCTGCTTAAGCGATGCCGTACAGCAGACAGCCGAACAATAAGGCAGGTGGTTCTCGTCGCGTGATCCCGCACATTGAACAAAGGCCACCCTCTCAACCTTTTTGTTGTCAGAAGGACGCAGGATCTCGCCTTTTGTTGGGCCATTGGGGGCCGCAAGCCTTTCCATCATGACATTGGTGATGAGGTTGCTCATCTTGCCGTAGTTGAGGTTGGTTAACTTTTGAGCATCGTAGGGTTTCCATCCTGTGGCCACAATAACCGCATCGGCCTTAAGTTCGACACTTTCGGCCTTCATGCCAAGATCGATGGCATCGTATTTACAAGCCAGAATACACTTGCCACACTCGGCACCAGGGCAGGTCTTGTCATCGATGACATACCTGTAAGGAAACGAAAGCTCATGCGGAAGATACACAGCCTTTGTCTTGCTGAGACTGTAGTCAAAATCACTGGGTCTTTCTACAGGGCAGGCAGACACGCAATCGTTGCAACCTGTGCATTTGGCGTTGACGTAGCGCGGGGACTGTCTGACAGTGACGGTAAAATTGCCAGGCGTGCCAGAGATGTTTGCCACCTCGGATAATGTCATGATTTGAATATTGGGATTGGATCTGATCCTTTTAAAATAAATTTCTAGACCGCAATAAGGAGGGCAGAGCTTTGGAAAATACAGGCTCATCTTGGATACCCTGCCCCCGAGGGAGGCCTCTTTTTCAATGAGCGTCACTTTGTTCCCAAACTCGGCAATCTCAACGGCCGCCGCAATCCCGCTGATACCACCACCCACCACCACAAACTCACCTTTTTTTATGTTCATATTTTCTCACCTCTCGGCCATCAGCCTCGCAGCCATCTACCCCGCCATCTATCCCCCGCCGCAGCTCACGGCTGAGGACTGTCCTTTGAGCTCTCTTCGTTGAGTTCTCCTAAGATTTTTTCTTTGATCTCGCCCCTTATCGTCATGGTGTCTTCACCAAACAAGCTGAACTTAAGCCAGTCAACCCCAAACCTCATCAGCTTGAAATCGTCGGTTTTGATGGCATCAAGTGTCTTATCGTCGACCTCAAACCTTTTTAAAAAGGAACTTTCAAAAATAAATTCTCTGAAAGTGTCGAGCTTATAAAAAACCATGTGAAACATGTCCATCTTTTTGGGACCTAAATCTTTGCCTTTTTTAAAATAGGAGTGAAGGATAATCTCGCGATACAGGCTGCTGAACTTTTCGTAAAGCAAGGCCCCCTGATCTTCGACCCATGCCCCGACGTTCCATTCTTTTTTTGTGGCATGCCCCTGACAAAACGCGTCTTCTTGTAAAAAATAAAACTCCTCGCCGCCCGTGTCCTCTGATCGCACTTTTTGCGAGGCAAGCCCTATGGGATACATACGACATGACCAGGGACGATCCGCGTAAATGGAACACCCCTCTTCTCGAACAAACGGACATTCTTTTTCTGCCGTATCCTGCATTTTAAGAAGAACAACCGGTAGTTTCTGCTCTTTGGTAAAGGGCTGGATGCAATATTTTGAGAGAAACTCATCGGATGAAACACCCAGATGCTTTTGCATTCTCAAGACATCGTAAGGCGTTAAGAAGATATTAATATCGCCGCAGCATTTGTTATAACAGGCGATCCCTTTTTCACACGAGAAACAAAAAGAACTTTTTGCACTCAGCTGTTTAAATTTTTCCATGATGTATTTCTTCTGGGTTGACAAGTTACTAACTTGACTTTGACGCGGTTGAGTTTCCTCGTCATGCGAGGTACGCACCCGCGCTCTGTCAACTTTGAAATTCATAACCCGCATAAAGCGGAGTGCATTGCGATCAAACATGAAGGGTTTCATGTTTGGCGCTATGCGCCAGATACTACGCGGGCGGACACCATGCAAAAATTGATGCCGAAACGCGTAGAAAAAACCTTCCAAGGTTCTATACATTAAACAACTCACCCGGTGCGTTAACCGACACCCAGGCAGCGTCTATAAAAAACTCATCCTCATGACCACACAATTTTTGTGAAAAAAATTCCCCGGGCACAACGTGCCCGGGGAATAAATGATTTGGACTATTCGCAGAGACGGTGAATTGGGCGCTTCATCATTTCCCAATTACCTGATTTTGGATCGTACTTGCAGTTGGCAAATACTTTCCAGTTGCTCTCGTCCATCTTGGGGGTATCTGTACGGAAATAATACCCGGGCCAACGTGTTTCTTCGCGGAACAGGATGGTCCTGACGTGAGCTTCGGCCTGCCACATACGCTGTACGTTTTCCCAACAGCGCATGAGTTCGTGCAGATCTTCTGCGGCCAGCTTTTTGGAATCTTCTCTAAGCACGGATAAAAGATCCAATGCTTTTTCGAGATTGGGTTTGCTGGTCTTGAACTGGGATGTCACACCACCTGCGTACTCATCCATGATTTTCTGCAGACGGAACATGAACATTTTAGGCCTGATGTAGTTGGGGTTGATGTCTGGATCTGTTGTTTCGTTTTTGTGTTTTTCGAACAGTTCCATTGGAGCAAGGATTTCGGCCTTGAGCGCCTCAACCTGACCCGCATCGACCTTGGGCTGTGTGCTGTTTTCGACGCAGAACTTGACCCCTGCCTTACCCATGATACGGCCTTCGGCATGACTGCCCGATGAGAACTTGTGGCTGGAGGCACCAGAGGCATCACCAGCGCAGAAAAGTCCCTTGACCGTTGACATGTTGGCATAGCCCCAGAAGTAATCTTTTGGAGCGAGGTCTTCTGGACCGCTGACCCATGCACCAGAGGCGCCTGAGTGCGAACCAATAAAATAGGGCTCTGCAGCGGCAATCTCGGAACTCTTTTCTTCGGGTTGCACGTCTGTGCAGGCCCAAAGGAGTGCCTGAGAGATGGTCATGTCGAGAAAGTCTTCCCATGCCTCGGACTCGAGTTCTTTGAGTTTCTTTTTGCGCTCTTTTTCGTCCGGCACCAGCTTGGACAGGTTTTGAATGGCCTCTTCGGTTCTCATGAAGATGGGACCTTTACCGTCCATGACATCGAGCATCATCAGGTAGTTTCTTAAGTTTGCAGGAACCGGTTTGACCCTGCCATAGGGAACCCAGTTTTCGAGTTCGCCCTTGCGGGTTTCCATGTAGTTTTCACCAAGACCGTTTGTGGCCCGTGCTTTGAACAACAGGAACCAGGCACCGACTGGACCGTACGCGTCTTTGAAACGGACGGGGATGAACCTGACTTCTTGACAGGTCATTTCGGCACCAGCCCTTAATGTAAAGTAGGCGCTTGAACCGGAATTCCATGGTGGGTACCATGCACGGCCGAGGCCTTCACCGCTTGAACGGGGTTTGAAAACGTGAACCGCACCGCCCATGGCCATGAGGGTCACTTTTGATTTGAAAACGTAGAATTTGTTTTCGCGGACGCTAAAACCGACAGCACCAGCGCAGCGGTCGCCATCCATGAGAGGCTCGACAATAAAAATACGCTCGTGAATGTTTTCCATACCGAGTGCATTTTTTGCAGCTTCGGCAACGATGACCTTGTAGGATTCACCGTTGATCATGAGCTGCCAGCGGCCTTCGTGAACGTACCCGCCCTTTTCATCCTTCCAAATGGGGAGGCCCCATTTTTCGAAAAGATGAACACTGGCGTCGACGTTACGCGCGATGTTGGCGACGAGGTCTTCACGGGTAATGCCCATGAGGTCGTTGCGCACATAGCGAATGTAGTCTTCTAACGTGTTCTGACCGTCTTTAAGACCAACGTACTGGTTAATTGCTGAAAGTCCCATGGCAACAGCACCGCTTCTGTCGATCGCGGCCTTGTCTACCAATGTGACTTTTAAATTGTTTTTCTTAGCCCAATAAGCGGCTTCAACTGCGGCTCCGCAAGAGCCCATTCCTCCACCGAGTATCAATACATCGGTGGTGATTTCTACAGTTTGAAAATTTGGCATGATGTATCTCCTCTCCCGCAAAATGCGGAATGCATTGCGATCAAACATGAAAGATTTCATGTTCGGCGCCATGCGCCAGATCCCGCGCGGTTTGGCACCCGTAAATCACTTATGCCGAAACGCACAGAATAAAACCTCGCGGGTTTTAATTTTTAATAGTTGCCAGTTCTTTAAGACCACTTGCCTGCGGATCGCAAGACATAAGGTGGTTGTTAAGATCGCCGTGAGTCTCAAACCCGCCATTCGGCACTGCAGAACCTTCTGCTGTGGAACGAATTGGGAATTTAAAACGTTTAATCTGTTTGTTGCGGAACTTGATGGTCCACATGATTGAATCGGTGCTTCTGAGAGGTGTGCACGAACCACCAAGTGGTGCGAAATCTGCATAACCTCTGACTTCAACTGCCTGTGGTTGGCAAATCTTGACACAATTGTAGCATTCCCAGCACATAGATGGGTCCCTGTTGTATGCTTTGTTGATCTCTTTATTGAGAACCATCAAATCATTAGGGCATATGTGTTGGCAAGCGGTCTTGTCCAATGCTTTGCAACCATCGCATTTTTCCCTGTTCACATAGCTCGGCATATGTTTATCCTCCTTTTGATTGTAAACACTAACCAGTTAACCACGGTTGTTGCGGCTAAGGTTCTGTAATATTAATTGAGATTAATATTAGTTGATTTTAAGCTCCATCCCCTCATCGATGATCTGTTAGTCTTCATTTTCCAGCACGTTAGTGCGTTTAACAGCTATCTGCGGCAGACCCTAGAATAGAAAAAATGAAGCATTAAACTGGTGGTGTAATAGTCTATCTCTAAACTATGTCAATATTTATCAATAAAAATGTAAATCTCGAAAAGAATCTGTGGTAGAGTTTTTTTATTATCATTTCAAGGAATTGAAACCCATCATGAGAAAATCCAGCGGTTGATGTGATCAATATCATTTTTATTTGAACATGTTACTCACTTGAATTTGATGCGGTTGAGTTCCGCTGTCATGCAAGGAATGCACCCGCGCTCTGTCGACTTTGAAATTCAGATTTGAAACTCGGATATTGAATTATCCGACGTTTTGAGGACCCACAAACCACGCCCCGAGTTTTTTTGAAAGCTTGACCACGTCACCAACCACAATCACCGTGGGTGGCTCAACAGCACTTTCTGCTGCCGTGCTTACTGCCTCGGCTAACGATGTGATGACTGTCCTTTGTTTCTTGTAACAACCCCACGAGATCAACGCGACTGGTGTCTTTGGGTCCTTGCCGTTGCTGATCAGTTGCCCCGTGATCATGGGCAGATTGGTGACCCCCATCAAAAAAACCAGTGTCCCGCGGTTTTTGGCAAGCCCCTCCCAGTTGATGGTGTCGTTGAGCTCGTTTGAGGAACGATGCCCCGTCACAATGGTCACACTTGACGAGATGTTTCGGTGTGTGACGGGTATCCCCGCATAAGCCGGCACCGCAATGGCCGAGGTGATCCCGGGGATAATTTCGAACGGGATGCCGTGGGCACAGAGTTCCTCGGCCTCTTCGCCGCCGCGCCCGAGCACAAAGGGATCACCGCCTTTAAGCCTGGCCACCACCGCACCGTCTTTGGCGCGCTTAACGATCAAGGCGTTGATTTCTTCTTGCCGCATCACATGATGATTGGCCTTCTTGCCGACATAGATTTTTTCGGCTTGCGGGTTTGCGTGTTTAAGAATCTCGTCGTTCACAAGGTAATCGTACACAACGATATCGGACACCCCAAGGGCCTCGACGCCCTTGAGTGTGAAAAGACCCGGATCACCGGGGCCCGCGCCAATGAGATAGACTCTTCCCTGTTTTGTTTTCATGCTTCATGCCCTCCGGTGCGCGCGAGAACTAACGCAACGTCGATCTCAAAGTCAAAAAAACGTGCAATGCGTTGGCAAATCGGTCCCGGGTCTTTTTGTTTGATCCATGTCAGGAGTGGTGCAAGCTCTTCCAGAAACCCGTGGAGTTGCTGCGCGATGTCCTGGTCTGTTTTGCGGTTTTGGATCGCGGCCGCCCTGATCTCGCCCATCAACGCAACAAGGACGGCATACTCTTGCGAATACTGATCAGCCAGTTTTTCCCTTAACCTTCTCGCCACCGCAGGACACACACCGTTTGTGGATACGCTGATTGATAAATCACCCCGTCTCACCGTGGCAGGCAGAATAAAATCGCAGAGTGCGGGGACATCCGCCGTGTTCACGAGGATGTTGAGTGCCTTTGACTCGGTGTAAACAAAACGGCTGACTGTGGGATCGTCTACCGTTGTGAAGACGCAATCAATCCCTGTGAGATCGCTTTTCTTAAATTTTCTTTTGTGATGACATAACCGCCCACCAGCCACCAGCGCATTAATACCGTCAGTCACCTCAGGGGCCACCACCGTAAGCGTGTCTGTGTACTCAAGAAGCGTCTGGATTTTTCTCTCGGCCACCCTGCCGCCGCCCACAACAAGCACCCTGCGGTCTTTAAGGTTAAGTTGAACAGGGAGGTATTTCATAAAAAACCTTTTACGAAATTAGAACAGCCTCCGCAAGCCCATAACCCGCATAAAGCGAAAAATACTACGCGGGCGGACACCATGCAAAAATTGATGCCGAAACGCGTAGAAAAAACCTTCCAAGGTTCTAAAAATGAGTGCCCCTCGTGACCACCGTGGCGTCCTGGTTCCTGGCAACCACGGAGATGATCGCGTCTGCCATCACACGATATCAATATCGATCTCTGGCGGGTTCATCAGGGTGTGATGGACCGGACAGGCGTGCGCCACCTTGATGATCGCGTCTTTTTTATCGGGGGGAAAACCCTCCGGCAGAGTGATGTCAATCGCCACATTTTGGAGACGTTTGGGGTTTGTGGCGAGTGTGGGGACGGCATTGGTGACAATCCCCTCGGACGAAATATTTTTTGACGCGC
>JADGCS010000031.1:0-903 GCA_015228875.1 Deltaproteobacteria bacterium | reverse complement strand
GCAGGCACCCAGGTAACCCACAAGAAGCTCGATCGGGTTCATCCCCGTATCCTCGCCGCCGTCCTCTTTATGCATATCGGAGGAGAGGGTGTGATGTCTGAGTTGAATGGTAAAGTGTTTGTTTTTCTGCTGTTCGATTGTCATGAGATCCATACGTTACTCCTTTGCACCTTGCGCGTAGCCCACCGCCCCTGCCTTTGCCACAAGCAGGCGCGCCCAATTTGTAAAACCACCGGCGTGAAAATGTGTGTACGCAGCAAAGACATTATTTTTGACAAGCCCGTCTGAGGCACCATTATAGCCAAATCCCTTTTGTAAAGAGAGGGCAAGTTGAAAATTTGAGCCGCTGCCCTCTACGGGCCTTGAGTAGTGAAACTCGTGCCCCTTAAGCCTCTCATCCCGGGGAAAAAAGGGGTTTGCCCCGCTCACCACTGCCTCGACGTAACCATGCCCCACCGGTTTTTTTGCGAGTTCAAAATCGACATCAAAGACACCGCACATCTGACGGGTCTCCCCGTTAAAACAAACTGTTCTTCCAAGATACATCACCGCCCCGCACTCGCCGTAAACAGGCATCCCCCGCCCCGCATGAAACCGTATCGAATCACGAAAATCCTTGTTTGCCTCGAGGGAAGCTGCATGGACCTCGGGGAAACCACCTCCTATATAAAGGAGATCGACCGGTGTGATGGCCTTGTCGCGCAGGGAATCAAAAAATATGATTGTGGCACCCTGCTCCCTGAGCGCCTCGAGATTTTCCTCGTAGTAAAACTGAAACGCGGGGTCCCTGATTACACCCACCAGTACTGTCTTTCCTGTTTGTGCCATGTCTTGACATGTTGCGGGCGTGTCCTGACAAAACTGCGCCTTATAACCTTGGAAGGTTTTTTCTACGCGTTTCGG
>JADGCS010000030.1 GCA_015228875.1 Deltaproteobacteria bacterium | reverse complement strand
AAAAGGGTTTAAGACAATCTATCTTGCCACAGGCGCAAACAAAGACTCCTTTGGCCCCATGCCGTGGATCAAGGGCATCGTAGGCAAAGGCCCCCCGTTTATAAACGCGGGAAAAAGGGCATCGTGATGGGGTGGGGATGAGTCAATAATGATGCCGCGTGCATGGTTTTTGTGAGGATGCAATATGTGTGTTGCGTTTCTATCATACAGACAAATTCCAGCGATTCCCTTGGTATTGGCCCTTAATAGAGATGAATATTATAAACGACCGACTGAACCCGCTCATTTTTGGACGGAGGCCCCGCATGTACTGGCAGGGAGGGATTTGAGAGAGGGCGGGACGTGGTTGGGAGTAAATAAAAGCGGAAATATTTCACTGATAACAAGCTATCGCGATGTAAAGAGATTTAACGATGGGTTGCCTTCACGGGGTGGTCTTGTCCGTGACTTTGTTTTACAAAACCCTGAAGCACAAGAGTACCTCAAGACTCTGCAACGTCACGGGTCGCATTACAACGGTTTTAATCTGGTCTTTGGAAGTTTGGCAAAAGGGTTGCACTACTATAGTAATGTATCTGGAGAATCGAGTACACTCAAGCCCGGTTCTTACACACTCAGCAACCATTTCTTGAACACCGCATGGCCAAAAACAATAAGGGGGAAGGCCGCTTTTGATGCTCTCTTAAGTGAGTGTTCAGGAAATGTCCCTGTCACCGATTTATTTAAGTTGATGAGAAATGACGAACAGGCGGGGGATAAAGACCTGCCCGAGACAGGTGTGGGGATTGAATTGGAAAGAATATTATCGGCGATTTTTATTAGAAGCGCCGCACACGGTTATGGTACACGATCGACCACAATTGTTTATTGTACCGCAGGGGGCAGACTTTTTTTTACCGAAAGAACCTATCTTCCCGACAACACCTGTTCGGTGCTCGAATATTCATTTGATGTTGGGGTGTCCGAATGAATAATCACAAATATTTTTTTATTATATTTCTTGTCATAGCAGAATCCCAAAACAACAGAGCAAGACGGAGTAAATGTAATCAAGGTACCTAACAACATCATTGAGAGGCTTGCCTTTAAATAAACGTAGCCCACGGAGAATGTGGTATATGTTAAAATTACCTAGTTATATAAATGTTTTAAATCCAGAAAACATTCCATGCATTGGACAAGCACTACAACTAGGAACATGTAATGAATTTGGAAGGGCGCTTGAAGTCATTGAAGACGATAAAAGTGTCTCAGCTGAATTTGTGAGGGGGTGTCTATCACTTAATGCTGGCCATAAAGAAGAGGCCCTTTGTTCATTTAGAGCGGTTATAAGAGATCCCGAGGGTCATTTTCTAGCACCTGCTTTGAGTGATTACATCACCGCCACAACAAGAGAAGCGGCAAAAATGTACGGAGGAAATGAATTTTCAAAGTACTTTCAAGCTGCAGTCAACACGCCTGTTTTTACAAGATCTCACAGAATTGTGAATAATACCATGCTGAGTATGCCGCCTCTGGGTGAGGATACTTTCATCATAGTAGACATTGGCATAGGAACTGCGATTCAAATCGAAAAAATGGTGGCCTGCATAGCGAGAGAATGGCCGTGGATGAGGCATGTGAAGGTCATAGGGATAGAACCTTATGAAGAGATGATGAAAATTGCCAGTGAAAAACTCAGACTACTATCCGCCCACGCAAATGGTCATTTATCAATCAGCTATAAGCTCATTGAAGAGTTTGCCCAAAATTTAGACGGATCATTTCTCAGACCTTTGCTTGATGGCAAAAGGCCCCACTTGGTCAACGCAAGCGCATCGATGCATCATATGCCCAAGGCAGATAAAATAAAACTCATGAAGACTATCAGAGAATGGCAACCAAAAATGTTTATTGTTAATGATGCTGACTCCGAACATGATATTGATTTGCCTGATCTGTCAATCACCCTCATCGCAAACGTAACATCATTTTACAACGAATTGTTTGCCTATATGGCTTCGGGCACACATGACGCATCACTCTTGCAGCTATACAAAGGTTTTGTTTTCCTTGATGCAAGAAACATTATTGCGGAAACAGGAGACAAGAGAATTGAGTTTCATACCTCTGCCGGAAATTGGGTGCAATATGCAAATCAGGCAGGGTTCAAGATAGTTAAACCAAAGTCAGAATGGATCGCAGGCATTCCTTCAGAATTTGTCAGAGAAACAGAAGATTATATTGTCACAGCTTATTATAAAAGGCCCTTAACTTTTCAATTAGTATTGGAAACATAAAACCTGAAAAGGTGCCACGAGTCATTGTTTATCAGGAACTGCTATGGGTGCTGACAAGAGAGTTTTTAAGGTTTCAGTTAAACGGGTTTCGACTTAATCTGACCATTTTAAAAATATGGTCAGGTTTAGACGTGGTATTGGGGAGAGCTTACAGTTTATGCTGCACTTTAACACGCATATCAATTTGAAGGCCAAGATATGAGAGAATTTTGTAGAGCTGTGACAGGTTTTTGTTTAACAAGTTTGGATTTAATAAACGATGTATCTGATTCTCAGATGTATGTATTAAGGTCTCACTTTTTTATTTTTCGATTTTTGGATGTGACCCGGCGGCCGTTGTGCGAGAAGGTCATGGTCGCTGTTCTTGGCTTTTGATTTTTAAAATTGAGCGATGCCTGCACATTAAGCGTCGCCCCGTCGAGTATCTTGTGTGCCTCTTCGGCGATGTTGACCTTGGACAAAAATTTTGAAAATTCCTTTGCAATCACATCGATGATAAGATCCTTCTGCCTTAAGGCCTTTTCTGTGAGCGCATTGACAAGATCCCTGGAGAGCCCTTTTAAGTCGAGAACCTGAGCCACTGCCCAACTCAGGTTTTTTGAATCTGTGATACCCGCTATTTTTTTTGCAACACTTGTTATCATACGGATGCCTCGATTCTCTCTTTGAATGCCTTAAGCATCGCCGGCAGGTTTTTGCCAACCAGCATTTTTGATACGGAACCGGGGACCAGAATGCCAAAGTTGATGCTGACATCGTAGGTGGCCTTTGTGACGCCTTTTTTGATTTCTTTAAATTCCCAATGACCAAAATTGTCCTTCATAAAATCACCCTTAACAAAGGACCACTCAACCTTTTTACCCGGAGTGCCTTTCATTTTGAGAGTGTAAGTTATTTTTTTGATGACCTTGATGGTATAGGTGACCTCACAGGCATTGCCCTTTTTGTTTGCGATTTCTACCTCTTTGAGATCCCCAATAAACTCAGGGTAGTTTTCAAATGCCCAGACAACGTCGTAGCACTGTTTGGGTGTTGCCTTAATTTCGATTTCCTGCACTGCATTTGCCATAAGACCTCCTTTTAAATTAGCCCTTAGCCCCCAGGAGCATGCCGGACAACACCTGTTTCTCAGGACGTTTGAAAATTTTGCCGCTTGCAAAATATTTCAAACCCTGAAAAATCATGTCTTAACATTTTGTCACGGGACATGATTTTTCAGGACTCCTCCGAAACAGGTGTTGTCCGACATGCTCCTAACCCTTAGCCGTCACTCGGCCGTTATTTCTGCCCTCTTTTGATGGCATGGTCAAGCCCGTAATACTTTAAGGTTCGTCTTCTATCCGGATGATCTTGGTTGTCTGCGTGATAAAGTCCATGGCATCAATTTCTTTAAGGGCAGAGCGAATATCTCTCTCGCAGGCCTTGTGTGTAAAAACAATCACGGGCACAGCATCTTCCTGCCTTTGTCCCTGCTGATAAAGGTGTTGAATGCTGATGTTGTTTCTGCCCAGTACAGCGGTAATCCCCGCGAGCACATTGGGCCTGTCCAAGACAGAAAAGCGAATATAGTAGCAGGTGTGCAGCTCTAAAATGTCACGCGGTCTGGCAGCCTCGAGAGTGTGGTGTGAAAAACCTGTCGATCCGAGGTTGATGCGGTTCTGCGACTGGATGTTTCTGCTGAGTTCGATGATATCCGAAACCACCGCGGAGGCTGTTGGGTTACCACCCGCACCCAGACCATACAGCATTCCCTCGCCCGAGAAGTCGCCATGGTACTGTATTGCGTTAAAGGCGCCATGAACATGGGCAAGGGGATTATTGACAGGGATCATCGCTGGATGGACCCTCGCCTCAAAAGAATGATCGTGCATTTTTGTAATACCCAGCATCTTGATCACATACCCAAATTTTTCTGCCATCTTGATGTCGAGGGGAAGGATATGAGCAATCCCCCTGCAAAAAATCTCGTCCACATTAACAAACCGGCCATGACAAAGCATTGTCAGAATGGCAAGCTTGTAGACAACATCTGTTCCCATGATATCAGAACCCGGATCGGCCTCTGCGTAACCCAAAGCCTGAGCCTCTTTGAGAACCGCCTGAAAATCAGCGCCCTCTGCCGTCATTTTGGAAAGTATGTAATTGGATGTGCCGTTGATGATTCCGTACAATGACCGGATGCGATTGGACGCAAGGCCTTCCCTTAAGGCCCTGAGTACAGGGATCCCGCCGCCCACACTTGCCTCAAAGAGAATTTCACAGTTGTTTTTGCGGGCGAGTTCAAAAAGCTCCGGTGCGTGTCTTGCAATCAGTGCCTTGTTTGCCGTCACCACCGAATTGCCCCTGCTTAAGGCCATTCTCATTGCCTCTAGAGCTTCGGGACAGTCTCCCATCAGCTCGACAACGATTGAAATATCGGGATCTGCTGCAATGGCCTCGTAGTCGGTTGTAAAGAGTTTTTGGTCAACACCCACGGCCTTGCTCATGTTTTTTTCGCAGATTGATTTGATTTGAATTTCGTGATCCGTTTTTCTTTGTAAAAGATCGCGGTTGCTGTTGATCAGCCTGTAGACGGCGCTGCCGACCGTGCCAAAGCCTAAAAGACCAATGAAGGTTGTTTTTTTTGCCATGGGAAACCTTTTTTGTTTAGCGGTGTGTCATCAATTTTTTTGTGGGACTGCAGCCTGAAGTATTATTTATACTGGAATCAATAGTGGATTTTAACAGATAAATACAGTATTTTTTCCCCGTGATTGTCGGCACATCCCCTCTTAGAACCTTGGAAGGTTTTTTCTACGCGTTTCGGCATCAATTTTTGCATGGTGTCCGCCCGCGTAGTATCTGGCGCATAGCGCTAAACATGAAACCTTTCATGTTTGATCGCAATGCACTCCGCTTTATGCGGGTTATGGATATCAGTTCAGGGTTTCTTGTTATTGCCACACTGCTCTTTGTCTTTGTGATGGCCTTTTTTCCCTTTCAGTCCGAAGATCTTTTTATGTACCTGGCCATCGCAAGAGAATTTTTTTCAACAGGGTCTTTTCCCAGGACAGACCCCTTTTTATTTTCAATCCCCAACTACGAATGGCAGATCATGCACGAATGGGCGAGTTATCTTTTTTTTTACGGCCTTTATAAAACAGGGGGGTTGTTTCTTGTCACAGGCACAAAGGCCCTTATCATCTGCCTCTCCATGGCGTTGCCCCTCTTCTGGAAAAACCACCATCCGCTTAAACTCTTTGTATGGAGCGCTTCGGTCATGGTTGTTGCCTTTGCCGCAAGTTTTCGTTTTGTTGAAAGGGCAAATCTTTTTTCTGACCTCTTTGCAACGCTGGTCTTTGCCATCTGCCTTGCAGAAACAATCAAACCATCAAAAACCAAGTATGGTCTTCCCATCATCTTTCTTGTCTGGGTTCAGCTGCATCCGGGGCACTTGCTTGGTCTTTTTATCTGCATCATCTTTTGTCTGACACACATCAGCGCGCGCTCTCTTAAAGAATACCAAAAGTTTGTGGCACTCACCCTGCTCTCAGGTGTCGTGTGTCTTGTTAATCCCGATGGCCTGCATGGCATGCTTTATCCCATCACCTTTGCCCTTAACGAGGGAAAGGTCATGCAGGAATATTACTACGAGTGGTTTCCCAGCTATCAAGGTGTTTTTTTGGATAAGATCGAGATTCATCTTATGCTTGGTCTTGTGATCGTGTATGCGATTTTTTTTATGGGGGGGCTTGTCTTAAAATATAAAAGCTGGACACAGGACAGCCCCGGCATTTTGGGGAACAAGCAGGGGGCGCTGTTTGCTGTGGTTGTTCTCTCCCTGATCACCTTTATGGCTCTTAAGGGGATCCGTTTTATCCCTACCCTTGGTTATTTTTTAATAACCGCGGGTTGTTTTGTGGTTCCCGAAAGACGGAACTCGTCCAGACAGGGCAAAATTAATCTGCTCCTCATTGTTGTCGTGATCTGTTTTATCTTGAAAATAATGACAGTGGGTTATGCAAGCATGGGTGTTAAAAGGACGTTTGGCTACGGGATTGATCCCGTTGCCCAGCCCACAAAAAATCTTGAAATTATTGAGCAGGCAAACTTCAACGCCAATATGTATAACTCGCACCGCTTTGGTTCGTACCTTGCCTGGCAGTGGCAGAAAAAGAGAAAAATTTTTTATCACGGTTTTGTGACTGATATGAATTTTTACACTCGTGATTACTTTGGAATCTCACGTTCAAAAAAAGACTTCGACCAGCTTGTCGGCAAATATCATCTTAAGGGATTTATTATCGAACGATTACACACAGCGCGACCCCTGCTCGAAATTATCAGCACACACCCCGACTGGCAATTTGTCTCAGAAGACCCCGCAAGTCTTTTGTTTATCAAAAAAGATGTGATTCGCCATGATTGATTTATGTATGGGAATTTCAAAGTTGACAGAGCGCGGGTGCATTCCTTGCATAACGGAGGAACTCAATCGCGTCAAAGTCAAGTTGGCAACTTGGTTTTTACCGGCGACCCGACAGCCTTAATTTCCACACAACCCAGAGGGCTTCGAGGATAATCCCCTTTGACATTTTTGATTTCCCGCGCGTGCGGTCAAAAAAAACAATGGGGATTTCTGCAATTTTAAATCCTTTTTTCCAAGCCCTAAAGTTGACTTCGATCTGAAACGCGTACCCGTGCGATGTGACCGTGTGCAGGTCAATGTCTTCTAAAACCCTGCGCCTGAAACATTTAAAGCCGCCTGTGGCGTCCTTTACCGGCATGCCCGTTACAACCCTTGCATATTTATTGGCCAGATAACTTAAAAGAAACCTTGAGAGCGGCCAGTTTTTTATACCGCCCCCTGCAACGTAACGGGAACCAATTACCAGATCATTGTTTTTGACGGCATCGAGCAACGGGGAGATACTTTCCGGCGAGTGAGAACCATCAGCATCCATCTCAAAAATGTATTCGTACCCATGATTTAACGCATACCCAAAGCCCGCAAGATATGCAGAGGCAAGGCCCTGTTTACCTTCTCTTACGATCAGCTTGAGATTGTCCAGACTCTGTTGCAGCTGTGTGACCCTTTTGGCCGTACCGTCGGGTGAATTGTCATCGACCACCAGCATGTGTGCCCCCGGGACCAGAGCGGAAATTCTGTCGATCATCACCCCGATGTTCTCAGCCTCATTATAAGTGGGCATAATGATCAGTATGTTAGACCGAAGTGAACCCATAATGAATTTTGGTGCCTCGCTGCTGTCGGGCTAAAATACCCCTTCCCCCTGTCTGACAAGCTCGGGAACACCGGTCACCAGAGAGATAATCGTTGTTGGCTTGATGGGCACCACACCCGAATCAACGATCATGTCTACACGTGAACCAAATTTTTCTTCTATATCATCCGGATCAATGAGATAATCTTCTTCATCAATTTTGGCGGCCGTGTTTAATATGGGGTGCTGATAGAACGACTGCAGACATTGAAAAAAAGGATGCCTCGGGACCCTGATGCCAATCTCAGGTCGCCGAACATCCAGAATTTTTTTACCTTTCTTTGTGGCCGGTAGAATAAACGTGTACGGACCGGGCAGTTTGTCTTTCATGTAACGGTACGCTGTTGTCTCGATCTCGACAAACTCGGTCATTGACGAAAAATCGGGAAACATCATTGCCATAAAATATTTTTTGATGGCCCTTTTGAGATGATACAGACGGTCAATGGCCTTTTTGGTATGTACACTGCAACCCACAGAATACCCGGCACCTGTTGGGTAAACCACCAGACCGCCATTTTCAAAAACAGCGGCTACCTCTTTCACAAATCTTGGTTGCGGATTCTGTGGGTGAATCTCAATGCGTATCATGTGTCTCTCTTTAATTAGAAATTCCTTTTCCTGTCAAACCACTTATATACATTATTCCGCCCAGCGCCCTCATCTGCGAGACAATCTGCCTCTGTCTTCCCAGTACATATCTTGACGGACTGTGGACGCGAAACCTGTGCGGATTTGGAAGTACGGCAGCAAGAAGGGCTGACTCACTGGAAGTCAGCCGATCGGGCGTCTTGTTAAAAAACTTTTTTGATGCCGCCTTGACCCCGTAAATTCCTTCTCCGAACTCCGCAATGTTAAGATAAACCTCAAGGATACGTTTTTTTGACCAGATTGTTTCTATCAGGATCGTAAAATAAGCCTCACTCAGTTTGCGCCCAAGTGTTTTTGTAGGAAACAGAAAAAGATTTTTTGCAGTCTGCTGCGAAATGGAACTCGCGCCGCGAACACGTTTTGCCTTGTTTCGGTAACGCATTGCCTTCCATGTGGATTCAAAATCGAAACCGCAATGTTCCATAAATTTTTGGTCTTCTGCAGCAATCACGGCAAGACCCATCGAAGGACTCATGTTTTTGAGTGAGGTCCATTGATAGGTCACGTCATAAGACCTGCCTTGTGTCAGGGCGACTATTTTTTGATACACCATCATCATGCTGAAAGGGGGAGGGATAAAACGAAACAGGAACGGTGCGGCCGAAATGAGTAGCAGAAATACAAATGCTGTTTTTTTAAGAAGGGGGGGAAGACGATCTTTGTACTGACTGATACTCTGCTTCATTGGGGAGAGATGTTATCAACATGAGGATGTTCTCACAAGCAAATTGTAGATGCCAGGCTATCCCGACGGATTCTCAAGAACAGATTTGTAAAAAGATTAACCCGCAGCTTGTCTTTGTTTCCTGTTCACGGTGCCCCCCTTGAATAACTTCAGATAGTCACGGGTTTCCTGATAGATCTCCTGATCACGACCTCCGGCCGTCTCATAATTCACAGCGAGGATCTGCAAAACCGAGCGAGCCCTGGCTATTTCTGACAGCACAGATGTGCGTTGGCGCCCAGCAACTGCAAGGCCGCCCTTCGCTGCGAACATATCATAAAGAGTCAGAATCCTCTGATGGAGCAGTCTGAGCAACGCCTGTTTTTCACCAAAGGACATATCTTTTATCTCCTGATCACTGACTTTATCAAATACGGGCGGGTATTTTTTATGCAGTTGTTCTTTTTCTGCCTCGGCAATGATGTCCCCTGATTTTTCGGCCTTGGCATCACGTATCAGCTGTGCATGGGCCGTTTCGATTGCTGATTTGAATTTAAGAAGTTCCGCTCTTTCTTTTTCGTCTGTGGCAAGGACAAGTTGTGCGTTGACCTGATTCTGAATATGCAACAGGCGTTCAATCAGCGGTCTGTCATCCTCAAAAAAACTCTGCGGCATTGGGTATCGCAGATTGGGGACGATCTCCTGTCCCAGATACCATGCCCCGCCCCTGCGGGCTTTTCTCTTTGCCCCCTCCATCTGTTCATTGGCCAGCCATTTTACATTGCTGGCACCGTGTGCCATGGTTGCATCAGCAATACCGGCTGTGATGGTCGGCAGAATAGTCTGGTTCCATAAAAACTGCCCCTGCATATCCCTGTGTTCATAAACAATGCGGGCATCAGGACCTTCAACAGAATACAGCATCCGAGCCACCAGATGATGACACTGTTCTGCTGTCTTGTTTCGTATGAGCGCGTAGAGTTCGTCCCCACCTGCATGCATTCTGAAAATTGTTACTTCTTCGGCCCTCACCCTGGAACGCAGCATCCTTGCTACCTCGGCAAGAAAATGATCGCCGCGCTTATGCCCGCCGCCACTGATACAGCCGCGCGGCGGCTGATGATCGTTTGCGGCTTTGAGCCCGTCAACGTCGAAGGCCACAATTGTATAGGAATCACCACGGGCTTCAAGGGCTGCAATTTCGGCATCCCAGGCCCGGCTGTTGGGCAGTCCCGTCCCGGGGTCTGTGGTCATCTTTTGAAATTCTTTTGCGGTCTCAATGATATCCTTTTTTTGATGTGTGCTGTACAGACCAAGTTCAAACACATGTCCTTCGGAACTTATGATCACCGGAGACTCGAGAGGAATTGTGATTTCTTCCTGGTCCCCAATTTGTTGAGAAGCAGCCCCATCGACAGTAATGATAAACCCTTCTGTCTTTTCGGGCTTGTTTACATATTTAATGTACCAGTTCTGGGTATCACGCCTCACAATGAGTTTCGCATCACCATACAGGGCGCGTATTTTTAGTTGCTGCGTGTTCCTGCCCTCACCTTCGTTAATGCTGGATGCAAAGACCAGTCCCTCGTCCCCAACATCACAAAATCCACCGGCATCTGTTCCATATCTGTAGATCTGCACGCCGGGCAGTCTGGCTGATGTTGTGATGGTAATCTGGAACTCCGATCGTGCCATCAGATCAACCGCACCTCTCAAAAAGGCATCGATTCCCAGCCTCCATTTTGTGGGCCATTCCGCGATGGTCTCTTTTAAGGCCTTGACCTCCTGCATGACCACCCCGCGCCATTTTATGATAGCATAGTTTGGCATATCAGGGTTTGGTTTTCCCGCGTCCCTTGCCATCAAATAGACAAAATGCGCACGCGGGATGGGATGACCTGTCCTGTTGGCTATTTCGCCAAGGGCATCCTTATAATTGATGTTAAAGGTGGTGAGACGCTCGAGAATCCCCAACACAAGACCGTAGACATCAAAGGCCTTTTCCAGTCCCATCGTTTCACGGAAGGGGGCCTGCTCTTTGGCAAACTCAATCAAGGCCCACAAGATTTGGCCAGAGTCTATGCGTTGAGTCTCCGCCATCCGACCAAATTCACCGGCAATCTCGTCCAGAGTTTTTTCTGTAATTGACACCTTGTTTTTAAAGAAAGAGCTGGCCAGAAAGTCGAGAACAGAGAGGGCGTCTGATTTTTTTACAACAGTGTGGTGTGTGGTGTTGACTGGGGCTTGTGGGGCAAAGCGTTGGGCCTGTCTCTGGGTCACTGCCGTTGGTTGCTGCAGCAAGACAGCGGGTTCTGGTTGCACAAGGACTGAGGGTGGGGCCGCATGTGCTGCGTTACCGCCCTCACCAACCACGGGTGCACCCCGCGTGACCACGCCCGCAGCCAGTGTTTGGGGCGGCTGGCCAAATATGCCTTGCGGGAACGGTTGTGTTAAAACTTTTACCATCAACACGATTATCGGCTTTTTCTGGTTGAAGTTGCCTCCGGGTTGCGACAAAGTTTGGCATGCGGCATTAAGGGGGATTGGAGACACTTAACATCCAGGTGTGACAGGCATGAAAAGCGCAGCTTGTTGAATTGATTGGTATTAATTTGTTGCGTTGTTCTGGGATGAATTTACTCTTAAATCTGGGAAAATCACAGAGTACCTTAAAAAAAGACAGTGACTTGTGACTGATGGAGATGATTGTCTATGTATGGTCTGGCGCTATCATTTTGTTATAAACACAATGGGATCGTTTGCTCCTTTTTATGATACACCAGTCACAAGTCACTGGCCGCTCATCACCAAATCGTGTTACTGAACGGCCCGTGTAGCAAATCAAGTTATCGCGTCATGCATAATAACTGACGTTTACCCCCTTAAATAAAAACCAGGGAAAAAATGAATACCAATCCCTTTTGGCTTCGAAGACAACAGGCTCCATTGAGTCTGCAATCTCCGCAAACTCGGCGTCAATGATCCCGTTTCCTTCATCGAGATCCGTGTTAAAGACGGATCTTCTGTTAACATCGGACCCTGACTGCCTTTTTTTCTTCGCTCTTTGAGGCCAGACTGCTGCGGGAAGTTTAATTAAAGAAACTGTCGTCATACAATATCAAGATCGGCGGTTCCTGATAAATCTGAAACGGATTCTTTTTAAAAAAAACAATGTCACAGACCCCAACCATGGCAGGGTTCTTTACAAAACAACCCCTTTTTATTATTAAAAATCATTCACAATAAAAGGGAGTTTTTATGAAAAAACACGTGATCGTTGGTGGTGTTGCAGGGGGGGCAACAGCTGCGGCAAAGCTGCGTCGTGAGGACGAGCAGTCCGAAATCACAATCTTTGAAAGGGGTGGGTATGTCTCCTTTGCCAACTGTGGGCTTCCCTATTTTATCGGCAAAGAAATCACAAACCGCGATGATCTTCTTCTCATGACCCCCGAGCTGTTCTGGGCCAAGTACCGCGTCAGGGTTTTTACACATCATGAAGTTATACACATCAATCGCAATAATAAAACAGTCACTGTCAGAAACAACAATCAACAACACGAATATCATTACGACACGCTCATCCTCTCGCAGGGGGCCATGCCTATTATGCCGCCGCTGGAGGGAATCAAACTGCCCCATGTCTTCTCTTTGAGAAACATGACCGACATGGACTGCATCCATATGTATCTTGAAGATCACCAACCTAAAAAGGCTGTCGTGATTGGCGGGGGTTTTATTGGTCTTGAAATGGCTGAGGCCTTTCACCACCGAGGACTATCCGTGACCATCGTTGAAATGCAACCGCACATCCTCCCGCCTCTTGATCAAGACATGGCCCTGCTCTTTACAGAGAGCATCAGGCGCGAAGGATTCAACATCATCACACATCATGCCGTTAAAAAAATATATGAGCACTCTGTTGTCTTGGACGATGACCAAAAAATCGATGCAGACATTGTGCTGGTCAGTGCGGGGGTAAGGGCGGAGCTTGAACTTGCAAAGGCCGCAGGGTTGGAAACGGGCCGGCTTGGTGGTGTCCTTGTCAATGACTATCTGCAAACTACTGACCCTGCTATATTTGCCGTTGGCGACATGATAGAAATTAGAAACCGTGTCACCAATGTCTCTTGCCGTATTCCCCTTGCCGGTCCCGCAAACAGACAGGGACGTATCGCTGCAATCAATGCTGCTGGCGGCAGAACCAGTTATCGTGGAGCATTGGGCACCAGCATTGTAAAGGTATTTGACCAGACCGCCGCGATGACCGGGATCACAGAAAAGGCAGCAAGGCAGGGCAGCGCGGACTGTCTCTCCACCATGACATTCAACGACAGTCATGCAGAATACTACCCTGGTGCCAAAGGGGTCAGGACCAAGATTGTTTTTCAAAAAGATACAGGAACCCTTTTGGGGGCACAGGTGATTGGTGGTGACGGTGTTGACAAGCGGATTGATGTCCTCGCAACGGCCATTTATTCTCACCTCACTGTCTGCGATCTTGAAGAAATTGATTTTGCCTATGCCCCGCCCTTTGGTGCAGCCAATGACGCTATCAATATTGCGGGGTTTGTCGGCTCTCACGTCTTAAAAAAGGAGGTCCGTGTCATCAATCTGCCCAGCGAATGCCCCCCAGAATCACAGATCATAGATGTGAGGATGCCGGATGAAATCAAAACAACAGGGTTACTCAAAGGGGCCATCAATATGCCGTTTCCCGAAATCAGGGCGCATCTTGATAAAATCAATCGGGACAAACCAGTTGTTGTCTACTGTGCCAAGGGACAACGCGGCTACTATGTCTACCAGATCCTCAAAAACAATGGATTTAAAAATATCTATAACATCAATGGCGGGTTGCCGGGTGCCAGGGCGAAGGGCTGGGAGATTGTAAAGTAAAGAGTAAACCACACTAAAACAAACCCCACAAGGCGCTAAATCACTTCATAATAAAAAGAACATGATCCGTAGGTGTTGGAAGGGTGACAACTGCATTCGATCGTCTCGTCCGAATACCCCGCATTTTCAATACTGCACGAGCAGGGAAAATAAACAGACAAATCTCCATACCAGTCGAGGTAGTTTGTTTCAAAACTAAATGTATTGTTGTAACTCATCTCCGCGTTCCAGACAAGATCGGATGCGGATGTCTCGAAGTCCATCATGTCATCATAGGAATAGAGCATCAGATAAGCGGGCAGTTCAAGTCCCGGCCCGTCATAGCCGTTATCGTCGCATGTTGTGCGCCAGGTATCGAGCCTGAATTCGCCGTAATAATCACGGCCAGACCCCTTATAATAATCAGACCAGATCTTGATTCCGCCTGATGTGTCGTCTGCATCGGATTCTTCCACTTCTTCTGTGTATTCCTCGTAAACGTATCCAGAGTCCACAGAATCATAGCAGCCGTCCTCGTACCATTCAACTTCACAGGCTGAAAAAAAAGCCGGGCACAAAAGACCAATCACCAAACAATAAAACTTTGATGTTCTGATAAACTGCATAATAACCCCTCGTCATAATGAACCCGCAATGCGCGCACGGTTACCCCCACAACACATGCGGACACCATCGCAAACGACACGATTACAGGTTGATTTGGATACCCCCAAAGATCACAGGCTCATCATAACAGTTGTTATAAGAGCAGCACTCACCGTCATAATGGTAGTGTCTGTGATGTCTGTGATAAACCCTGCGAGTATGCCGCACTCTGTTTGTGTGGCGCACATGACTGATGTGTTTTGTTCTTGTGATGGGATGGGAACGGTATTCCTGAGACCTGTTGCCGTTTTGAAACCCGCCGTTTCGCCTCCCCCTGGCAAAACAATCGGTGCAAAACAGCATAAATACGACAAAAGAAAGCAGCACACTCACTAAAACTATTGTCTTCTTCATAAAATATCCCCTTAAAAGAATGACCAGCCCTGCGCCCCCCAATTTGTGCTTATTACAAGTCTATGCAACGCAAAACCCAAGGTCTCAGGTTTAAATTGTTTGTGTGAGCGTGGATAAAGGAGAGATAAGGACCGGCCCGCGTGAAGGCAGAGAAATATGCGACAACAAGACCGCAAGATACAATTTTAACTTACAACAGCCCGCTTGCAACCCTGAAGAATTCACCGTTTAAGGCCCCGCCCTCTTTTGATATTAAAAAACCAACAAGATTAACGACATCATCAAACGAGGTAATCTTTTTTTCGGGGAGATAGGGGGCCATCTTGACTGCAATGGTTTCTTTTGAAAGGGCGTCAGATCCAGGCATCATCTGCCTGACAGCCTTAAGCCCCATGTCTGTCGCCATAAGCCCGGGAACAATGGTGTTTATTGTAAACCCTTTTGCGGGAAATGTTTTGGCAATGGCAGTGGCAAATTCCATCAGACCGCGTTTTGCAATGGCATAGGGAATAATTGTTGCATGCGGCATAAACGCGGAAATGCTTGATATTTGAATGACCCTTCCCAGGGAGGCAAGGGGGGCATCCTGGCCTTCAAAAAAACGCTCCATGAAAAACCGAGTTAACTGCATGGGGGCTATAAGATTGACATAAATCTGCTCTTCTATATCACAATCCTGCATCTTTTCGTACGAGGCACTTTTTGCTGACCCCGCATTATTTATCAGCACATGATACACAATCGGCCTGTGTTTAAGCCCTGTCATCGCCTTGTCAATCCCGGCAGTACAACTGAGATCTGCGGCGATTGTGAAGATTTCGGTGCCGGTGTTTAAGGTTTCAAGCTCTGCTTTTAAGGCACGCAACCCCTCTGGTTCCCTTGCCATCAGCGTCAGAGAGCTTAAGGTTGCCTCTTTGAGCAGCGTTTTATTGATAAACCCAAGGGCGAGCTCTCTGCCCAACCCGCGACTGGCACCTGTAATAATTGCGTTGACGCATCCTTTACCACTGCTGCTGTATGGCATAAGCCCCTTCTTTCTGTGTTGATTTAAAAATGCATCTGTTACTTAAACAACCCTTTCAGAAAAGCGAGAAAAAAATTTGCGATTGAACACCCCTGTGAATGAGAATAGAACCTTGGGAAGGTTTTTTCTACGCGTTTCGGCATCAATTTTTGCATGGTATCCGCCCGCGTAGTATCTGGCGCATAGCGCTAAACATGAAACCTTTCATGTTTGATCGCAATGCACTCCGCTTTATGCGGGTTATGGCACTTAAATGACCCTCAACAATAACAACAGGGCCCTTATTAAAAAACAGATCAAAGACATCTTAACCAGTGATCAATGTGAGAGCAGACTGAGCGAGATCACAGGCGACCCACAGATGAGCACCATCAACGCCCTGATGACGTTTCTTATAAGCCCGGACCCTGCAATAAAAAACCGTACCATCCAAGCCCTGGCCCTGGTCGTATCAAAAATTGCAGGTCAGGATATCGAACAGGCACGGACAATCATGCGCCGTCTTTTCTGGAGCCTCAACGAAGAATCCGGCGCTGTCGGGTGGGGGGCCGCAGAGGCCATTGGAGAAATACTTGCAACAAATGATCAACTTGCAGCAGAATATCACGGCATCCTGCCCACGTTTATCAATCCCGAAATCAGCTATCTGGAACACGACCCCCTGCTCAAAGAGGTCCTGCTTGGCATTGAAAGACTTGGTCATAAAAGACCTGATCTGATAAAGGATGTTAAACCGTTGTTGGAACATTTTTTAACCAAAGAAGATGCCGAATTTAAAAAAATTGTGCTTCGTATTCTGTCACTCATTAAATAATCAGTAACAAACCACTACCTTAAGCAATCATGTTCACGAATCCATCCCTATAAAAAAAGTTTACGATCAATAATGACTCCTGTATAATGGGGGTTGATTCTTAACAAGGGGGGCACATGACAGACATAAACAGATACAAGGGGAGAATCGATGTTCCAGACACCGAAAAACCCAAAAAAGTTTATTTTGCCTCCAAGTGGCCTCTCGTCAATAAAAAACCGGAGGCCTCAAACAAGCTCGATCCCACCAAAAGAGTCCGCTCTCCTTCTTCTGACAAACCTTGAGACAGAGAGGCAGCATCGCCGGGTCATCTAAACTGCCCGGGTCCTGATATTTACACCCCTTGCGTCCTCTCACCATTTGAAATAGAGGTCGCTTGGCTGCCAAACAGATTTTATCCATAAACACATGCTGATTCACGTTGCCATCGATGTCCCCGTTAATACTGCCTTTACGTACAAGGTTCCCGAAGAATTTGTTCCTCTGGTCTCTCCTGGCACAAGGGTCCTTGTCCCCTTTCGCAGTAAACAGATGATTGGGTTTTGCTTGGGCAGCATGGATGATGAAAGTAAAACAGACACAGCAACCAAAAACGTCTGTCGGGATAAAATCAAAAGCATCATCAGGGTCTTCGAAGACGATGTGAACGGTTTAAAACTTGATCGTTCCTATCTTAAATGGATCGAGTTTGCCTCGGATTATTATCACACCCCCGTGGGACAAATTCTGTCACAGGCAGTCCCTTCTTATTACTTTAATCTCAAGTATATCGACACCCACAAAAAAATAAGATCAAAAGAAATCACCATCGATTCAGTCTTTAAAACAACAACAGTCGAACTCACGCCGGATCAAAACGCCGTTCATGATGAAATTTTAAAAAACTTTGATCAATACTACCCCGCACTCATCAAGGGGGTCACCGGCTCCGGCAAGACAGAAATTTACATCAAGCTTATCAAACACGCCTTTGCCAAAAAGCGGTCAGCCCTGTTTCTCGTCCCCGAGATTGGGATCACACCGCAGATGCTCGCCAGACTCAACCACCACTTTAAGGGCAGGCTCCTCGTCTATCACAGCGGGCTTACAAAAAATCAGCGGTTTAACCAGTGGACGAGATCTCTCAACGATGCACCTGTTGTCATGATCGGGACACGGTCGGCCCTTTTTTGCCCGCTCAAAGATCTTGGTGTGATCATTATCGATGAAGAGCAGGACCCATCCTATAAGCAGGAGGAGAGATTTAAATACAACGCCCGCGACCTTGCTGTTGCAAGGGCGGGGATTTTAAAGATACCCGTTGTCCTTGGTTCGGCAACACCCAGCCTTGAGAGTTATTACCTTGCCGATCAAAAAAAATATCACGCATTCACTCTTAAAAACAGGATAGGAAAATCCAGGCTTCCCGAGATCCGTGTGGTGGATTTAAAAAAAGAAAGGGAACAGACGGGGGCTCATTTTCTTGTCTCGCAGAACATTCATCAGGCCATCGAACATTTCTCAAAAGACAAACAGCAGATTCTTTTGTTTGTGGGACAGCGTGGTTATGCACAGAACGCCTTCTGCGTCTTATGCAAGGAGATCCAGCTTTGCCCAAACTGCAGCGTTGGGCTCAAGTACCACAAGGAAAATAATATCCTGAAATGCCATTACTGCGATTACCAACGCAAATTCGATGAGGTCTGCCTGTGCTGCCACGAAAAAAAATTGACCCTCCTTGGTTTTGGAACAGAAACAATCTACGAAGAAGTAAAGTCCATGCACCCCTCCCTTGTCATTGAGCGCCTCGACAGCGATGCGGCCCCCACAGCAAAGGAGTTTAACGCTATCCTCAACAAGTTTGCGTCCCATAAAATAGACATGATCATCGGGACACAGATGATTACCAAGGGTCATGATTTTGGAAACATCGGTTTTGTTGGTATCCTTGGCATCGACACACACCTTGGTTTGCCTGATTTCAGGTCTGGAGAGAGGGCCTTTCAAAACATCGTTCAGGTTGCGGGACGTGCCGGCAGGTCCGAAAAAAAAGGGCACGTGATCATTCAGAGCCTGATGCCGGATCACGGTTCGATCAGGCTTGGCATGACTCAATCTTATGAAGAATTTGCAAGCGAAGAACTCAAGATAAGGGAGTTGCTTCACTACCCGCCGTTTTCCCGCATTATACAATGGCGTTTTTTATCAAACAAAAAAAACACACTGAAGGAATTTTTATCCAAATGGAATATTTTTTTAAACCATGTCAGAAAAAAAACCAACACGGATGACATCCAGATCCTTGGCCCCGCTGAAATGCCCATTTTAAAAGTGCGGGGCAAATACCGCTATCACGTTCTGTTTAAGGTGCGCAGAGGCCTTAAAATAAAAGACCTCATCAATTATGTGCAGGGTGATCTCGAAAAAAGAAAACCCAAAGGCGTGCAATACCAGATTGATGTTGACCCTCAAAGTCTGATATGAGCCGTTGAGAAATTATGTATTTGCCAATACTCACATACCCCGACAAACTTCTTAAAAAGACAAGCGTCCCAGTTGCAAAAGTCACCACCAAAATAACCGACTTTATCAACAGCCTTTTTGAAACCATGTACACATCCGAGACAGGCATTGGGCTCGCGGCCCCCCAGGTTGGTGAAAATATCAATATCTTTGTAATGGACGTACACATTGTTGACCCCGACAACCCCGAAAATAAAAAACCCAATCCCATTGCGTTTATAAATCCCATAATCATCCACAGTGAGGATACCATCATTTACGAAGAGGGCTGTCTCTCCTGCCCCGAACTCCTCATCGATGTCGAAAGATCAAAACACATCATTGTCGAGTCCCTTGACAAAGAGGGCAGGCCGCAAAGCCACAAGTTATCCGATCTCTCTGCCGTATGCGTTCAGCACGAAATGGACCACCTGCTTGGAAAACTTTTAACAGACAAACTTTCCAGACTCAAAAGAGAGATATACAAAAAACAAAGGGTCCGGGACAGAGCGGCGGGATAAGCCTGTCTGCTGTTTTTCAATACCCCTGTTTAAAGAAATTCCTGTACATCAATCTATGGTTGTTGCCTTGTGGCCGCAATCACGATCTCGCGAATACAGACATTTTGTGGCTGATTAAAGGCAAACATAACAGAGCGCGCGATATCATCGGCAACAATTACCCCGCCCATCGAGTTTTTCCAGTCGTCGTAGCCATTTTTGATTTCATTGCTGGTCGTGTGGCTTAAAAGTTCTGTCTCGACTGCACCCGGTGCCACTGTGATCACACGCACACCCGAACCTGCGACTTCTTCACGCACATTTTCGCTGATGGCATGAACAGCAAACTTGGTGCCGCAATAAGCCGCATGCGATGGAAATGTTTTTCTGCCTGCAATCGAAGAAATATTGATGATTGTGCCTGATTTTCTTTTTTTCATGGATCCCAGCACAGCCTGTATGCCGTTTAAAAGTGCCAGCACGTTAACATCAAACATGGTCTTCCACTCGTTGGCATTTTGAATTGACACATCACCAAGAAGCATTACACCGGCATTATTAACAAGGCACTCAACAGGACCATATTTTTCCTCGGCCTGTCTGATAGCCCTGCAAAACATTGCAGAATCTGTGACATCAACTTTGGAGCAGATTGTCTCGGGAAGATTTAAGGCCTCCAGGCGTTCAAGCCTGCGCGCCAGAAGAAGCAGGGGGTGCCCCTCTTCGGAAAAACGCTTCGCTACGGCCTCGCCTATACCGGAACTTGCTCCCGTAATCACTGTGAGTGTTTTTTTCATAAGTCATCTCCTTTTCCTTAAGCTTGTATAAAATAACTTTTAAAACAATACAATGTGTGTGTGTTGAAAAATGCCCCAAACGTCATTGCGAGCGCAGCGCGGCAATCCAGAAGTGCTCGAAATTACGGGATTGTCGCGCTCACTACGTGCGCTCGCAATGACGCAATTACCATTTTTCAACAGTCCCATACAATGTGTAGAAACAACACCAGGTGCCACGTAGATTTCTTTAAATACGACAAGACACGGGTTAACAATGTGTGACATTGGGTGGGGTGGCCTGCCTTATTTTGCCCATGGTTTGTGATTATTTTTTATTTCTGACAACTCCTGTTGATTTTATGACGATAACTCTGTGAAAGGGAGGTCGTTATGGCAGATGGTCCAACCACTTGCACAAATCCAATCGCATGTACAATTCAACCGGTTCAACAACTTGCAGCAGCCGACCCAGCGGGTCTTGGTGTGGCCCCTGCGGCGCCCGCTGCCGTTCCAACGGCACCTGTCCCTGCAGAGGGGGGTGGGACAACCCCCACAGGCTTCGAGAGTCAGGTTGTCATAGATCCCAAACTTGGATTGAGAGCAGTTGAGCAGGCTGAGGTAAAATTATTATTTAAAAATAAAACACCCGGTGTTTTTAGGGTCTGGAAACAGGTCGATGCAGACCCCTTTGGAGCGGGGGTGAGCACATTTGTTGCAGCCACCTTTACTTTAGCTGAGGGTTGTAAGGTCTATTTTACTAAAAGTGCTGGCATGAACGGCGGGATCGCGGCTATAAGAGCGGCCCATCAGTTGATTTGTGATGTTGAAAAAAATCCCCCCCAGACACAAACCTGTGCCGCATCGGATGCGGTGGGTGTTAATATCGATGCCAATGTGGGCGAGGTGGCAGTGGCCGCCCAAGAGGCCGCAAAGGATTTTTTGCGGGAGGCTGGTATCAATGGCAGGGTGGGCCTGTGGCGGTTACCGGCTGCACCTGAATTAGGCCTTGGTTCTGATTTTTTTCAGGCAGGGATTGAGTATGACGGCAGGGTATTCAAAATTAAACTGCCTGCAGATACAGGGGAGATAGCCCTTATCGAGGCAACCCGTTGCTTGATCAAGCAGATCAGGGACAGTCGGGTCCAAGAGGGGCAGGTCCAGGCGAGTCGCTAATAATATACTTTGGTAAATTATGACTGACTTATGCACGCCGCGCGTCCCTCGATCAGAGGTCGAGGGTAAATTATTTACGCTCATCACCACCGAAACAGCTCGGCCCGAAACACCATCATCCGAAGAAAAATTTTAACCCCCAGATGGGGGTTAAATTCCCCGCCCCTTGGGGCGTAACGTGAGGATTTTCTCGGATTGATACTCCGCAGCTTGCTGCGGGGTTCTTCATTACTCCACTTCCATCAACCTTCCAGCATTTCGGGGGGCTCCCCACGACATTCAAACACATTGAAAAAAAAACAAATATGTAGGAGAGGTACGGTATTAAGACCATGCCACAGAACCAAAGACATAAGGCCTGCGCGGTTGTGCTTGCTGGCGGACAGGGTGTGAACTGCAAGGCGCTGCATGCGTCAGTGTTAACGGCGGTCGCCCTGGTAGAACCTCTTTTTGAAGAGGTGATGATCAGCGCCAACGAAACAGATGATTACCGGATTGAAGGGATAAGGGTGGTGCCGGATCGTGTGAAGCATCAGGGTTCTCTGATGGCCATTTATTCGGCATTAGACGCCTCGAGTCACGAGGATAATCTGGTGATCCTGCCCCACATCAATTCCATAAATAAGAGTTTGGTTGATGAAATGTTTGGCGCCATAAAAAAAGACACAGAGGTGGTGATTCCCGTTACGCATGCCGCAGAGAAAAAACTTTTTTTTGCCATTTATCGCAAGGGTGTTCTTAAAAAAATAGAACAGCTTTTTTTACGGGGAGAGATGCAGTTAAAAGAACTCCTGCCTTTGTGCAGGGTGAAGTATGTCTTGATCGAAGACAAAAACAGGGGGGGTTATGACGAATGAAAAAGAAATTATCGGCACGAGCAACAAGGTGCTTGAGGTTGATCTGACAAAAGAAAATTTTAAGGTGTATCAGGTTACAGAAGAAGAAAGACGCCTCTATCTTGGAGGCAAGGGCCTTGGCATTAAACTTCTTTACGACCGCATGAAACCAAAGACAGATCCTTTAGGTCCTGATAATATCATTGCCATCATGCCGGGCATTCTCATGGGGACGGGTGCCCCCTGTTCGGGCAGGTATTCTTCGGTTACAAAATCGCCCCTTACAAATATATTTACACACTCGTCTTGCGGCGGTCCCTTTGGCATGCAGCTCAAGACCGCAGGGTGGGACGGCCTGCTGATCAAAGGCAAATCAAAAAAACCAACCTATCTTGTGATTACCGAGACCGGTGTAGAGTTTAAATCGGCAGGGCATCTCTGGGGTAAGACAACATCAGAGACGCAGAAAGAGCTGGGGGCAAAGGGGGCCGCGCTTGTGATTGGTCCTGCCGGTGAAAATCTTGTCAGGTATGCCAACATTGTATCTGGCCACCGCTATCTGGGCCGCGGCGGTCAGGGTGCCGTGATGGGGGCAAAAAATTTAAAGGCCGTGCTTGCCATAGGTGGTGTGTATAAAATTGTACCGGCACGTCTGGAGGAATTTAAAAAAATCAAAAAAAAGGCCACGGATTACATCAATTCAAACGATTTTACCGCCAACCTTTACAGAAGTTACGGTACATCGACCAATGTCAACAGGTGTAACGCCGAGGGAATTCTTCCGGTGAAAAATTTTACAAAGGGCAGATCAGACGACGCCCATCTCATCTCGGGCGAAGAGGTCAAGGCGAAACACAAAACCAAACATCACACATGCAGGCCGTGTACGATCCTTTGCGGCAAAAAGGGTGGCTATCAGGGCAAAGAGCGCGTGGTCCCCGAGTATGAGACCGTGGGTCTTATGGGATCAAACCTGGAAATATTTGACACAGAGGCCCTGGCTTTGTGGAACGAGCTGTGCGGGGAAATGGGTATGGACACTATCTCCGCGGGAGGTGTGCTCGCATGGGTGATGGAGGCAACCGAAAAGGGATTGATAAAAAGTAATCTCAAATTTGGTTCGGCTCAAGAGGTCACGCAGGCCCTTGAGGACATTGCCCTGGGCAGGGGACTCGGCAAAGACATGGGGCTTGGCACACGCCTGCTCTCACAAAAATACGGAGGGGAGCATTTTGCGATACAGGTTAAGGGGCTTGAGCTTCCTGCCTACGACCCGCGCGGCAGTTTTGGACAGGGGCTTTCCTATGCGGTGGCGAACCGCGGGGCGTGCCACCTGTCGACTGCCATTTTTGCGATGGAGACCTTTTTTAAACTGCTCAAACCCTACACCATCAGGGCCAAGGCGGACTTTGTTCATTTTTTTGAAAACCTGAACTGCTGTGTCAACTCGATGCACACCTGTCAATTTACGGCCTTTGCCTACACGCTGGAGGTCCCGATGACCAAGTACACACCGGATGCTGTGCTGGGTTGTCTGATGCAAAATATTCCCGAGATTGCCGTTAATCTTGTCGACTTTAGCATCTACACCAATCTGTACAAGACCGTGACGGGGATTAAAATTTCCAACAGCGAGTTTATTGGGGCGGGCAACCGCATTCATCTTCTGGAGAGGCTTATGAACACCCGCGAGGGGATCACCAAAAAGGATGACACACTGCCCGACCGCATGCTGTTCGAGGGCAGGGAATGCGACCCCGAAGAGAGGGCTGTTCCCTTAGAGGCACTGTTAAAAAATTATTACAAGCAGCGCGGCTACGATGCCAACGGCATCCCCACCAGAAAGGTGCTGTCAAAATTTGGGATTGAGGCGTGAGGGCGCAAGGCCTGTAAAAAACGTTTTGACGTTATAACGCTTTAGTGTTAAAATAACACCTGATGAAACCCCAAGAAAAAACAAAAAGGGTTACCGTTTATTTTGATCCTGTCATTTTGAGGGCCATCAAATTAAAGTCCTTCGAAACAGAACGCCCCTTGTCAGAACTTGTCTGCGAGGCTGTGCGTTTAAGCCTTGCAGAAGACGCCGAAGATCTTCTCGCCTTCGAAAAAAGGGCAAGAGAGCCCGATCTTGATTTTGAAAAGGTCGTGAAAGAAATGAAAAAAGATGGACTCTTATAAAGTCAAGATCAAACCGTCAGCCGTCAAAGAGCTTAAGCACCTTCCCAAAAAAGATCTCAAGCGCGCTGTTAGTAAAATCAGGGGGCTTGCAAATAACCCCAGACCAGAGGGTTGTATCAAGCTGTCTGGCTCAGAAAAATACAGGATTCGTCAGGGCAATTACCGTATTGTGTATTCCATTCAGGACGATGTGCTGGTGGTGGTGGTTGTAAAAGTTGCGCACAGAAAGGAAGCTTACAGGTAAAGGGATCACGGCGTTTAATCAAACAAAACACCAAAAGAAACGTACGGCCTTAAGACGGGTCGCTGGCTGATCTTGTCGCTCTCGACATTTTCGGGGTTGTTGACCAGCACATCCAGTCCCGCCGAGACCTTAAACTGGTCATAAAATGTGGCGCTGAGAGTCGGGCCAAAACTAAAAAGCCAGTCAGAGAAGTTAATATCACCCGAAGCTGTGAGTGCGAGATTGGTACCCGGCAGGGCGGCATCATAAATACTTTGCAGGCGCTCTTTGCCTGATGCTGTGAGTCCGTAGGCCGCCTTTAAATCGATGTATTCCGCGGCAAGATTGATCCCCCCTTCTATTTTAAGGCCCTTTGTGCTGACAATCTCGCGGCTTAATTTAAGCCCTGCGGAAAAGATAACGGCACCCAGTGCTGCCGCGTCTACAAAATCGGTTCTTTCTTGCGGCGAGAGGATCATGGGTTTCTCGTCGTAGGGTGTTTCGATTGACATATCATCGACAGTCATTGAAGTATCAAGCGCAGCGCCCCTGACCCCCACAGCGGCATCGGCCCTGATGCCCCATAAATCAAACCCCTCAGGGAGGTAGTACGGGAGTATATTTACCGAGATACTGCCACCCAGAATAAAACCATCCGCCTTTTTTGACGAAGAATCAAGATCGAGCATAAAGGCACCAACGCTTGTCTCGATTGAGCCGGCGTATTTAAGACCCTTGACCGAGAGCAGACCAAAACCGGCTGAAATTTTAAAATTGGGGGGAAGTAGACCTCCTGTGATCTTGTCCAGACGAACGGAGGCACGGAGAAGGGACTCCTGTGTGTTAAGCCCCATGGCCTGACTGTCGTCTGCACTTCTTGCACTGGTGTCGTAGTGGGTGATGTCAATCTCCCACTCGGGGTAGGGTGGTGGTGAGGCGTTCTCTGTAACGGCAAGGGTGTCGGTCATGGTTGTGTGTCCTGCTTTTTGTGTAAAAAATCCTCCGGCGATCTTGCACAGATTATCAGTTTATGCAAGAAACAGTTGGCATGAGTTTTGAGTTTCACACAGACAGCATGGAGTATCTGCGAATGATGTCAAGAAATAGCGGGCGTTGATTTACGCGGTGTGTCTGACAGGACCACATCAGATGCGTTGCCACATTTTAACCGGAGTGCATTATGGAAATCATTCTTAACCCCTATGGGTACAGATTGTTTCAGTACATCATGAAATACGGGCTTCTTGTGCTTCCGTTCCCTGTCCCAAAAGTTATTCGTGGTGATGGGTCCATCAAAGAAGCGGGCATCCTGATCAAATCTCAAAACATGGGGCGCCTGCTGGTTGTGACAGATAAGGGCATTGTCAAGGCGGGACTTTTGCAGGGGCTGACCAAGGTTTTAGATAAGGCCCATATCAGTTACACGGTCTTTGACGATGTGCAGCCCAATCCCACTATTGATAACATCGAGGACGGTTTAAAAAAATATCTTGCCGACAAATGTTCCGGCATTATTGCGATTGGTGGCGGGTCTCCCATTGACTGCGCCAAGGTGATTGCTGCGCGGGCTGCTAATCCAGACAGGTCTGTAAAAAAAATGAAGGGGCTTTTTAGGGTCTGGCATAAAATTCCGCCGCTCATTGCTATTCCTACAACAGCGGGCACGGGGTCCGAAACAACCGTTGCCGCGGTCATCTCCGATCCCACGGAGAGGGAAAAGTTTGCCATCATGGATATTAAAATCGTTCCCCATTTTGCGATCCTTGATCCCGCGCTGACCACAGGTCTCCCGCCGCACCTGACAGCGGCAACCGGGCTTGACGCGCTCACACACGCGATTGAGGCCTATGTGAGTCTCCATGCAACAGGGTTTACAAACGATAACGCAAAAAAGGCGGTCAAAATTATTTTTGACAACCTTGAGGATGTCTATCACGACGGAAGCAATATTAAAAAAAGAGAAGAAATGCTCATGGCCTCTTTTTATGGAGGTTCGGCCTTTACAAGGGCCTCTATCGGTTATGTTCATGCCATCGCCCATAATTTGGGGGGCATGTATCATGTGCCGCATGGGCTCGCAAACGCGATTGTACTCCCCCATGTACTCGAATACTCAAGCGATACAATCAAACACAAACTTGCCGAACTCGCACTTGTCAGTGGCACCGGCAAAAAAACAGATTCAACAGAGGCGTTGTCACAAAAGTTCATCGACAGGATCAAGGGACTCAACAAACGCATGAACATCCCCAATCATGTCAAAGAGATTCAAAAACAAGACATCCCGCTTCTTGTTAAGCGTATTCTTAAAGAGGCAAATCCCCTCTACCCTGTTCCCAAACTCATGAAGGCACGGGACTGCGAGAGGGTCTTGATGGGTCTTTGTGCGGGCTGACGGGGAGGGTGTGATGGCCACACATGAGATTAATCTTGTCTTGCTCCGATAGATCATTTAGTGAGGCCGCATGTTGGATGCTGATCAAAAAATCGTTGTCTCGGGGATGCGGCCGACAGGCCTCTTGCACCTTGGCAACTATCACGGGGCGCTCGAAAACTGGGTGCGATTACAGGCAGATCAAACAATCGCGCGGCGGTTCTTTTTTGTGGCCGACTGGCATTCCCTGACCACTGACTACGATCAGACATCCGAGGTCAAAAATTTTGGTTTTCAAATGTTTATTGACTGGCTGGCCTTTGGGCTCGATCCCGCTCAATCCACGATCTTTATTCAATCAAGGGTTCCGGAACATGCAGAACTGCACCTGCTGTTGTCTATGATCACGCCGGTTGCGTGGCTCGAACGCGTCCCCACCTACAAAGATTTGCAGAAAGAGCTTTCGGGCAAGGATCTTTCAACTTATGGTTTTCTGGGGTACCCCCTCCTGCAGACGGCAGACGTTGCCCTTTACAGCGGGAGCCATGTGCCGGTTGGTCAGGATCAGGTGGCACATATCGAGTTATCGCGGGAGATCGTAAGAAAATTTAATCATCATTTTAAACACGAAGTGTTGGCAGAACCCCAGGCCCTTTTGACCAAATTTCCAAAAATTCCGGGGACGGACGGGCGCAAGATGTCCAAGAGTTACAACAACAGTATTTACCTCTCCGATACCACAGAAACTGTCAGAAAAAAGATATTGCCCATGAAGACCGATCCGGCCAGAATGCGTCGTACAGATGCAGGGGACCCCGAAAAATGTCCGGTGTTTGATTATCATAAAATTTATTCATCACCGGATACGATCAACACAGTGGCCGAGGGGTGTCGGTCGGCAGGTATGGGCTGCATCGACTGTAAAAAAGCTCTCTTAAAAAGCATGGATGAACGGCTTGATCCTTTCAGGCAGAGGCGCGTTGAGGTCGCGGCAAAACCAGATGATGTGCGCGCCGTGATCGAACAGGGAAATACAGACGCCCGCAAAGTCGCTGTTTTAAACATGGAGAGGGTGAGAGAAGTCATTAAAATATGAACAACATCACACTTCAATTAGATGTCTTCGAAGGTCCGCTTGATCTGTTGTTATATCTTATTAAAAAACACGATCTTGAGATTTCGCGTGTGTCTGTAGCCAAAGTCACCGATCAATACCTGCTTTATCTCGAGGCGCTCAAAGAACTCGACGTCGATCTTGCAAGCGATTTTCTCTACATGGCCTCCGAACTTGCTTATCTCAAGTCGCGAACGCTGCTGCCGACAGACGCATCAGCCGATGACGAACAGGACGAGGAGGCAGGGGATCTTATTGCCAGACTCAAACAGTACGAGCTCTACAAAATGGCGGCACTGCAGTTTAAAAAAAGACCGTGGCTTAACCGCGACATCTACGGTCGCGGGGCCTTTATCGATGAGTGTGAGGAACCAGACGGTCAGCAAAAAAAACCGGAGAACAAATCTTACGAGGTTGATTCTTTTGAACTCATCAAGGCCTTCTACGAGGTTTTAAACCGTCTGCCTCAGGACCAGGTCAAGCACCATGTTTCTGCGGAGCTGGTCTCGGTGACAGACCGCATTTATGAATTTATCGAGTTGTTAAAACAATCCGACAGTATTCTTTTTACAGACATGTTTAAAACATCAGGGTCGCGGTCTGATATCGTTGTCAGTTTTCTTGCCATTCTCGAGATGGCCAAACTTAAACTTGTCGTGTTGTATCAGGTAGCGGCATTTGAACCCATCAGATTAAAAAGGTGCATTGAAATTGATAACAGCGCTCTCACAGGTCAGGAGCCCTTTGAGATCAAGGAAGACTACAGGTGATTTGGTGATGCTCAGTAAAGAAAAACAAAAATCAATCATAGAGGCCATGCTTTTTGTCGGCACAGAACCCGTTCCCATAAGCAAAATGGTCAGAAAGCTTCGTTACGTCAGCAGACTCGAGGAAACGGCGGGGGCACAGTCTGGTGAGCTGCAGGTTTTGTCGCACGAAGACGCGCCCGCAGACGCACCTGCAGACGCACCTGAGGATGATATTGTTTGCAAAGAAAACGTTTTTCCCCCCGACGAAAACATTTTTCCCCCCGAAGAAGACGATTTATTACCCGAAGACATCAACGACTCAGACGACTTGCATCTTTCGGAAGACACCATCTCCCAAAATACCGATGACGCATCAACCGATGACGCATCAGACGATGACGCATCAGACGATGACGCATCAGACGATGACGCATCAGACGATGGGCCAGAGGATCATGTCTCCGACGAGATCATGCAGAGTCTTCTCACAAAGCAAAAAGAACTCGAAGAGGAAATCACAACTGCGGATGTCAAGCTGCTGCTCAAGGAGATTCAGGATGATCTTGGCAGGGATGATCATGGCATTGAGCTTGTGGCTGTGGCCAAGGGTTACCAGCTCAGAACCAAATACGAGATCTCGCTTTATTTTAAAAATGAAAAAGTCAGTGCACCGGCGCGTTTTTCACCCTCCAGTCTCGAGACCTTGGCCATTATTGCGTATCAACAGCCCGTCACCCGCAACAAGATAGAAGACATCCGCGGTGTGGACTCGGGCGGAGTCATCAAAACTTTGCTCGACAAGGGGATTATCCGTGTCGTGGGCAGGAGTGACGAACCGGGAAAACCCCTGATCTATGGCACCTCCCTGAAATTTCTGGAGGTGTTCAGCCTCAACCAGCTTAAAGATCTGCCCAGTCTTGCTGATTACGATTCTTTAAGACTTTCACAGGATCATCAACAAACAGACAATGCCACAGATGAACCGCGGCACGGGATGATGCTCGACGATCTTGTCGAGGATAACTACGAGGTGCTGAGCGAAGAAGAGCAGGCCATCCTTGATGACCTCAATGCCTCGATCAAAGATTTGCGCAAGGTAGAAAAAAATGTCCTTGTGTCCACGGGGATCAAGGTAGACAATCCCGAACCCGAACAACAGGACACCCTTTTAAATCAAACATCAGAGGTCGATGGATTGGCACAGCAGGAAGACTCTCTGCAGGGACCATCCCCAGAGGTTTGATGTTTAAGAATTTCAATAAGTGACAACGCGGGCAGGGTAGTAGTCTGAAAAATGAGAAGACTTCGACGCGTCGTTGCGCTATCAGACCAGGTCACCAACCTATGAACAACACATTTAAACAACGCATTCAAAAAGTATTATCAGAGTCGGGGCTTTATTCCCGTCGTGCCGTCGAGCAGATGATTGACGACAGAAAAATCAAGGTTAACGGGATTGTTGTGACGGCCAAGGGAATTAAGGTTGATCCATTGCAGGATCGTATTCAGGTTTGCGGCCGGGCCTTCAAGTACACGCCGCAGGAAGAAACCATAGCCATACTTTTTAACAAGCCCCGCAGGGTCGTGGTGACGCGTCATGATCCGGAGGACAGAAAAACAGTCTACGATTTTCTGCCCGAAAAATTTAAAACCCTTAAACCCGTGGGGAGGCTTGATTACAACACGCAGGGGGCGCTGATTTTAACCAACGACGGTGATCTTATTTTAAAACTGACCCATCCACGGTATCATTTAAGCAAGGTTTACGAGGTCAAGTTGTCCTCTCACCCGGAGGAGCGTCTGCTCGAAAGACTCAGAAGAGGGGTGATCATTGACGGGCAGAGGACCCTGCCCGCAGAGATCAATGTGATTTCAAAACACAGGACATCCACTCTGCTCGAGTTTGTGCTTCACGAGGGAAAAAACCGGCAGATCCGCAGGATGTGCGAGCTTGTGGGATTAACGGTCAAGGAACTCAGGCGTGTGGCGATCGGTCCCGTGCGCATCAAGTCACTGCATTCTGGAAAATTCAGGATTTTAGATCCGGCAGAGATCGCCAAACTGAAAAATCTCACATCAGAGGCCCGATGATTTTTGTCACGACAGAATATGACAGCTGGCCACATCTTTTATTAACCCCTGTCAATACAGAATCTTGCAATTTTTTGACGGGGGCTTGTAATTGGTATGAAGATTGTTTGTTGCGGCAAAATTGCGATTATTGACTTGCCGAGAGACCCTTGTTTCCTGCATAATGAAACCCAAAGACCCTGCGTTGTACGTTGTGGCACCAAGTAATTAAGAACCTAAAAATTAGAAAGGGAGCTGTCCCTGTTCACGGTGTGCATACTCTGATTTATCAGAGGAGCCTAAAGTGATTATATGGCGCCCACCTGTCTATCAGGTTCTAATTAAGGTGTACCCAACGGCATTTGCGGGGCTTTTTTTTATCAGTGGCTCTTGAGTGTCTGCCGGGAAATCCCTTGACCCCTCAGTGTGAGGGGGCTAAAATCCGCGCGTGGAAATTTCTAAAAAGATCATACGCGACAACATGCAGAGGCTGCGAAATGAGCTTTCGCAGGTGACTGTAGAGCAATGTTCGACGGCCATTCAGGACAGGATTCTCAAAGCCCCGTTTTGGCCCAAAAAGGGCGGCGTGGGTCTGTATTATCCCATCAAAAACGAGGTCATGACACAAACCCTTTTTCAGAGGGCGCTTGAGACGGGCCTTCATGTTTATTTTCCACGTGTGGAGCAGGGGATTGTTTTTTACGAGGTCAACGGGCCCGAAGACCTGCAGAGGGGATGTTGGAGCGTATTAGAGCCACGCAGGCACTGCGCTCCTTACGCACCGGAGAACACCCTCGATCTTCTCATTGTTCCCGGTGTGGTTTATTCCCCCGCCTGCAAAAGAATCGGGTCTGGCAGGGGTCTCTACGACAGGTATGTCGCCGATGCCGAATACGACGGCCCGGTCATTGGTCTTGCGTACGAGTGTCAAATGATGGACTCATTTCCCACCGACGAATGGGATCAAGGGGTTGATGGCGTCATGACAGAAAAAAATTTCTATGCAAAAAAATGATGCAGCGTTTGTTAAATGACAGATCAAAAAATAAATATTCTTTTTCTTGGTGATATCTTCGGAGAGCCGGGCAGGCTTGCCATAAAAAATCTTCTACCGCGTCTTAAAGAACAATACAGTCTGGATCTGGTCCTTGCCAACGGAGAAAATGCGGCGAGGGGCAGGGGGATCACCACAAAACTTGCCAAAGAGATATTAGCGAGTGGTGTCGATCTGATCACGGGTGGTAATCATATCCTGCAGGTTACCGAGGTTTATCCCTGTCTTAACGAGAAAGACAGCAGGGTGATACGGCCGTGCAATTTTCCCAAACAGGCACCTGGCCGGGGTGTTGGTATTGTCAAATCAAAATCCGGCGTGAGTGTTGGTGTGATCAATGTGATTGGCAATATGTATCTCAATGGTGCTGCCGATCTGCCCTACGATGCGATTGACGATGCGATCCAGAAAATCCGCGACGAGGCGGACATCATCGTGGTAGACATGCACGCCGAGGCCACATCAGAGAAACGCGCGATGGGCTGGTATCTTGACGGGCGCGTCCAGCTTGTTGTTGGCACACACACGCATGTGCAGACCGCGGACGAAGAAATTTTACCTGGGGGGACGGCATTTATCACAGATCTCGGTATGTGTGGCCCTTACAATTCCGTGATTGGCATGGACAAAAACATCATTCTCAAAAGATTTAGAACCGGGATGCCGCAGAAGTTTGAAATTGGCGTGGGTGATGTCAGGGTTTGCGGTATTGTCTGTGAGATCGATCTCTACACAAAAAAGGCAGTCACGATATCCAGGATCTGCGAAAGGGAATAGCTCGATGTTTAGAACCTTGGAAGGTTTTTTCTACGCGTTTCAGCAACAATATTTTACGAGGTGCCAGCCCGCGCAGTATTTTCCGCTTTATGCGGGTTATGAATTTCAAAGTCGACAGAGCGCGGGCCATGTATTGTACGGAACATGGCGGGCGCACTCCTCGCAAAATGAAGGAATTCAACCGCGTTAAAGTCAATTGAGTAACTTGCAGGCCGCAGAAGAACGATGACAGAGTCAATGGCTATGTATTCTGTGTTGTGCAATTTGCGGTCTGAATTAATTTGAAGCCAATCAACGAACAACTCGACATCATCAAACGGGGGAGTGTTGAGCTCATCAACGAAGAAGAGTTGCTAAACAAACTCAAACAAGACAGACCCCTTGTCATCAAGGCGGGCTTTGATCCCACCGCACCAGACCTCCATCTCGGGCACACAGTGCTGATGAACAAGCTCAGACAGTTTCAGGAGCTTGGCCATGAGGTCTGTTTTCTCATTGGCGATTTTACAACCAAGATTGGTGATCCTACGGGACGCATCGCTACACGCCCGCCTTTGACAGATGCACAGATTCGGGAAAATGTCACAACATACACCGATCAGGTTTTTAAAATTCTAGACAGAGAAAAAACGCGGGTTGCTTATAACTCCCAGTGGCTCGCGGCCCTTGGCGCCGAGGGCATGATCAGGCTCGCCTCCAAACTCACTGTGGCCCGCATGCTTGAGCGCGATGACTTTTCAAAGCGGTACGCAGAAAACCAGCCCATTTCCATCCATGAGTTTCTTTATCCCCTGTTGCAGGGCTATGATTCTGTGGCACTCAAAGCCGATGTTGAGCTTGGGGGCAGCGACCAAAAATTCAATCTCTTGATGGGGCGGCAGCTGCAAAAGGATGAAGGGCAAGCGCCTCAGGTCATCCTGATGATGCCGCTGCTGGAAGGGACTGACGGCGTCCAGAAGATGAGCAAGAGTTATGACAACTACATCGCCATTAAAGACGCACCACTCGACATGTTTGGCAAGATTCTTTCGATCGACGACAACCTGATGTGGCGTTACTTTGAGCTGTTAAGCTTCAGGCCGATGCCAGAGGTAAAAAACATGCAGACTGCCGTGCAGACCGGTGATCTGCACCCCAAACAGGCAAAGGTCATGCTTGCAACAGAAATCGTGGCGCGTTTTCATGGAGACGCGGAGGCTGTTAAAGCCGAGCAGGGCTTTGAACAAATCTTTGCAAAAAAAGAACTGCCCGCCGATATAGAAGAATACAGTGTCCCCGCCGGTCTTGGGTTGCTGGACATCATGACACGATCGGGGCTCACACAGAGCAATGGCGAGGCCAGGCGGCTTGTGGTGCAGGGGGGGGTTAAACTCAATCAGCAAAAGGTGAGCGATCCCAAAATGGTTTTAGGCGAGGCGGGTGTGTTTGTGATTCAGGCGGGAAAAAGGCGATTTAAAAAAGTGGTGGTTGGTTAAATCCCGTATCTCCTGTCGCCTAGGAGCCTGTCGGGCAACCCCCTGTTTCTCCGGAAGTTTGAAAATTTTGCCGCTTGCAAAATATTTCAAACCCTGAAAAATCATGTCTTTACATTTTGTCACGTGACATGATTTTTCAGGACTCCTCCGAAACAGGGGGTTGCCCAACAGGCAACCAAGAGCGGAGCCGTTGCATTTTGGTTAGTAATTTCCCTGGCTCTTGGTGCAGTCTTCATCAAGCTGTTGCATAAAAAATCTTTTTTTGAGGTCATCGATAATCACAAGGCATTCATCGAGAAGATCGGGCACGACAGAAATCTGGATTTTTGGAAGGTCCTCGTCGATTGTGGACACCTGTGCCATGTTCTCGTAGCCTTCGAGCAGAAACTTAATCATAAAAATATCGGCCTTGTTGACCTTGTAAAAGAGGTAGTGCATGGTGTGAGGTGATTACTATGGGGTTGGTTTAAAATTGTAAAGGACACAAAACGGGGGGTGTGATGAGGGTCACCATTTTTTTTCTCACGGTATTGTTGATACCAGAATGGGATTGACTCTGCATGACACAGCAGATATCAAGACCAACCGCATTCAGTCGTCGGCATCTACGCAAAACACAGCATCGCTTGGTTGTGGTGCTTGCAAATTCATTTCACAATAGAGGAGATAATCAATGAACAGTAAAAGTGAGAAAACATTTTTGGGTCACCCCATTGGTCTGTTTGTTTTATTTTTTACAGAGATGTGGGAGCGCTTTTCGTATTATGGCATGCGCGGTCTTTTAAAACTTTATATGGTCAATTACCTCTTTGTTGCCTCACGTCAGATCGTTCAGGGGGGGGCAGAGCGGGCTGCAGGGGACCCCTCTTCTGTGGTTGGTTGGGAGTTTATCCGTAACCTGATCTCTTCCGATCCTGGTACCTCTATTGGTGCTTATGCCTCGGTGATCTACGGCTGGTACACTGGGTTGGTCTATTTAACACCACTTCTTGGTGGCTACATCGCTGACAAATACTGGGGACAGCGCAAGTCTGTTTTCTTTGGCGGGATTCTCATGGCCATCGGGCAATTCATACTCATCTCAGATAATTTTTTCTTTCTTGGTCTTTTTCTGCTGATCATTGGCAATGGCGCCTTTAAACCAAACATCTCCACGCAGGTTGGTAACTTGTATCCTCAGGGCGACCCCCGCCGCGATGGCGCCTTTACGATCTTTTATATGGGCATTAATCTTGGCGCCTTTTTGTGCAACCTTGTCTGTGGGACACTCGCCGCAACAGTGGGCTGGGGGTATGGTTTTGGTGCCGCAGGTGTGGGCATGATCAGCGGGCTCATCATCTACGCTTGGGGACAAAAATATCTTGCCTTCGACAATATCACAGTGACCAAAAATGAAATCAAGAGCGGAGAAAAACCTGCCAAGCAACCACTCGATGCCGACGAAAAAAAGCGGGTTTTAGCCCTGATTGCCCTGTGTATGCTCAATATCGTTTTCTGGGCGGTCTACGAACAGCAGGGCAATACCATGCAGACATGGGCCGACGAAAAAACAATCTGGCCGGTCATCCTTGGTTTTCAAGTCCCTGCCACGTGGTTCCAGTCGTTTAATCCGTTCTTTATTTTTGCACTCGCCCCTCTGTTTGATATGCTGTGGCGGTGGCAGGCAAAACGCAACAAAGAACCTACAAGCGTGGGCAAGATGGCCATGGGCTGTATCCTCCTTGGCTTGTCCTTTATTGTCATGGTCGCGGGGGTCAACTCCATCGGGGATGGCAAGGGGTCATGGTTCTGGCCGGTCTTTTGCGTGCTCATATTAACCGTGGGCGAACTCTACTTGTCCCCGATTGGGCTTTCGCTGGTCACCAAGGTTTCACCGATCCGCATTGTTTCGACGATGATGGGCATGTGGTTCCTGTCGAGTTTTCTGGGAAATATTTTATCGGGGTACGTTGGTATTCTTTACGAAGAAAAGATTCTGTCTACATCGGGATTTTTCTGGTTCCTCACGGTGCTGGGCGTGGTCACTGGTCTTGCCATGTGGGCCTTTTCTAAACCCCTTAAGAAGGCGATGGGGGTCAAAGAGCAGGGTGCGACCGGTTAAAAATCATCTCATCTTTTACCGCACATAAAAAAGGCCGTCGTTAAGACGGCCTTTTTTTTAACAGCAATGTATACGACATCAAGGCATGTTACATCATCTCTTAGTAGATCCAGCAGTCATCATCGTAGGAGTAGTAGTCGTCGCTACAGTTCCCGTCATTACTGAGTTCCAGGGAGTCGATAAGTTCATGCCCCTCGCTCATGCTGTACAGATAAAGCGCGTCCCTGTTGATTACAAACAAGGCCTTTTCTTCATCGTCACCCATGAGGATGGTTCTTTTTGGCTGACCGCCACTGCTTGGCATTTCAATCTCCGCAAGTGTGTCGATCTCACCCTCATCGCTGATCGAGTACAGGTGTACACCTTTGTATTCAAACGCACCATAATTGTTCCCGCCGGCACTTTTTGAATGATAATCGAGCGGGATGGCCAGGATACCCGACTCCCTGTCGAATGTGAATGCGTGGTGATCTGTCAGCGCGTAAGAATCCGTGCCACGTCCGCCGATGATCACCTCATCATCTATGACGGGGTTTGTGTCATCGGTAACATCAAAGGTGGCGAGCTTGAGTCCCTGAAACCACGCAAAGTCGCCCATATCATCGCCGTCTTTACCTAAGCCGATCACATGATCGTTGTTGAGTATGTGGAGGTAGCTCGAAAACCCGGGCATCTTAAGCTCGCCCTTGATGACAGGGTTTGCCGGGTCTTTAAGATCGATCACAAAGAAGGGGTCGATTTTTTTAAATGTGACCAGATAGCCCCTGTCGCCGAAAAAACGTGCGGCGTAGATTGTTTCGCCTTCTGCGATGTTTTCGATCTTGCCCAACACCTTAAGATCCTGATCAGTGGCGTCAAGGACGAAGACCTGATTGTTTGAATTACCCCATGACCCGGTTGTGGTCGCAACCCTGAAAGTGTTTTTGTATTCGCCCATGGAAAAACTGTTGAGCGTCGAACCTGCCACCATGCCGGAACCAAAGTATTCATTAAGACTACCTTTGGCCTTGATAGAGAATTTGTGAATCCTTGAAAAGTATTCATATGTGTTTTCCTCCGTCTCAAGGTATGCAGACGAGACAAAATACACTGACTCGGTTGAGGCGTAGACCTGATGCGCACTGCCCCTGATCAGGGTGATGGTCTCTTTTGTTTTGTTGGAGGTATCAAGGCTGATCAGTCCCGTAATGGTAATGCCATAAGCGAGGTCATCTTTATAAACATCCTCGCGATAGATATTAAACAGACAGTTTGCTTCGTCTGCACAGTTGATGGGCTGAAGCTCACCGCCATTGCCGTGCGCTGGCAGGACGTCATCGAGTGTTAAGGCTGCGATTGCTTCTTCGTTTTCCTTGACTGCCTGATTGATCATTTCTGTAAGCGCTGCCGGGCTTGAGCCTGCGTTATTGGATGTGCAGATTTTACTTCTTTTTTGCCAGAAATCATCGGGGTAAATTGTATAGTAGTACGACGATTTTGTTGATGACAGGACAAGGTGCAACACACCGTCTACAAGACGGCTGCTTTGCAAGATCCCTTCGATCTCTTTGACCCTTGCAAGCTCAGGCTTTGCGGGGTCTGATACGTTGATAAACTCAACACGTATAAGGGAAACGGCGGTATTATGTGGGCTGGAGATTGCTATGATCTGTTCGCCATCAAGGTAGAGGTGTTGTGGTTTGTTGCTTGTCTTGTAGGTTGCGAGCTTTTTAAACTGGTCTGTGGGCCACGCAAGAAAAATATCGATGCCCAGATCTGTGGCAACATATATATATTGCCCGTCTGTCTTGATGATGTCTGATTCGTCGACGTTGTCTTCCTGCAGGTTTGTGCCTGTAAAGGTGGCGATCTCCGAATCTGGAGCGCTTGTTTGTGTGCCTGCAGCATCGGCGGCCATGTCTCCCGCATCAGACGATGCGTCATCTGTAGAAGGCATGGGATTGCCTGCGGTTGTTGGTGAAGACATGGTCTGACCGTCTTCGGAATCGTAATCGTAATAATAGTACTGATCACATGTGGCGTAGGATTCGAGATCCTGTTTTGCCTGTTCAATGAGAGAGTTTTTGTAGTCTTCGAGGGCTTCGCTGGCACTGTTGTATTTTGTCAGTTTGATACTGGGGTTGTTTTTTGGAGGTGGCGGAGGTTTTGGTGGACCATCTGTGGTGTTTGCCTGTCCACAGGCAATGATGGTGATTGCTAAAATTATCACAGCACCCATTTTTAAAGTGTTGCATGTTTTCATACTTACCTTTCTTTTTTTATGACCCACTTACGTTTTGCTTATAAAGGCGACACCGTGTTGCCTTCATCTCTATTCTATTTGAATTATCGGTTTAAAGTCACGAGAGTTGTGTATAAAGTGAATACTAGCAGTATTCTTAGTATGATTAATAAACACTTAAACTATTTGTAATTATTGTAAATTTATAAAGATATGTATTGTTATAATGATGTTAAATTGAATTTTTAGTATACACACAGATGTCCATTGCCCTGTCTTTTAAACGCTGTGGCAGCTATGAATGTGACGAAGCAGGAATGTGAGTGGTGTGTAGGACGGAGGTGTAAAGGGTGTTAAAAGGTGTAAGACGGAGTAAAAAGGTGTGTCCTTAATCTTCTATCACAAGCGGGTTGGCTCTAATAAAATCATAGTCAATCATCCCTTGATCAACAAAGGGCCGGATGGTTGTGTCAAAATACGTGCCAAGGGGGCCTTCGAGTTTTAACGATTTTTCTTCGTGGTAAAAAAAACTGGTCAGGACATAGGCCCCTGCTTCCTGTGCGTTACAGTAGGGCTGCTCATGATCGGCAGTTAGACTGTCCAAGCAGTGCAGCCCAGGCTGGAGCGCCTCATCAAATATGTTGCTATTTTCTGTTGCATACTCCCATTCTCCGGTCTCTGTGCTCGCATTGTTGTCACCCTGCATAAGCACCCTGTGCGCAAATTCGTGAATCACAATCTCGGGCGTGAGATAGTTCGGGTCAAGAAAGATGGTGTTGTCTTTGCCACAAAAAAGGCCAGCGACAACATTCGTTGCGCCCAAAAGACTGCGAATAGGACCGATGACGTTGAACTCAAAGAAACTGTTTGTTGCCTCCAGGATATCATTGTTACGAAGAAACCACCGTGCCTGCTCTGCAACGACAATCCTCGGTGGCGCATTTCCACCAAAAATCTCGCGGATCCTGCCTGCAGGAAACGCATGAAGGCCGTGCGCTATTTGCCAGAGTTGGGGGGCAGTGACCTTGTCTTCTCCTTCTATTTTAATAGTTGTGCCGTAGACAGTGATCTCCTGCTTTTCCTCGTTTACAAAGATCAGGTGCTGAATATAGCTGGCCATCTCCCTGCTCAGGAGGGGACTGAAAAGATCCGGTACGTAGTATGACAGGTAGCTGCTGGCAAGGTTGTTTTCCTGCCGTCCCCTGACAAGCCCGTCACCATCAAGGTCAACGCTTGTTCTGTACTGGTTTGGCAGCTCAGCGGGTAGTTTCTCAGGTAATGCCACACCTTGGGCCGATCGATAATTATCACTTGGACCAATTGAACTCATCAGCACTCCCATAACCCGCATAAAGCGGAAAACACTACGCGGGCGGACACCATGCGAAAATTGATGCCGAAACGCGTAGAAAAAACCTTCCAAGGTTATACAGCCTTGTGAGGCAGCGATCACAGGGATCTAAAGCCTCTTTTAAAGGCCTCGGTGTATCAAACACGTCCTGTTTATGTTATCGGGATTATTTTTTAAAAGTTTCTTTGTTTTTTAACCCTGAATTTGTCTGTTCCAAAAATCAAACACAGGTTGACCATGGCCTTGCTTAACGGATAGAAAACCGGATAATGCAAAAAACCAAAAACCCCCCATCCCTATTTGGCTCCACCGAGGCTGCTGGTTTTACACCTGCCGAAATAAAAAAAATTAAAAGCATGAAAACCCCGTACGGCATACAAAAATATATGGATGCCCTGCCTTATCATCTTCAGGATACAGCATGGTCTCCACGTCGCGTGCTCGAAGAAGAAACGGCGCACTGCCTTGAAGGGTCAATCTTTGCCGCCGCGGCCCTACGCTTGATCGGTTTTCCCCCCTTGATTATCGACATGGAGGCTGACAGAGACACAGATCATGTACTGGCTGTGTATCAAATTAAGGGATGTTGGGGGGCCATCGGCAAATCAAATTATACAGGGTGCCGCTGGAGGGAACCGGTGTACCGTTCGCTGCGCGAACTCATCATGAGCTACTTTCATGTTTATTTTAACGTGTCTCGCCTCAAGCGAACCTTACGCACCTTTTCGCGCCCTGTTAATCTCTCACGCTTTGATCATTTAAACTGGACGACAACCCGCAAACCGGTCTGGTTTATCGCCGAATATTTGCTGACCATACCACACACCAAACTTCTCACTCCCGCGCAGGTTAAACAACTCACCAAGGTGGATGACAGAACATACAGGGCAGAGTGTCTGGACAGGGCAGAAAAGCCTTGATGTGATCCCCAAACTTGCCAACGACTGTCAGCCGACTGTTTTCAGGGAGATGCCACAACCCCAATACTCACACCCGCAAGCCCGCTAAAACTGGCATCAGGCCGCAGGTTATACCCGTTTAACGCGCGATTCATAAACACGTAATTACTCTCATACCACAGCGGGGCATAAACAAAATCATCGTAGATGATCTGCTGAATGCGGTGATAAATCTCCCTGCTCTTTTCGCGGTTTATTTCTGTTCGCGATTTTTCAAGCAGATCATCAACAGTGCTGTTGACATAAAACCCCCTGTTTGCACCATGTGGAGGGACATTGCTTGAATGAAAGATGTCGTAATAAATATCGGGGTCACTCAAACCCACCCATGTCAAGGTGAAGATGTCAAAATCACCCTGTCTGATATCCTGATAAAATGTGCCAAACTCGTACGGCTTGACCGTAACATGAATGCCCACACGCTTGAGGCCCTCGGCGATGAGTTCGGCAATTTCAATGCGCTCTCTCACCGAAGATGTTTTGTACACAAGCCCAAAGCGGGGGAGCGGGCCTGTCCCATCGGGGTCCTTAAACGGAGTCTCGTCGAGGAGCCTTTTTGCCTTTTCAATATCGTATGTGTAGGGTTTTAACCCGCGATGACGCGCCCAGTGATCAGGGTTCATCAGGGAATCTGCGGGGAGCGCCATGCCGGCGAGCTTGTATGTGATGATCTTGTCCCGGTCGATAGACAGGGCAATGGCCTCTCTCACTTTTTTGTTTTTTAAATACTCATTTTTGAGATTAAAGGCCATGTAAGAAAAATTGATGCCTGTGTCTTTTTTAAACAGAAGATCTTTTTTGTTTTTAAAAAAGGGATCATGACAAAGGGGCAGTTGTTTTGAACAAGGTCGATCCTGCCCTTGATAAGTTCGAGCGCCCTTAAAGTACTGTCGTTAATGACTCTAAAAACAA
>JADGCS010000002.1 GCA_015228875.1 Deltaproteobacteria bacterium | reverse complement strand
GAAGGCATGTGTTCTATGTCTGGCTGCCCTTTGCGTTGTTTGGCGTTGATTTGATTGCGGTCCTTTAAGCTCAGTAGCAATCATGTTTGGTCGCACGCCGGCAGCGAGTCGGTTGACAGAGGAAGCAACCCCACTCATTGTATTTGTCGTGATGATTATCGGACTTGTCCCAACACCTGAAATACCCATAACACCTGACCTCACAATCACTTTACTTTTGTGACTTAAATTGTTTTTTTTAGATCAATCTCACACCGTTCAATGTCGTCTGTTTAGCTGTCGTCAAATGTAGTATTAGAGTTTCTTTCTTAATCCCATTTTTTGAGAAATCATCTAACCACATAGGATGATTTAACTTTTATGGTTTTTTTTAAAACAAAAAAGACCTCCGTCATGTTTTTTTATGTTTTTTTATTGATGCGGTCTGTTGTTGCTTATACGGTTTGGTATGCGGTAGCGAAACCGTCACGATATACTATATATACTTGAATAATTATATCCTATATAGTATACTTTATCATAGGCGCATGCCCCCACCCTTCTGAGAACCTCAGCAGTTTTTTTCTATGCCCGAAGGAAATCCCCTTGGGGGACGCGCCGGGGTCTGGCGCATAGCGCCGGACATGAAATCATTCATATCCGATCGTCATGCACCCCGCGTAGCGTCTGGCTGGCCAAAAACGGAGGTTTTATGGCACAACTTAATGTCTATGTCCCTGACTCAGTTGATACAAAAATCAGGGCGCTGGCAAAAAAAGCAAAAAAAAGTGTTTCTAAATACATTGCTGAATTGTTTGCAAAACAACACGACCAAAAGTCTGCATGGCCGAAAGATTTTTTCTCTGAGGTCGCCGCACAGTGGCGGGGTGACCTGAAAGAAATACCCAGGGACAAACCCGATGATATTGAGGAGTTCTGATGGGCTATTTACTCGATACCAATATCTGCATAGCCATCTTAAAAGACGGTGATAAACGCCTGATTAAAAAAATAAAGGGTATGAGCCCCGCAGATTTTTTTCTTTGCAGTGTTGTCAAAGCCGAACTCTTCTATGGGGCCAGAAACAGTCAAAAAGTAGAGGACAATCTTACACTTTTAAAAAAATTTTTTTCTCAATTTGAATCTTACCCATTTGATGACGATGCCGCCAGCTATTATGGGGTCACAAGGGCCATACTCACCAAGGCAGAGACCCCGATAGGCGCAAACGATCTCATCATTGCAGGCATCTGCCTCAACCACGACTTGGTCTTGGTCACAAGAAACAAAAAAGAGTTCGAGAGGGTGCCCGGTTTAAAGGTGGAGGTTTGGTAAGGGGGCATGACAGCTACTGTCTTGGATGGCTCATACGCCCTGTCCGACACTCGCAAATTAAGGTCATGACTGTTATTGCATTTATCAACCGCAAAGTTTTGTATGTATAAAATGCAAATAATATCAAATATCCAAATATCTGTTAAACCGAGAATTACATCAAAACAATTCCCAATACTGCCATGTCTTTGTGTGCTGTGATTGTCCATGGCGTAGTCCTAAAATCACCCCACACGAAACTTTGCTTCATCTTCAAAGTCCTGATTGTACTCCCGGACCTCACTGGTCTCAAACCGCACCCTGACACGAAATTCCCCCTGATGCAGTCCGTCCCTCTGCCATGTTTTCATGTTGCGGTACTCGGTTAATTCTTGCTCACCCTCCCCTGTTTTAAGGTACCATTGAATCGAGAGACCCAAGAGGTCGGGGACACTCAGCACCGCCCTGATGCCTGTCTCTGTCTGCGTCGTCGTTACCCCGTCAATGAGGTTAAGTCTGCGTAGCAGATTGTGCCAGATACTCTGTTTGTCTACCACACAGAAATCAGGCGATCGCATGTCGCGCATGAGACAGGATTCGTGCGTGGGTCTGTAGCCGACAAATTGTTCTCCCTCGGCAAAAACGGGGAACGCCCCCACCTTTTTAGGTGTGAAATCGTAGTCTGCAGGATAAGCAGTGACCCTGATCGACGCCAGAATATTATCGCCATCATGATTTTTATCCCTGACCACAAGCTCGTGCCACCCCGGTTTGATATGATTGGTCTCCCTAAGCCTGAAAAAACTGCGGTCACTTGTGTAGATGCCGTCAAACGCGCAGATTTGTCCATCGATCAGGACCTCAACATCGGTTTCACTCGACCACCCGACAGAACTGAGATCAACAACAAGCACATTTTTTTTATCACCCTGGGGCATCAGAAATCTGTATGACAAATCGCCATCAGAAAGGTTTTTCCAGGGGTATTTGCCAATAAGCGCCTCTCCCTTTTCTGCCTTTAACGAGCTGTCAACCCATTCTCTCCACGACACGCTTGTTGTGCGTGAAAAATTTGCACCCCTGTAGACCTGCCCGCCGTCGTATTCTTCTCCCACCTCGCTGATGTTGTGACCCAGTTCATGATTGAGCACCATACTGCCGCTGTTAAGTGAACGTGTTGTGATGGCAAATTCACCGCCAAGGCCACCATAATAATCATCATTTGCAAGAAGGATCGGGTAATCTGTTCTGGGTGCAAGGGCCACTGCGCGCCTTGCAGCGCCTGAATCACCCGGCATGATCGCCCGCTTCGAACCCTTTGGTGAACGATACAGCCCAAGGGCTGTATCTTTTTTTTGTCGGTCTGTGATGCCGGATTCGTTGGAAGGAACAAAGACGGCATGGACATTAAACAAAGGCAGATAGCTGGCAAAGGCCCTTCCAACAAACATTTCCCGTGTGAGGCGCTGTGCATCCTCGAAAAATTTTACCTTCTCTGCCTCTGTGTACCCGTCACCAACAATGGTCAGGTTGACACGACGATCAACTGGTCCCTGATTCACAAGGGTGCGAACCTCCGAACCCGGCCATGCTTGAACCGTATGCAGGGACTTATTATTAAAGAATGTCCGCTGCGGTTCTTCAAGACTGGCGGGTCTGAGAAGCCATTCTTCAAAATGGGCCTGAGACGGGGGGGCAAATTCACTCACCTGAGCTGGAAAGTTTCTGAGCATGACTCTCTCTGCGTTCATCCTGTCTCTGTTAACCGCCTGCACAGAAAGAACCTCAACAACCCCACCAGGGTGCCTGATTTGCTGCACAAGAAAAGCACTGTTCATTTAATAATCCTCCATGAATACAATAAATATAGGCCTGGGAATTTCAAAGTTGACAGAGCGCGGGTGCATTCCTCGCATAACGGAGAAACAGCACCGCGTCATAGTCAAGTGAGTACTTGTAAAAATCCAAGGGTGCATTGTGAGGCATTCTTATGAAGAAAAACAACATCAAAAAAACGACAAAATTAATAAAAACAGCATCGTGGTCTGCCCTGCTCCATCGGGAAAATTTAACAAAGTGCATCAAAAAATATGCAGGAGAAGATTACGGGGGCTGTAACGCAACATGTTGATTATTAGATAAAAATCAGCGCGCATCTCGTTTTGCACAACAACTTTTAATGATGTTTAACCGAAAATAACAGTAGAGGTAAAAAAGTTCTTTTTTAATCTTTTGAGAGCTGACAGGTTTTTTTATCGGATTCATTATTTTTCGTGTGTTGGAGCTTATTTGGGAAATGAAACTGTAAAACCAGGATCACAAAATACCACTGCTCACGCTGGGCAGGATGACTTTAACCGCTTTGTGGAGTACCTTGATCATCAAGGCATGCTTCATGAAGGTCAAGATTCTTTAAATCTCGATATCAGCGTGAGTGCTGAATATCTCACCCTTCAGATTCCACCTTATTTTATTGTTGACTCTGGCCATTCCTGGCGCGGTTATCATGTGCCCCCTTTTTGGAACACAGACGGCTCACAGTTAAGACTGACAGGGATCACCGGCAGAGTACAAAACGGGAACCTTAAACTTTATGACCCTGACAAAGATGAAACCACCCTCGCCGAAATTGCAGGCCTTCGTTTGTCTCCCCAGTATTTTTTTGGCACTATCAAACCATCGCGTCTTTACTTTACAAACGAAGGCCGCCTCATGCTTGATATCCCACTCGCCCCCGATGAAGACCTGACAGACAGGATCATCGGCCAGTTGCCCCTGGGGCAAAGAGGCGGAGAAGCTGTGTGTCATCCTGACCAACTGCAATCATCAGATGAACAGTTTGATTTACCCAATCAATTAAGAAGGGACAAAAGTTTTCCCGCACAGCTCAGATTGTCCAGTCTCCTCTTTACCCTTGGACAACTTGCAACAGCAAGGCCGGGCTGTCCGGATCCTGACATGAAAGTGTATCCCCCTCCGGGGAATCCCCTGCTGACCATACCTCGCATGATCCACACCACAAAAGATCTCGCAGTGGAGATCACAGCACCGTATGAGACCATCAATATCCCGCCCGCAGGCCCGCTCACACATGGAATCACAATCTGGCAAAACCGGGATCCTCAAAAAACACCACATTTAAAAGCAAATATCCGCATAGATAATCCGCAAACACATTACTACAGGGCCGTTGATAAAGTTGATGATCTTTACAGCAGCGTAGAAGAATTTAAAATCAAGGTCCCGCAACAGTTTGCTGCAGTTCTTGTCAAATTACCGGATGGGAGTGAAGACATCTTCTCCTTCACGGATCAAGGGGGTGAGGATGCGGTTGCCATTATCTTGGCTCACACTGACCTTATCTACGAGCGTGGTTTTGTAACCGAAGGTGGAGACATTGTGAGTTATGGTCACACGGCGCTCCCCAACGGCGGGCCCTTTGAAATCAGGCTGCTCAGAGCAAACAAAGATGCGGCTTCCTACGAAATATCAATTGAAACAAACGGTGACACAAGGGCTATTGCAATTGAAGGCGTGGGGACTATTGAAATACCGGTCCTTCATGATCTTTACGTCAGACTCCGCGCCGAAGGAAGTTTGAATGATATTTCTTTTGAAAGTTGGGTCCTCTCTATCAAGGCTCATGGCTCTGTTGATGTCACAGGGCGTGTTGTGGTGCCTCCCCTGGTCTTTAACGGCACGTCCCTGCCGGGTCTGGTTATTGAACTTGGGGAAGGCCAGAATTATGTGAGGTTTGATGACTTTCAACTCAGCCTTGACCGGGGTGTGCTGACGACAAAGGGCGTTGTTGATTTTGAGTTTTCCGCCGATTCGGTGAGCAGGGCTATGGCAGAGGGGGCTTATAAGACCACGAACACGACTCATCCCCTCTTGGGAGAGACATCCTTAAGACTCACGGCTGGTGCTCTCACGCATCCTGATGGCCAGCGTGGTCTGGATGCAGTTCTGGAGGCGGATTTAAATTTGCCGGGCACTGTGGAGCACGGTGCTGCTGTTTTTGTTCATGCCGAAGCAGGGGCAAGTTTGTCGCTGACTTTGGGTGCAAGAGCAACACAGGCAAGCCTCGACATGGCAATACAGAGCAGCGCACAGATCGGCGATGATCTGGGTGTGTCAACCATGGGGACCTTGACAGGATCAGCACAGGTGACTGACCGCGGCATCAGTGCTGATGCTGGTTTTAGCGGTGTGATTGAAACCACAGATGGTGATTACGGACAAATCGACACTCAAGTGATGGCAGAGGTGAACCTGGGTATGTCTGATGGGCCTGTCATTGATTCGGTGTTTCGCACAATGCTGTCCGGTCAGGCCTTTGATGGATCGGGCCAGGCGGTGTTGGAAACACGAGTCAAGATAGAACCTGCTGGCAGAGGGCAGACGCCGGCATCTGGTATAAAAATATCAATCCCCGAAGTTATTCTGAGTTCCGAATTTTCTTTTGACGGCACGCATCTGGAGTCACGTGTCACAGAAGGAAAAGAGCAGCCGGCATCCCCCCTAGGCATTGCCATTGTTGCTGAAATAGACAACGGAAAATTGGGGCGTTTGGCAAAGAGTACTGTCAATCTCAATCTTGAAAATATGGAAATAGCCATCCCCACCCTTGGGGTTGGCCGTTTTTTTATCTCAGGTGTGTTGCTTGGACAGATGGACCTTGTCAATCTTAACGCTGATGGCATCCCAAATTATCGTCCCGTGGCAGGCTCCATCGGTGCAAAAATTGTCAACGCAAAAATAAGACAGCTCATAGACGGCAAACTTACGGATGTCATCTCAGATACCACCATGACATTGACTGACAACGGTCAGGGGCGGCTGGACATTGATACAAGGATTGCAGAATTCAACCTGGGATTTGCCGAAATCAAACTCAATCTCTCGGATATTTCAAATGACATCGCCTTTCAATTTGATACAGTAAAGGCACTGTCTTTAGACAGAAAAAAAGAAATCAGGTATTACGATTTCCCGGAAACTGACACAGTCTCTGTGTCTGGAGTGTTTAAAGCGGTTGAAAAAAACGCGGGTGAACTTTGGGCCAGATATGCCGCTGTGGTTGATCAAATCCAGTCGGGAAGGCCCTCTGTGACCTACAACGGAACCATTCCCATTAAGGAACAAAGATACGACATCAGTGGTGCTCATAAAAAAGGCAGTATTAAATTTACCAGGGGATCTCTTATTGCAAATGGAAAGGCGCAATTTGACGGGGTAAAACCCAAGTCCGCGCTATTAAATACCACACTGACCTTGCCTGAGAAACTCACAGTGGATTGGCAACAGCAACTTGGTGATGGTGCAACCCTAAAACTGGCTGGTGACCTTGATATCAAGGCCAAAATAAAAACTGATATTGATTTTGTGCAAGGGACATTAAGTTCAGACCCTGTGGCCCCCATCAATATTTCCGGGCCCATCACACTCACTCATACCGCGGCAAATGGCAAGAGGACCGAGTTTAAAATAAGAATTGATCAACTCGCAGAAATGAACCTTAAAGGGGCCTTTGTAAACGGCAAGGCACAGATCTCTCTTGACGTGCCACGTATGGATCTTAAGGCCACCCTGCTTGAGGGATTCGAAGTGGCTGGCATTGTCGTTCCTCAAGACTCAAATCTTCACCTGCCCTTCACTGGTTTTAAAGGTCTTGTTGTTCTTGGTATGAAAGATCAGCAGATCAACCTGGCCACTACGTTTACCCCTTTTGATTTTGGGCCTGCGCGTCTTGAAATTAAAGGATCTCCGCTTGAACAATTTGAGTTGACACCCATGAAGGGGCCTGTTGAGGTCACTGTTCAGGGATTAACACATGGTCAGAGCTATGTGGCAACAGCAGATGAACGCGGCATCTCTCTTCGTTCAGAGGCGCCGGCAAAACCTTATGCCTTCGATCTTGCAGCAAGGGTTGGCAGTGATCTTGATGTCCATCTGAATTCACTAAGCTCCAGCCAAATCAACGCCCGGTATGATTTTGCAGCACAGGAATTTGCACTCACGCTTAATGAAACGCAAATTTTATCGGGAGTGGATGGTTATGCAAAACTACTCGGCAGAAAATTAGGCCTAGAAAATATAAATGCCAAAATCAAATTTGAAAGGCTGGACTTGACCGTCAACCTTAAAGAAAAAAATGCGCGTCTGGACATGGTCCCGCCCAGTGTGCACCCGGTATTTACTTTGCCACAATCTGTCGATGAATTCTTTTCCTGGACCAAAGAACAATGGCAGGCGTGGCGGGATCACATGAATAAACAAAAACACCTGGCAGTCCTTTCTGAAAAAAGCACAAGTTTGCCGGCCAGCCCGCTGCCTCGCGGCAAAGGACAAGTTTACATCGATATGCTCCCTGCCAGTCTTTCCCTTAATCTTGACGAGTATCAGCAGAGTCCAAAAAAGACGGGCACAGACATCGTCACTCAATTAAAGGACAGTGTGATTGTCAACAGGGAGTGGCCCAATGTCACCCTGCCCCATCCCCTCCCTGACGACTATGACCCCAGACCGGCGATACGTTACAGTGCAGGTCAAGATGCCTTGTTTTTTATGGATCCCAGAGACACCAAGCAGATCGATCGGATTCAACAAGTCTTTCAATTTGAAGATCCCTCCGATGCAAGACGTCTATTTGAAAACGGACGCATCGATGTTGAAGACATCATCGAGAATGATTTTTTTAAACAACATTTTGGTGCAGATGCAGTCAGGGGCCTTCTGGATTCCCTGTTTGCTGACGAACCCTCAAATCAATATTTTTCAGAAGCGGGCGATCGTTTTCTTCTTGCTTTAGGTGATATCCGTGAGGGACTGTCGGGAAGCAACATGCAGCTCGTCAAATGGAAAAAAACATTCTGGAGTGACAAGGTTCGCGAAACCATGCACCGCAGTTTCCCCGACCACAAATATCAGGGAGTCATGCAAGAAGGAAACGACGGGGTTAATCAAACAACGATGGCGTACCTCCCCTTTTCGCCCGACCGCGTCTTTAAAATCATACAAGACACTGCTTCCTACAGTGAATGGATTCCCGGTATCGAGCAGTCAGAGACGGGAAGCGGCAAGTTACACGCTTCGTTGCGTGGTGGCCATGACTTTACTGCAGCAGTCGATCAAAAAACACACGGTGCGGTGCGTGTCATCACTCAAGTCCTAGAACAATCTGATCATCTACAAACAATGGCGATCCGTTATCTGGTCATCCCTCATGCCAGGGGTGGGTCCCTGCTTGTCATGCAGGATGCGAGGGACTTTGTCGGCGATGATGGCATGTACTATAAAGGAAGTGACGAGAATCTTAACGAGGCTGGTTACGCGGATTCATTTTTCAACACAAAAAACTGGAATGCGGATTTTTTGACGGGCGATGATTTTGATCCCCTCGACCCAAAGAGTTATGCAAAACTCATCAGGATGGACTCTCTCAACAACAGAACCAAACGAGCGGCATTCCCCAATCAAAATCCGTCTGATGTTTTTCGGTACATGTCTAATCGCATGGTTTCAAACCTGCACCACCGCCTGCAGTCACCTCTCGACACAAGAAACCTCAATAGCGGGGTTAAAATAGAACCACAGACACTCACCTACTACCCGGGGGCAGTGAGGGCAACAGTCAATCCAAAGGAATTCCTGTTTGTTCAATCAACACAAGATACACCCGAAGATGAACCTGTCAAACCCGGGCTGGTCCTTAAGGTGGAAGAGGCCGACATCCCGCGTGTTGTTGATCTGATCAAGTACAGTCTGGGGTGCGAGGAAGCAAAGGCACACCAAATGATTGAAGAAGGTGTCTTGTCTTTTGAGTCGCTGCAGGGCATCCCCTTTTTAAAAGAACGCTATCATCCGGATACAATTACGGCGCTTGCAAGGGCCTTTGTTGAAACCGTTCCCCAATACTTTCCCGGCATCCTGTCTGCTGGAGAAAGATTCCTCCTTTATCTAAGGGATATTTGTACGCATGGCGGCGGTTGGGGGCAGACAGGCAACAACACCGCATCAATGGATGCCCGCGCCTTTAGAAAACCCGGACATCACAACTGGAGCCCCCATAATAATATCAAGCCGTCAGACGGAACTGATAGTATTGTCATGACGGGGATTCCCAGCGGAGTGAGCTTTTATGGGCTTCTCAGGACAATGAGCCGCCCCGAAAATTTTCAACAGGTCTCGCTGACAGATCAGGGTGGAACGGGTGATATCATAAAATCTGAGAAAACAGAGTGCCCTGTCACACCAGAGGCAGGCCATTACTGTGTCGCATCAAGGATCAATCTTGTTGTGACAGATGCGGATTATATTATTAAGGTCCCTGATCAACTTGTCTTTGTTGGAAAAGAAGGTGTTGTCATGGAGCATGCCCTTTTGACAGGGGCAGAAGCCGCTGTCCCCGCTGGCTATATTGGCATCGCTCCCTGGTGGTGGCAACCAAGCACCGGTTTTCAGGAAAACACAGGTTGCTGGATGGTGATCCCCAGGCTTGACGGCGGCTTTGATATTGTGCGAACCGGATTGCTTAATACACTGGTAGATGGTGATGAAGATGCCGCCATGGACGCCTTTAAGGGATTAACAAAATTTATCCGCGGTTTTCATCGAGAGACCCTTAAAGCAGAGGGGAGCGCGCAAAGACCGGTGACCATCAAGTACAGCGACAAAATACTCGACTACGATCAAAGGCCAAACAACTTATGACTGATATAAACACAACAAACGCCCAAGCAACAATGGCTGATGAACCGCAATGGGGTGCGCCCTGCGCGGCAGAGGAACCAGAATCTTTACCGGTAGAACCCGACTGGACAGAACCGGGAGCGGCAAAAAAACCGGAAGACCCGGATATCGGTTTGATGCTCGGTGTTGGAGGCGGCTGCTACAGACAGGGGGGCGAGTGTCACTGGGCACCACAGGTCACACTGCGTCTTAATCATCCCTTCTTTACCATAGAAGGGCAACAGGCTGGCCCTGCCTCACTGCCCATCAGGGGCTATGTTGAGACGGGAATCGCCTCTAACGGCAGTTTCCACAGTGCCCATGTTGCGGCCCCTGTCATGTTTCTCGATCCAGAATTTTTTCATCTCTCCATTGTCCCCAGGTTTCGCGTTGATCACCACGAAGACGCGTGGCACCCCGTCGGAGAGCTCGCATTAAGACTGGGACTCAAGGCATACAAGGATCTCTCTGTCTCTGTGGAATATGGACTCGCGTGGTGGAATGTGGGCGGGAGCGATCCCCAAAAAGACTACTTCTGGAATGCAGACAGCGTGGGTGATGGCGTAAGTGATTTTTTTAAACCGGGGACATTTTCGGTAAACCTTGAATGGTTTTTCTAAACAGTCTCAAAGATTTCCCCTTGCTTTGGCCGATATGACGTGGCAGTAAACCTGACATTGCCATGACCCAAATCACAGCCAACCCACTTTCCAGCCTGGTGTTGTCAGCAAGAAAACGGGCCGTTTCGCCCTTCTTGGTCGTTGCCGCGTCTTTTCTTGTTCTGCTCCTGTGTCACTGCGGTGAAAAAGAAAAAAAAGAAGAGCCTGTCGAGTTGACACAGGAAAAATGGTGTGGTGTCCTCAAAAAATACGACACGGTACTCGGTGTCGAAAAAATCAATCTCGCTGGGTCAGAGACCAAACTATGCAAGACGTTTAATCCCAAGACAAACCAGACAACCTGGTATTCTAAAGACGAAAAATACATCAAGACCATCAAACACAACGAAGAAGACACCACGCACATCAAAATGATCAAACCCAACGGGGTCGTTTGTCATACAGTCGTCACAAAAGAAGGCACAACAATAAGCGAGGACTGCAGGGATGTCATGGCCGAGGTCAAAGAGACACAAAAGCAGCAATGGTGCACCCCGCAGGATGACAGCGAGGCGATTGTTTATCTCGGGAAAGAGGTCATAAAATTTGAAGACTCAGACATCGAGACCTGCCATTACAAAAACACCGAGGACGGCAGCGAAACATGGGAGAGCTTTAATGGCAGTTTCAAAAAGGTGATCGTCAACAAAAACATCACGCAGTACCGCTGGATCAAAGACGAAAAAAACTGCTTGAGGACCATCAACTCAAATACGGGCGAGGTCACCTACGACCCGTGTCATGGGATCTATTAACCCGCCACAGAAAACAAAAGCCCCTTTTCTTTGTTTGCCTGGACACTCACCCGCCCGCCCTCTTTTACCTCGCCTTTAAGGATCATCTGTGCCAACGCGTCGTGCAGGTGCCTTTGCATGACCCTCTTTAAGGGACGCGCCCCGTAATGGGGGTCATACCCCAGATCACCCAGATAATTCTTGGCCTCGTCCGAAAGATCAATGGCCATCTTTCGGGACATGAGTTGACGCGCGAGTTCTTTAAGTTGAATATCGACAATCGCACGGATGTGTCCTCGATCGAGTGTGTGAAAAAATACGATGTCATCGATGCGGTTGAGAAATTCAGGCTTAAAGGATTTTTTAAGGGCCTCTGTGACCTGGTCTTCGACCGATGGGCCGGATTTGCTGTCGATAAAAAATTGGCTCCCGATGTTAGAGGTCATGATGATCACGGTGTTTTTAAAATTGACCGTCCGGCCATGTCCGTCTGTCAAACGGCCGTCGTCGAGGATCTGCAGGAGGATATTAAAAACATCATGATGGGCCTTTTCTATCTCGTCGAGCAGGATCACCGAATAAGGACGGCGTCTCACCGCCTCGGTCAAATACCCGCCCTCATCATAGCCTACATATCCCGGGGGTGCGCCAATCAAGCGCGAGACAGAGTGTTTTTCCATGAACTCGGACATGTCAATCCTCACCATGGCCGTTTCTGCATCAAATAAAAACTCGGCCAAGGCCTTTGCCGTCTCGGTCTTACCCACACCTGTTGGGCCCAAAAAAAGAAAGCTTCCGATGGGCCTTGTTTCATCTTGAAGCCCTGCCCGTGATCGGCGAATCGCGTTACTGACCTTGAGGATTGCATCGTCCTGACCCACCACCCTCTCTCTTAAACGTTCCTCCATTTTCAAGAGCTTTTGTGACTCACTCTCTATCATCCTGGACACAGGAATGCCGGTCCATTTTGCAATAATCTCGGCAATATCTTCGTCAGTGACCTGTTCTTTGAGCATGCGTTTTTTTTCACCGCTGCCTTTAAGGGATTCCTGCACCTCGTTAATTTGTGCATTCAGACTGTGCAAGGTGCCGTATTTAAGCTCTGCAGCCCTGTTATAATCCAGGTCTCGTTCTGCCTGTTCAATGAGTGTTTTAGTTTGTTCAATTTTTTCCTTGAGCGCCTGTATTTTTGTAATCCCCTCCTTTTCGGCCCTCCATTCGAGTTTTAAGGCTGCAGTTTGTTGTTTGAGTTCTGCAAGTTCTCTTTCTACTATGGAGAGTCTTTCTTCCGAGGGTTGATCCTGCTCCCTTTTAAGCGCCTGCCTTTCAATTTCCAGTTGTGTCACAGTTCTTTCGAGTGCGTCTATTTCGGCGGGCATTGAGGCAATGTCGATACGCAGTTTTGACGCGGCCTCATCCACAAGATCTATGGCCTTGTCCGGCAAATATCGGTCGGAGATATAACGCTGTGAGAGCGTGGCCGCAGCAACAAGCGCTGCATCCTGAATGCGCACCCCGTGATGCACCTCGTATTTTTCCTTAAGCCCGCGCAAGATTGCAATGGTGTCGTGAACGGAGGGTTCTCCAATAAACACCTGCTGAAAGCGCCTTTCTAAGGCCGCGTCTTTTTCTATATATTTGCGGTATTCGTTAAGGGTGGTCGCGCCAATGCAGCGCAAATCGCCCCTTGCAAGCGCCGGTTTAAGCATGTTGCTTGCATCCATGGAGCCCTCGGCACTCCCGGCACCCACAAGGGTGTGCAGCTCATCGATGAACAGGATGATCTTGCCATTTGACCCAATGATTTCCTTTATCACAGCCTTGAGGCGGTCTTCGAATTCACCCCTGAATTTTGTGCCGGCAAGCAGCGCCCCAAGATCGAGGGATAATATTTTTTTATCCGCAAGTGTTTCTGGCACATCACCGTTAACAATTCTGTGAGCAATCCCTTCTGCGATGGCGGTTTTACCAACACCCGGTTCGCCAATGAGGACAGGATTATTTTTTCTTCTGCGTGACAGGACCTGAATCACCCTTCTGATTTCGTCATCACGCCCGATCACGGGATCGATGCGGCCCAGACGCACAGCCTCGGCAATATCGACGGTGTATTTTTGAAGAACCTGATATTTCCCCTCGGGATTGGCATCCGTGACACGTTGATGACCGCGGATATCTTTAAGGACAGCAAGGATGGTCTCTTTGGTGATACCGTGTTTTTTTAAGAGATCGGCCGCGCTGTTTTTTTGGTAATTTGCTATGGCAATGAGGAGGTGTTCGGTGCTGATAAAATCATCGTGCAGCTCTTTTGCAATTTTTTCGGTATCGGCAAAGACCAGGCGCAGGTGATTACCCATGTACTCGCCCGCCGAACCGCTGACCTTGGGGAGTTTGGCAAGCGATGAGGCAATCTCGTCTTTAACAGCCCCCACATTCACATTGAGTTTGTGAAGCAGAGGCTCGATCACACCGTCTGTTTCGTTGACCAGCGCCCCCACCAGATGCAGGGGTTCGAGCTGTTGATGACCGTTTTCCATCGCAAGACTCTGGGCACCGGCAACTGCCTCCTGTGCCTTTTGTGTAAAATGATCAAACTTCATGACCAGACCCTCTCTCTATCTTTGTATTTTTCGAGTATGGAGACCAGTTTGTCTTTGTCTTCATTTGAGAGATTGGCAGGATACTTTACGTGGAGATTAACAAAGAGATCACCGGGGATTTGTGTTTTAATATTTTTGACCCCCTTGTTTTTCAGGCGCAGCTTTTGTCCGCTTTGTGTCCCGCCAGGGATTTTTACCTGAACCATCCCTGTGAGTGTGGGAACCTTGATGGATGCGCCATTCACAGCCTCCTCGAGGGAAAGAGAGGCATCGAGATGAATATTGTCCCCCTCCCTCTTAAAATAGGAATGAGGATTAACCTGAATATCGATGATCAGATTGCCGGCACTGCCACCCGCAACACCAGGATTGCCTTTACCCGCCAGTCTGATTTTGGAACCGTGGTCAACACCGGCCGGGATCTTGACTTTTATTTTTTTTCCGTCGGTAAGAAGGATTTGTTTTTCACACCCATTTGCCGCCTCAATAAAATCGATTGGTAGTGTCCAGTTGATGTCAGAACCTTCCCTGCTTGTCTGCTGGTAAAAATCGTCCCTGCCAAAGTTAAAGCTTGACCGCCCCGCTTTGCGCCCCCTTTTGGGTCCCCCCATGCCAAAAATATCGCCAAAAATATCTTCGAGATCGACATCGTTGAAATTGCTGGATTGCCAGTAGTTCTGCGAATAGGGGTTGCGCGGACCGCCCGAACCAAAATTAAAGGAACCAAACTGGTCGTACTGCGCACGTTTTTTTTCGTCTCCCAGCACCTCATACGCCTCGGAGATCTCTTTAAAGCGCTGCTCGGCGGATTTTTCGTGGTTGACATCCGGGTGGTATTTTCGCGCAAGTTTTTTAAACGCGGATTTAATCTCGGCCTGTGGGGCCTTTTTTTCAACCCCCAACACCTTGTAATAATCTTTTCTGGACATAGTGTTTACACACCCCCTCTTTCACTATTACAAAACATAAGATCAGTTTGATTTTTGTCAATTCTGTGCCCCCTGTCCCTTGGGGACCTTGCGTTTTATTGACTTCATTGCCTCAATACCTTGAGAGATAGGATTTAACACTCAACAAGAGACATTAATAAATGACATCCTCAGGCTCAAGCCCGTCAGTCCCCATCATCACGGCTGGCTCGCTTTGAGGTTCGTATTTGAATTCACTGTCGAACGCCAGGTCTTCGAAACGAACATATTGACTCAAAAAAGCAAGACGGCAGACCCCTGTAGAGCCGTTTCTCTGCTTGCCAACAATGACCTCGGCCGTGTTTTTTTCGGGGGTATCAGGATTATACACAACATCGCGATAAATGAACGCAATGATGTCGGCATCCTGTTCGATAGCACCGGATTCCCTGAGATCACTCATCATGGGACGTTTGTTATTCCTGCCTTCAAGGGATCTGTTAAGTTGTGATAATGCCACAACGGGGACACTGAGTTCTTTTGCAAGAGATTTAAGCGAACGCGTGATGTCTGATATTTCTTGTTCCCTTGACTGAAATTTTCCGGATGATCTCATGAGCTGAAGATAATCAATCATGATGAGATCCAGTCCGCCGGTTTCCTGGGCCAGGCGCCTGGATTTAGCCCTGATGTCCATTGTGGTCTGCGCAGGCTGGTCATCGATATAGACCTTCATGTGGGCAAGTTTATCCGCAGCGGATAAAAGTCTCGGCCAGTCTGATTCGGCAAGATCGCCGGTTCTTACCCTCATGGAGTCGATTCTTGCCTGTGAGGTCAGCATGCGCATCACAAGCGATTCCTGACTCATTTCCATTGAGAAGACAGCAATCTTGGCGTTGGACTTGTGACAGGCATTTTCGACAACATTAAGCGCAAAGGCCGTCTTTCCCATGGAGGGGCGTCCCGCTACGATAATCAGATCGCTTCTTTGAAGCCCCGCAGTAAGTTTGTCGAGTTCACGAAAACCGGTGGCAAGTCCGGTGATGTCACTTTTGTTTTCGTAAAGTTCTTCGAGTTTTTTATAACCGCTTTTAACAAGATCCTTAAGCGACGCAAATCCCTTTTGAGTCCTTTTTTCCGAGATGGAAAAAACCTTACTCTCCGCAAGATCGAGGGTTTCGTTTACATCGTGTTCGGTCGAATAACAGTCCCGGACTATATCTGTGCCGGCATCAATCAATTGCCGTAAAATTGATTTTTCACGAACCAGCTTTGCATAACTGCTGACATTGGCAGCGGTGGGTATGGTATCGACAATGTGTGATAAATAAGTACTTCCACCCACTTTATTGATGAGGCCCATTTTTTCGAGATGAGCATTGAGTGTCACAAGGTCTGTCGGTTCGTTTTTTTCGGAAAGTTCCATCATCGCAAGAAAAATGACCTTGTGAGCCTCTTTGTAAAAATCATTGGATGTGATGTGTTCGAGACAGGCATTGAGGGCGTGATTATCGATGAGAATCGATGCCAGAATCGCCTGCTCTGCCTCGATGTTTTGAGGGGGTACCTTTGAGATGTTTAAAATATGATCTTCTTTTTGTTTAAATTGGGCCTGTGACATGTCAGAAAACCTCGGGAGAGCAGAAAAATAAAAAAGATACAAACTCCAGCGGAACACGATAACGGCATTCATCGAACAACGTCAATGGCCGTGTTATTTTTTTTTTAAGTGTTGAATTTATGTATGGGAATTTCAAAGTCAATCGAGCGCGGGTGCATCCCATGCAAAACAGAAGATTTCGTCGCGTAGTTGCGCCAAGCGCTAGCTTGTTTGGCAAAAAAAAGGGCAGAAACCTGTGTCTTGGTTTCTGCCCGAAAATAAATGAATGTGCCCGCTGTTTTTATTAAGCCTGCCCTGCCTTGATGTATAGGAATTTCAAAGTTGACAGAGCGCGGGTGCATTCCTCGCAAAATAGAGGCATTCAACCGCGTCAAAGTCAAGTTAGTAACTTGTTCTCTGCAGCAGGGCCATCTGAAGCTGCTTTATCTGCGTTATCATCGGACGCCTCAGAGGCTTCTGCACTCTTTTCGCGGCTCGCTGCTTTTTTTGAGGCTTTTTTGTTTTCTCTTGCAATGGCCTCTCTCTCTTCTCTTTCTTCGGGTGCTTCTTCTTTTGCCTCGACAATGATCTTGAGTTTGGCAACGACCTCTTGATGCAGTTTGACATCGACAAAATGTTCACCCACCTGCCGGATCGGGTTTTCAACCCTGATGAGTTTTTTGTCTACCTGGATTTCGTTTTGAACAAGACAGTAGTGAATTTCTGTGAGCGTCACAGAACCGAACAACCTTCCGCCTTCTGAGACAGCATGCTGAATTTTAATTTCCAGGCCTTCAACTTTGTCCTTGTATTGCAGGGCCACTTCTTTTTTCTTTGCTTTTTTAATATCGAGGACCCTTTTTCGGTGTTCTAAAAGGTCTACGTTGGCCTTGTTTGCCGGCAAGGCTATTTTTTGAGGAAATAAATAATTTCTGGCAAAACCATCTTTGACTTTGACGACATCTCCCACAAAACCTAAACTTGCGTAATCTTCTTGTAATATCACTTGCATAAAATATATCTCCGTAAAAAACATCACTGATCAAAAAAAGGAAGCCGTATCTAATCTATTTGGTTGCACGAATTCAAGAACAACTTTCACCCATTTCTCACAAACGGGATTACCATAACACAGAGGGGGCAACCGCTTGGATGTCGTAAGGTATTGATTTTAAAGGAAAACTTAAACGATCTCGTGTTGTTGTGATTTAAACGGTGAAATGTTTTGAAAAAAATAATGGCAGCGGTTAGCAGTTGGATCGGTAAATTCCAGGACATGACGATGTTTAATCCCCTCATCAAAAAGAAAAAGTCTCGCATGGCGACCATTTACAAACAACCCAGACTTGCAGAGCTCTCCAACATAAAGGAGGGTTATGCAGAAAGCTTTGACGGCACCAGAATATGGTACAGGTGCGTTGGCAAGGGGATACCCATTATCTTTTGTAATGGGCTGGGCTGCTCCACTTTTTTCTGGAAATCAGTGCACAGCCATTTTAGCAAATCACATCAATCAATCATATTTGACTGGCGAGGCCACGGCAGATCAGACAAGCCAAAACATTCACGTAACATCACCATGAATGCCGTCACAAAAGATCTGCATGCTGTGATCAAACATCTTAAACTCAAAAAATTTATTCTGGCCGGACACTCCATGGGGGTGCAGGTTGTTTTGAGTTATTATCATAGTTTTCCCTGCAAGATACTGGCTCTGCTTCTTTGCTGCGGGACATTTGGAAATCCCATGGAGACATTTTACAATACTCAAAACTCAAAGCATGTCTTTACCCTGATTTATGTCTTCAATCATCTTTTTCCAAAACTTGCCAATTTGATTGGCTATATCATCTCAAAAAACCCGTTTTGGTTTCAGATGGGAAGCGCCCTTAAAATGATGAATCCGGGCCTTGTCGACAAACAGGTGATCAAGGAATACATCGAGCACATCACGTCCGTAGACGCCATCTTTCTTGCAAAACTCGCCAAAAGCATGCAGGAATACAATGCCGAGTCGGTGCTCAAGGGCATCAACATACCGACCCTGATTGTCGCGGGGGAAAGGGACATCTTTACCCCTGTGTGGATCTCAAAAAAAATGCATCATCTCATCCCGTATTCGGAGCTCCTCATAGTCAAAAAGGCCTCACATGTAGCGCTGATTGAACAACCGGCCCTGATCAACTTGAGGATTGAAAAATTTATTTACGAAAGGCTGTAATTTTAGCCATCAATGATGACGACCTACTTGATTCATTGACCAACATCGTATAGAGGGCACACTCACAAGGAGACCATAATCATGAAAAAATTAACCCTGTTGTGTTTAGTACTGACCGTTTTATCCTGTTCCAACCAGACCCACGATTCAATCTTCGCCATCGACAAGGTTAAATCGGGGCCCCTTGTTGTTTCTGTTGATGGGACCGAAATCCATCAGGGATTTCTCGATCTGCTCGGAGAACTCAACCCCAGACTCAGTGCGCAATTATCCAATCCGCTGACCCGCAAAAAAATACTCAGTTCGCTGGTGGACCAGCAGCTTCTTTACGACGAGGCCCTTAAAAGAAACATCAGCAACCAGCAGGATGTGATTGTCAAATCGCTGCTTAACAAGCATGTCATTATTTCCAACGCCCTCATCGAGACTGAGCTCGAAAAAGCCATGGAAAAATCGTACAACGAAAAAAAGGCGGAACAATTCACCAAACTCAAAGTAGCACTGATCGCCGCCCTTTTTGATCCCTCCGAAACCGCAAAGCCGGATGCCACATTTACCGAGGCCCAGAAAAAAAACGCCCTCGATAAAATAAATAAAATCAAGTCACGCCTTGACAAAGGCGACGATTTCGCCACTGTGGCCAAAGAAGATTCCGATGACAATAAAACCAGGGGTAAAGGTGGTGACGCCGGACAGATTGCCAAAAACGATCGCAGATTTGCGCGGCTTGGCTACGAAAAACTCACAGAAGCCGCCTTTAAACTCAAGAAAGATCAACACTCCGATCCCATCGAAACCAATACAGGGCTGTTCATCATCAAGGCCATTTCGGATCCCGAGATTGTCCCCCTCGAAGAGGCAAAAAGGGCCCTGCGTTTTGAGCTGCAAAACAAGATCAAAGATGACCTTGTCAGCAGTTTAAGAAAAAAAGCAAAAATCCAGTACGCCAACGCAGAAGATGCCAAAATACCCGCAGTCACCGATGGTGGTCAGCAAAGCCAGGAGCAACTCAACTCAAAACAAATGTTCGAAAAATTTAAAAAGCTCCATAATCACGGTCAGGAGCAACAGAAAAAAGATCAAAAGCAAAAATAATATGACAACATCACGGGCCCTGCAAATGGCCACTTATAAAAAATCCGGTGTCAATATTGACAAGGCAAACAGTCTGGTAACCTCCATCAAGTCCCTTGCCCAAAAAACAAAAAGAAAAGAAGTCATCTCCGGTATCGGCGGCTTTGCAGGTCTTTTTTCCATCTGCAACAGCAACATCAAAAACCCGGTGCTCGTAGCAACAACCGACGGCGTGGGGACCAAACTAAAGATTGCCCTGGAGATGAACACCCTCAAATACCTCGGGCAGGACCTTGTTGCCATGTGTGTCAACGATCTCATCTGCTGTGGCGCCGAGCCGCTTTTTTTCCTCGACTATTACGCCACAGGTTCCCTCGATATGGGCCAGGCAACGACCCTCATAAAGTCGATTGCTGCCTCATTAAACGAAATTAACTGTACCCTGCTGGGCGGCGAAACGGCTGAAATGCCCGGATTGTATGCTGATCGTGATTTTGATATCGCGGGGTTTGCCGTGGGCATTGTCGATAAAAACAAAATTATCGATGGCAGTAATGTCAGCTTGGGCAGTTGTGTGATCGGCATTGAGTCTTCAGGCATTCATTCCAATGGTTATTCTCTTGTCAGAAACATCATCCACGAAAACAAACTGGATCTCAACAAGATCTATGACTTTTCAAAAGAACCTCTGGGAAACGAACTCTTAAAACCGACTCAAATCTACGTGAGGCCTGTCCTCAAACTGCTCAAGGAGGACAACATCCTTGCCATGGCACATATCACAGGCGGTGGACTCCTCGAAAATATCCCCCGTGTCCTCCCCTCCCAATGCAGATGTGTCATCGATAAAAAAGCTGTTCATACACCAGAGATTTTTCATTTTATTCAAAAGAACGGCAGTGTGCCCGCAGGCGAAATGTGGCGGGTCTTTAACATGGGCGTTGGATTTATTCTTGTTGTTAAACCTGCGGATGCCGAAGGCATGGTCCAGACCCTTAACGCCATGAATTTTAAAGCATCAGTCATTGGCACCATAGAAAAAAAGGGCGCAGCAAAAGAATCCGTAGAAATTATATAGAGTCTGTCAGGAAATGCCCTGTTTTTCTGGCGCCGTTAACAAACATGCCAGATTCAAAAAAACTTAAAATTGCGGTACTTGTTTCCGGAAGAGGGTCCAATCTGCAGGCCATTATCGATGCGCAAAAAAACGGCCAGATAGACAGCCATGTCACCATGGTTTTTTCCAACAAAGAGAAAGCCCCGGCCCTCAAGCGGGCAAGTGATGCAAAAATACCATGCACTGTGATCCCTTCCAGCGAAAAAGAAAATCATGTTTTTCAGAGCGAACTGCTGCAGGCTGTGGCAGACGAAGGCCCGGATCTTATTGTCCTTGCAGGGTTCATGCGTATTCTCTCAAGTGACTTTATCAGCACCTTTCAGGGGCGCATTATTAATATTCACCCCTCGCTTCTGCCTGCCTTTCCCGGTCTTCACGCCGTTCGTCAGGCCCTTGCAGCAGGTGTTAAACTGACAGGCTGTACTGTTCACTTTGTGGACGATGGCTGCGATACGGGGCCCATTATTCTTCAGACAGCAGAAAACATTCTGGATACAGATGATGAATCATCTCTTGCAGCGAGACTGTTACAAAAAGAACATCAGACTTTAATCAAAGCAATCAGACTACTCGAACAAAACAAGGTCGTCCTTAGCGACAATAAAACAAGACTTCGGGAGGGACTATAAGACTGCCCCCTTTTTTCGAATCCGCGGCCGTCTTAACAACCCGGCAGATTTCCGTTTTGGGGAAAGGACTCTTGACTTGCAACCATATTCTATTAAAAGGCCTAGGAAGCGGTTTGATTGTTTAAAAACACCCAATAATCATGGACCATGTTTATGAAAAAAAAGCTATCAGCACTCCTTGGTGTCATGTCTGTCATGACCATTTTTCTTAGGCCCGCAAACGCGGAAGTCTACTACAATAAAACAATAGGCGGCAACATTTTCGGCAGCATTCAACTCGCCGAAACCCTTCCTATCGTCGATCCTGGAATTGGCGGCGGCATGTTTTTTGATTACCGGTTTAACGATCGATTTTCTATTATGATTGAAGGCTTCTTTACAACACAGGACGGCGACAGACAAAGCTCTGGCGAGGGAAGTATCGAATTCCTGGCCGTCCCTGTCACAACTTTTAAAGTGTATGTGCTCTCAAACTCCAAAATGGATCCCTACTTCGGCATAGGGATCGGGCTTTATGGCCTTCTCGAAGGAGATCTCCCAAACAACACGGGGGGATTTGGTCTTGGAGCACAAATAGAAACGGGATTAGAATTCAACGTGGCAGAAAACCTTATGGTAGGGGTGGGCGGCACATTTAGATCTGTCGGACTTCTTAATTCACTCTCGGGGACATCAAACGCCACCGCCTATATGCCTTATACATTGTTTGGAAGAATTGGCTATCGATTTTAACATGACAAAGTATTGCTGAAAGCCGGTCAATACGGTTTGTCAGATGAATCTGGCAAACGTTAACAAGTTACTAACTTGACTTTGACGCGGTTGCATTCCTCCATTTTGCGAGAAATACACCCGCGCTCTGTCGACTTTGAAATTCTTAACCCGCATAAAGCGGAAAATACTACGCGGGCGGGCACCTTGTAAAAGGTTCTATACATTAAATGTTAGAAAAATACTGTGACATATTGGTCATTGGCAACGAGCTTCCTGGTCTCGTAACTGCTGCTTTTCTGGCAAGGCGGGGCTTGTCTGTGCAGGTTGTCGACTCCGATCTCTTCCTTGATCACCCCAAAATGCCCGATCCTGTCTGTTTGACCAATATTCATTCAAAACTCCTCAGATCCATTCTTGGGCGTCTCAACTGTCCAGAGATCACCATCCAAAACTTTCTCAACAGAGATGCCATCCTGCAATTTATTTTTCCACATCACAGAATTGATATCTGCAACGATCCGTTGAATTACTACGAAGAGATCGAAAGGGAATTCGGCCGGTTCAAAAATAAAATGAGGTTTTTTTACGAGGAACAAACAAAACTCAGACACCAGACAGACACCAACGAACTCTTTCAAAAACTGATTCCGTCCAGTTGGAAAGAAAGGCGGCAGTTTAAAAAGTTTGTCGAGGAGCAGTCGCTTGACAACAAAAGCGCAGACTTTAACGAACTCACGAGCCTGTCTCCCCGGATTAAAAGTTTTTTAAAGGCACAATACCTGCTGGCGTATCAACAGGTTTCTGCTGAACCCTTTGCCTGCCAGATATCAGAGCTGCTCAATCCGGGTGACGGCGAAATATTCGGTGTTTACCCAGGGGTTAATGTTTTAAAAAACATCCTCAAGGATCGCATCACACAATACGACGGTTTTGTAAAAAAGAAGATTCAAATCAGTGAGCTGCTCTTTAGAAATGGCATTGTCGAAGGGATTCAGCTTGATGACAGATGCATCCTGTCCAAATATGTCATCTGGAATTCTTCTCTGTTAAAACTTGCGGAGCTCCTCCCTCAAAAATTGAGATTCAGGCGGCTTAAAAAAATCTGTCAAAAATCAAGTTTTGATTTTCACTGGTTTACCACACGTTTCAGTGTTGATAAAAAATTTATCCCGCACCCGATGAAATCCAATGTCGTGCTCATTAATGACAGCCATAAAGAACTTGTAGATGATAATTTTCTCTACCTGCAAATCCTTGATAAAAAAAATGATCCCCGCTGCCTGATCAATGTAAACTTTCTCCTGCCGCCCTCTGCACTCAACGAAGAAGAAGATTTTTTTATTCCTTACATTGACAGCTTTAAAAAACAGCTTGTTCAACTGCTGCCGTTCTGCGAAAAAAGTCTTTCGCTCGAGTTTCCCACAAAAAACCTCAACCAGCCGCTTGACACCCTGTTCCCGTTAAACGAAAATGACTTTGAGATCTTTAAACACAGCGCCAGACAAAATGGTGTCGCCGTACAGGCCGAAGAAAAATTCACAGAATTATTTGATCTGCATTACAAGACCAAGGCCCCCAACTTTTATATTTCTCACCCAAAAATATTTACTTCTTTCGGGCTCGAATCAAAACTGGTCCTAGGACTCAAAATAACAGATCTCATCTGGCAAGAGGTCGAAAAAGACAAAAAAAGGGCCATGAAATCAGAAAGAAGGATTGCCTGACATGAAATATTTTATCATCATCGTTTTTCTGGTCACGCCCATATTATTATCCTGCAGCAAACCGTTCGAACTCGCAACCCTCGCCTGTGACAAGCTCGATACGCAGGAAAAAATATCCCGATGCAAAGAAGACAAACAAAGAGGAAATTCCGCGGGTTTTTTTGGATCGGATACCCCCTCAGATGGCCAGAAACAGGGCGCTTCCGGCAGTGAAAACAATAATAGCGCTGCCTCTCTGGAGTATCGACTGCAAAAGGCCATCTCTGACTCTCGTTCGGGGGATATAAGCGGTGCGATCAAATCATTCGATGAGATCATCAGCGCAGATGGTAATAAACGCTACACCCTGCAGGCCTACTTTTACAAGGCAGCGGCCCTGGCAAACCTTAATCGCCAAGACGAGGCCATTAAAAATTACAAAAAGGCCATTGATGTCTCGCCCTCGTACGCCGAGGCCCATTATGCAGTGGGAGAAATCTACGAAAAACAGCAGAAAAAAGATGACGCGAGTGAATACTACATGAACGCCTATAAAATATGGAGTAATAAGCTTGAAGACAACGCCAGTTTTTTTGTCGATAAGCCCGATGCCAAAATAAACTTTTACAAGGCAAGGCAATACCTGCAAAACGCGGGGGCATTGTAAGCCTGGAAACTCTTACGAAACTTATCCCCTGTGGGTTGTTTGTTTGTATCGATTATTTAATTATTAACGAGATAGTCTTTGATAACCCTTGGCAATTGTTCCACCATATATAATGGCAAAGAAACAAGTCTTGTGTTCCATATTTTTTCATCGGGAATTGCTCGCAGAGGGCACCTACAGTTTTTTTCTACGCGCCATGATCAGTAAAAATTTTTAACTCCCAGCCCACGCTGAATTTTCAACGTGATGCGAGCATCGTGATCACCCGCCCACCGAGATATACCCGTACTTGTAAAGCCACATGATGTGATAATCGATCACATCCCCTGCATAAAAAGATGCGGCCTTGTCATGTATTTCACTGACCTTAAGAGTGGTATCGACACTCCCCACAATAAACTTTTCATTTGAATGATTGTGACAGTCAAGAAGGCACAGTCAGAGGATCAACCGAAAAAACATACGCCACACAATTGTCAATCAACACCTCAAAAGATTGACCCGCGTTTTTAACTGTAAATCTGTCTTTACCCAGACAATTTTTAGGACAAACCGGTTGTTTTTTTAAACAACCGTAAGAAATGAACAAGGGAAGGGTCTGCCTGTCACTCATATTGACCAAAGGAATTGGCGACACGTCTCTTAGAGATTCAAACTCCGCACGAGTACCCTCCGGCCAAAAATAAGCAAAACGCAAACGGGGTATAAGTTGATGATACAGCGTGAGAGAAAACCGGTTTGCCGCGTACAGGTAAACATCGATAAAAAAAGAAACATTGTCATTCGTGGCCAATTGCCTTGCATAATATATATGATGCACGTTGTTTAAGCCCAATACAAATGATGTTTGGGCGTTGTCAGCAATCATGTCTTTTAAGCCCGCAAAATAAGATGCCTCATCTCGTAAGACAGGACAGAGAGGCACATAGCGGTCGTTATGAAGACTAAAAAAAAACTCGGGGTCTTTAAAATCATCGGCATCTGCAAAAGGGATGCGTGAGTGATGATGCGGTGAAAGCTTGGACCGCACCCCAAATTCCCTTATCGAACTCGCCGGCCCCTGCCCTACACAAACAGAAGGGAGGGTGGTTTTTATTTTGTCTGCAACAACATCATCAAACCGACCCTTCAGCTTATTTAAAAAACAAACCTTGATCTTTTTTAACAGAGACAAAGGAACAAAAGGAAACTCCCATGGGGTCTGATTGATAATATCCAAGTCTAAATAAAAGGGCAGATCACCCAACACCGCAAACATTTGACGCACAGGTCCTTCAAGTGATTTGCGATCCTTTGACGCCGACACAGCGACATCGAGGGCACACGACACATCGACATCATCTAAAAATCTTGCACTTATACAAATTGATTTCTCATCAACAACAAACTGCGCCTTAAAACGCGGTCCAAATTTGGGGATTGTTTTTAAATCAATCTTTTTCTCTTTTTTCCCACTGTTTGAGTTGATGAGATAAAGCTCCTGCCCCCGTGTACAGGCAAAATCTGCCCTGATAAGGGCAAGCTGTCCGCGTTTAAGCTCTTGCACATTCTTGTGAGAACTGTTTTTTATTTCAAAGGCATTAAAACGCTGTTCGGTGCACGCCTTTTTAGGTGTTAAGCAAAGGAGTGTGTCGTTGCGTTTTAATGGATAATTAAGATCAACCGTTACAAAGGGCTGCTGATAATCTTTGACAACCCCCAGAAAAATTCCCCTGTGACCCGCATAAGAGGGGTCAATCAAATCATCGCCATGCCTGGAGTACAAATAGCCCGTAGTGGCTTTACGGGCAAAGGTAAGACGCGCCTTGTCTAAAAGAAGGCTATCATTTTCATTTGCTTTGCTGGTTTGTGTCGCATCGGCACAATCTAAAATACGGCGATAAAGCAAAACCGCCGCCACAACGTATTCGGCTGTTTTAAGCCTGCCCTCTATTTTAAAGGAGTTTACGCCAATCTCTTTTAATTTTAAAACATGGTGTGCATAAAACAAGTCATTACACGAAAAACAAAACTGCCTTTCTTTGCCCACCATAAAATAATTGCGGCAGATTTGAGCGCACTGACCACGGTTGCCCGACCTTGACAGCAAAAGCCCCGACGCCAAACACAGCCCCGAAAACGAATAGCACAACGCGCCGTGAATAAAGACCTCAAGTTCAATATCGGAATGCTGTGCCCGCAGCCTTTTGATATCATCAAGGGTCAGCTCGCGCGAAAGGATCACGCGCCTAATCCCCATCTCTGTAGCCATGGCTAGACCAGCGCTGTTGTGCACGGCCATTTGTGTTGAGGCGTACAGGGTCAATGAAGGAAAATGTTTAAAGATTAAACCTGCCACCCCAAGGTCCTGCACAATCACCGCGTTGGGCTCAAGGAGTTCAAGGTTTTTTAAAAAAGCAATTAAGGAAGAAAGCTCGGAATCAGTCACCAAAGTGTTAAGGGCAACATAAAATGCCTTACCATGCTGATGGGCATACCCTTTAAGCCTCTGCAAGTCTAAGAGTGTAAAATTTTTTGCATGGCCGCGTGCCGAAAATTCCTTATACCCCACGTAAACCGCATCGGCACCGGCCTCGTAAGCCCTGATGGCCGTCGTTAAATCACCAGCGGGGGCAAGGAGTTCGGTTCTTTTGTCCTTCTGATTTAAAATCATCGGTTTGAGTTTTTGGCTATAAAAAATGAAAAATATGACAGAGGCTTCTCACCAACACATACAGCAACACTTGCAACAAATCAAAAAGCATTTACAGCGAACCTTACGACTCACTTCAAATATCCGTCTCGTGAATTTCCTTTTCTCCTTCTCGTGAACTTCTCAACACAACGCACATCGAATCAAATCTTTGCCCTTGCGTCTTGGAGTGTAAGCTAGCCGTCTTAGTATTTAAGGGTGTCGCATTTATATGGATGAAAACATACTTGACTATCAAAAAATCCATGCTAAAATTATGTTATGTTTAAAAGATGGCTTAAAAGGCCCAAAAAATCGACAGCAAGTGTCCTCTTGTTGGGACCGCGAAGGGTCGGTAAGAGCACTTATCTTAAAATAAATTTTCCAGATTTTAAATATTTTACACTCGATGACCTCGACATTTTGGCGCTTGCCGAAAAGGACCCTAAGTCCATTTTTGAAGGGCACTCACGTATCATCATCGATGAGATACAGAGAGTTCCCAAGCTGACCATTGGGGCAAAGTTTGCCATTGATGAACAAGGGGCAACGGTGTTCATGAGTGGATCGAGTCGGATTGGTCTTTTAGATGCCTCTGCCGATTCTCTGGCTGGTCGTATCGAGATACTGGAATTGCCACCCGCTTGCTGGGGCGAAAAACAGGGCGAATCAACCCATTCAATTTTTGACGAAAAAGCGTCGCCACTACAAATCAAAGAAGCAGCAAGAAGGTTTGAATTGTTTTTAAAGTATGGTGGGTTTCCTGAGGTTGTTTCAACAGATGATGAAGAACAAAAAAATGACATTCTCCAAAATTATCGAAACACATATTTTACCCGAGACCTAAGTCTTTTATCCAATATCCAAGATGTGATGGGACTAAGGACCATCCTAAACCATTATGCCCTGTCAATTGGAAACACCACTCAGGTTGAAAACTTCAGACAAGAATCGGGATTGAGTCATGTGACTACCCAAAAATATCTGGGTAGCATTTATCAGTCTGGTTTGGGTTTTAGTCTGACGGGATATCAGTTTGGGCCATCCAAAAGATACATCAAAGGGGCAAAGTCTTACTATTGCGATGCGGGCATGATTACAGCCCTAGGTGTGCAATGCAGCAGGGGGCAAATCATTGAAAATTTTGTCATCTCAGAAATCGAAAAACGGAGAAAACTGGGTTTTTATAAAACAGATCAACTTTATTTTTACAAGAACACATCTGGTTTTGAGATAGATGTTGTCATTGTTGAAAAGAAAAGCATAAAGGCTGTCGAAATCAAATCAACATGCAAACCTTCTCATAAAGACATAAAAAACCTCCAAGAGTTTGTCGGGACAGACAATAAAAACAGGTCTGGTTATTTGTTTTATCTGGGAGAAGACTACAAAAAAATCGACGATATTCAATGTATTCCCATTGCGGCCATCTACAGGGGAATATGAGGAAGAATTGCCTCATTTATGATATAAAAACACGCCTCGCTACCCCCTTTTTTTTCTCTTGTTTAACCTCTCCTGATACCTTGCCTTGCCCGCCTCAAAGCGTCTTATGTGTTCGTCTGTTTCTGGAATCACCTGGGCAATGGGGAGTGTTTTGCCGTTTTTATCCAGCGAAACAAACGTGAGATACGCCGTTGCCGTGTGACTGCTCTCACCCGTGATAGGATTTTCTGCCAGCACCTTAACCCCCACTTCCATCGAATGGCGGCTGGTAAAGTTAACCGAAGCCTTTAGGGTCACGAGATCTCCGAGATTGACAGGATAGAGAAAACTCAACTCATCCATCGAGGCCGTAACTACACTGGTGCGACAATGACGAAAGGCCACAACCCCCGCCGTGATATCCACCCATGCCATGATCGTGCCACCAAATGTATACCCTCGCGGGTTTGTGTGCTCCGGCATGACCATGTAGGTTGACTCAAGTGAGGACTCTGATGTTTTTTTTGATTCTGGTTTGTTTTGTTGCATATGATCGTGTTGGTTACCCCTTTAAAAAAAAACCATCAAGGCTGGCAGTCATACAAGGTGACAATTTTTTATCACTTTTACGACAAAAGCGTGTTAAATTTTCAACCATTTGTTTTTATTAAAAGAATTTAGTATGGGGCGCTGCTACCAAGACAACATTTTAATTGCGTTTTTTGTTATATTTTGCACTTCTAATCTTATTCCTTAGCAACTTATAACTTTTTTTAACGATAACATATATGAGGGATCACGGGGCGACAAAAAACACATCATGAGTTCAAAAGCATTTGTCGTTTTGTGTGCACCAACGGCCGGAAATTTTTTAGTGGATAGACTATGACAGGTTCTACCAGTAAACCGTTGCAGTTATCTGTAGGGGCTTCCTTGCTGACCATGCCCGATGCCAGCCTCCTCAGACACGCTGTTGTCGCCAGACCAAGTCCGGCTGAAGTGCGCGCACATCTAGAGCGCTATCCCGTAGGAAACAAATTTCAAGCAAGACTGTGGCATGCTCAACTCGATTCAATTGTTGGTAAACCTGTTCTCTCCGAAAGGGAGAGAAAAAAATTTTCACTCATCAAAGGTAAAATACGCGCAGCAGGTTTATCGATCACCGGAAAAACAAGAATCACAGGTCTGTTTTATCATCTGGGCCTGCATTCTGCGCCCAAAGGGACGTATGTCGGCTGGGACGCGCAATTAAAATTAGAAGAATTGAGCGATGCAACCCTCATCCGTGAAATCACTCGCAACCTCAGCAACCCTCAAAAAAGATTTAAATCAGTCAAGGATTTTGTCCTCGAAGAGCTGCTGGTCCGATACTATAAAACTGAAAACCAAGATATCAGAGCAGCATTGAATACACTCTTACAAGTCGATCCGTTAAGGTTCTCATCAGAACTCGGCGCCCTTTACTATCTGGGCGTGTTTGAATCGTCGGAGACCCTCCAAGAATCTGTCTGGCACACACGTCCAAACGCCGTGCTTGACGAAAAAGAGAAAACCGCGATCCAGTCAGACATGATCACTCAGCTGTTGCAAATGGGGAGATCAGACGGTCGCTCTATCCCCATGATTCTTGCACTCCTTAACAGACACCCCGATAAATTTAAAAACTACCACATGGAGCCTTTGGTAGCTGCCACACAAAAATTCCCCGTCCTGCAAAAAATATGGGACAGGCTAAAAGACAAACCTGAGATGTTGTTTCATGCGGCGGCCAACTGCTTTGATAAAAGGGGCAATCGCATCGTGAGTGCGTCCAATCTGGCAAAAATCAAAAATGCTGGGGGAACGACTTTAAAACGAATGGCGGCCCTGTACAGAACTCTTTTTGAGACCCAAGGCAAACCCCGCGATTGTGACAACCCAGAGGATTTCCCATATACAGCCAGGCAATACCGCGCTGTCATGAGTGCCACATCGGGTATCGAGGCCTTTAAATCAGGCGCTGTGAGCGTGGCCCGTGTGCTCAGCATACCCATGCAGTCCATCGGTAAAAAGTTGTTTCGGCCGCACCCCACACCGCCAGAACGCCTGCTCGATGCCCAAGAGGCCCGCCAGACATTTGCACGCTACCAGTCCACAGAACAATTTCTTACATACACTGTTGGGGGCATGGTGGAGGCCGCTGGAAAATTTCTTCAAAGATGTCTCACGGACCAAAAACGCGACGCTTATATCAATCACCCCTTGGGCGCTTGGTTTTTTTCACCCCTGTATGAAGGGGCAAAACACCTCTCCGAATTCACACACGCTGGCAATGTGCAAAAGGCGTTGGAAGAATACGGTGCCATTCTGGGTCAGGCGGCAGGCAATGCTCTCAAAATTGGTTCGGACATCTTTGCGTTGATAAGATATAAAAGACTTTCCAATAAAACAGCTGACAAGGGTGTCGCGCAAGAGATAATTAAGGGCAACGCCAAACGAACTCTTTACTACTTTGCTGAAAAGATGTGCATTATAGGGGCCGGTGCAATGTGCACGATTTCAGGAAATATTTTTCAAGGCCCTTCGTTTACAGATGTGGCCGTTGGACTTGCTGCCATATCACATGTTTTGGTAATCGCGGGCGCAGCCACAACACTCAAGGCCAACCTGCCAATCATTCGTGAAAATTTTAAAAAGAAAAAACAAAACGAGGGAAAACGCGACAATTTAGAAATTTTTAGAGACGCCTCCAAAATGACAGGGCTTTATGTTTCAAAAGGGATCTGGTCTGTCACCACACTGGGAACCTGGGCTTATTTAAACCTTCCCGCTCCAATACAGAATGATGCGAACCTGCTCGCCAATTTAGGTTTTAACCCTCTCACCCCCCCAAAAACAGATAGCGAACAGTATCTCCTTCTTGCCCAAGCCTCTTGGGAACAACCTTCTTACATGATCGCCATGGGGGCCTTGTTGATGGTCACCCCCGCCCTGTTGTCATTGGCCGTGCATATTAAAAAAACCATCCAACCAAGGGCAAACAAGGCGGCAGAGCAAGGGGCCGGTCTTGAAAAAACAAAAACCTATACCAGATCCTATTATGCTTTGGGGGTCGCCGCAGATTTTTTTAATGCGATTGGCGGGTATTTCACGTCTTACTTTTTTTGGCAGCCCTTGGGGGCAGTATTTAATGGTTTTGGATCTTTGTTTTCATCTCTGCAAATAAGGCTTAAAAATTCTCTTTCACAACCCAACCAGCCACCGCCCCCACTTCAGGTATGAAGGCTCTCAAGGGTCTTTGAACGCTGCTTCCAGGTCAAGGCAAAAAGAAAAGTTCCTATCACAGCACACATGATAAAGAAAATAAACCCACCGTTCCATCCCCACTTGTCGACAATGGCACCCGTGCCGACACCACACACTGTGCTGCCAAGATAGCCAAAGGTCCCTGTAAGACCCGTCGCCGTTGCCGATGCCTTTTTGGAAGCGAAATCTGCTGCCGCCACACCAACAAGCATTTGCGGCCCATAAACAAAAAAACCAATCGCAATGAGCGCCGTGGCGTCCAACAGGGGATATCCGGGTGGGATCATCCAAAAATACACAACACAGAAAATGAGGGCCACCATAAACAAGACATTGGCCGGTCCACGACGTCCTTTAAATACTTTATCTGAAAGCCACCCCGCGAGAATAGCCCCAATAATCCCCGCGATTTCAAAACTGGCGACGTTCACACCAGCTACAGCGAGACTGCTCTTTTTGGCCTCGACAAGAAATGTAGGTGCCCAGTCAAGGACCCCAATTCTCACAATGTACACAAAAAAGTTTGCAAAGCATAAATACCAGATCAGTTTATTATTGAGCACATGCTTGAATAAAATCTCTTTGGTCGACAGCGCCGCAAGCTCATCGTCTTCATCGTGTGCCGTTTCATCCATGTCGCCTCGATATTTTTCTATACGAGGCAAGCCCAACGATTGGGGAGTGTCTCTGAGAGTCACAATAAGAAAGACCACGATCAGCAGCACACAAACCCCGGGGACATAAAACGCATACCGCCAGCCGTATGTGCTGATCAGATACCCTGCCATGACAAGAATCCCAGCGCCTCCTATTTGGTGGGATGAATTCCAAATCCCCCACATTGTCCCCAACTCTCTCGGGCTATACCAGTGTGTCAGCATGCGCGCGCAGGGTGGCCACCCCATGGACTGAAACCACGCGTTCAAGAGCCAGAAAAGACCAAAAAAGATCAGCGAAGAAGACATGCCAAAAAAAACATTGACGACAGCAGCCCCCAATAAACCAATGGCCATAAAATATCTTGGATTGGCCCGGTCGGCGAGCATCCCGTTAAAAAATTTGCCAACGCCGTAGAGGATAGAAAATAATGAAAGGATCATTCCCAAGTCTGTTTTGGTGTAATGCAGTTCTGTAAGAAAAGAAGGCATGGCCATGGAAAAATTTTTGCGCACAAAATAAAATGCCGCATAGCCAATGATCATCCCAAGCATCATTCTGATGCGCATGGCTTTGTAGAGGACCTTCACCTGCTGTTTGTCTTGAATTGGTTCAATGTGCGGGGCCGCCTTAAAAAAGGCAAAAAACTGGGACATTGATTATCTCCATTATTGAATTTGTTGATACGGATTGATCTGCGTGAACTGACTTTTACCTTTCAAAACGCAATTTTTTTTAACAAAACGATCCCAAATAGACAAGAAAGGAAAAATATTTTCCTGGTAAAATCTCCCTGAAAAGACACAAGATTTTCCCCTGTTTAAAAAAACAATAAAAAGATATTTGATCTCAAGGCGTTATAATGATTGCAGTATTATTTTTTTTGAAAAAACTACGCAACTTCTTAAGGTGAGAAACGAATATATTGCATTGCAGTTAGATTTGATAATTGGATCCAAGGTGTGAAAGAGAGCAATCACATCAAGGTCACATAAACTTATGATGAGGGTAAGTCACATAGTATCAATGCCCGCCACTTTGGTAACCCCGTTGAGGCCGTCCCATTTAGAGACCCTCCTTATACAAATGCCTGTCGGAACCATCCCAGACAGATCCCGATGGCACCGCACTTTAAATCGATTAAAAGCAAATGAACGCTCGCTTACACCAGAAGTACAAAGCACATTTTCGAGGGTGAGAAAAGAAATGATTGCGGCAGGAATGCCTGTAGAAAAAGATAGAGAACAGACCACACGTTCGGGTTGGACTCGTCTTCTTATTGGAGATCACAAAAAAGTTGTCAGAACGCAGGATTGCACACCGCTGGATGAACAAACCATACCCATGCTGACCGAGCGGCTCCTTCTCAACTACAAGGTCCCGGCAAAAAGACACCACACCGTTCCCGACCTTGTCCTCGAAGAGTTACTCAGACGTCATCACTTTACGCCAAGTCCCGACATCGCAAGCGCATTAAAGACACTTATGATGGAAGATCCCTTGAGGTTTGCATCCACACTCGGCGTTTTATATTATTTAAAGGTCTTTGAGGAGGCCGCGCAGCATATGGTGCCTGCAGACGCTGCAATAACAGCGCCTTCAACAGCGCAACGTGAAATGATCGACAGACTCGTAGATCAAGGACAGACTGATGGCAGGGTCATCCCCCTCATCAGACTTCTGATTGCAAAGCATGCGGCAACTTTTGATTTGACCCATGTCGCCCCGTTGTTGGCCATTACAGAAAAGTTTCCTGTGCTGCAACGGTCATGGAAACTATTACAAGCAAGACCTGAGCTGCTCTGTGAAGCCATCTGCAGGGGACACGGAGACTGGGGAAATGTAAACATCAGTTCGCAAAATTTAAGATCCATCATTCAGGCAGGAGGCCCAGTTCTTAAAGAATGGGTAACAAGTCATCACCTCCCTCAAATCATTAATAGAAAAAGCTGGCAGTTGTACGCGTCGCTTGTTGCCATTTTGGGTAAGGTACCCGTGAGTGATTTCATCTACACAAACGCTCACCCAGGACAACCCAATGACCCATCAACAACGCCCGCAGCAATTTGCGATGTTCTTTTGACAACCATACAGGGCCAGAGCGTCCTTAACAGAGAAGCCTTGACAGGTATGACAACAATGTGTGTCTTTGATCTCATGATGAGGATTTATTATCCAAACAAGGCCCTCGCCAAGCAAATCAGGGAGTATCTCACAAGATACAGGGCTGGCAATCTTAACCTGGGTCAGCCCCTCCTCAACCCAGAGAATCGAGATCTGTCTGAATTTTTATTCCCTCTCCGCGAGGCAGTTTTCAAACACGTAGAAATGAGAGAATAGAGTCCTGTAATCATTCTTTTGAATTCACGATCAGATACTTCGCCACCCGTTAAAACCGCTCCCTCAGCACAGGCTCCTTCACCGCCTTGACTTCGTCGAGGCGGCTGATACAGGTTGTTTCGGGGGCACGAATTATTTTTTCGGGATTGTTTTTAATTTCTGCGGCGATTTTTATCATCGCATCACAGAAATCATCGATGGTTTCTTTGGATTCGGTCTCGGTGGGTTCTATCATGATAGCCCCCGGCACAATGATGGGAAAATAAACAGTGGGCGGGTGAAAACCATAGTCGATGATCCTTTTGGCAACATCGATGGTTTTTACATTGGTGCCTTTTAAGGTGGCATCTGAGAACACGACTTCGTGCAGACTAGGCGAATCGTACTTAAGCTGATAGTGATCCTTTAATCGTGCCCTGATGTAGTTGGCATTGAGAACAGCCATCTTTGAGACCTTTTTAATCCCATCAAGCCCGAGTTCCCTGATGTAGGTATAGGCCCTGACAAGGATGGCAAAGTTTCCCAGAAAAACCCTCATCCTGCCAATTGTTTTTTCACGGTTATAATCGGCAAAATACCGGCCGTATTTGTCCTTGCTGATCACGGGGACAGGTAGATAAGGCTCAAGAACATTATTGACAACAACCGGCCCTGCCCCGGGACCACCGCCACCGTGCGGGGTTGAAAATGTTTTATGCAGGTTGATGTGAAGGCAATCGACACCAAGATCAGCCATGCTGATCTGACCAACCACGGCGTTTAAATTGGCCCCATCCATGTAAACAAGTCCGCCCTTTGCGTGCACAATGTCTGCTATTTTTTTAATATTTTTTTCGAAGATGCCAAGTGTTGAAGGATTTGTAATCATGATACCGGCGCAATCTTCATTCATGACTCTTTGAACCTCTGCGGGGTCAATAAACCCGTCCTCTCCTGTTTTAATAGAGACAATGCCATAACCGCACATCGCGGCAGATGCCGGATTTGTTCCATGCGCCGAATCGGGTGTGATTATTTTTTTTCTGGGGTTACCCCTGTCTGTCAGGCAGGCCCGGATCATAAGAAGTCCTGTCAATTCACCATGGGCACCGGCACAGGGTTGCAGCGAAACACCATCCATACCGGTGATCTGTTTGAGCGCCTCTCCCAGTTCGTAAATGAGACAGAGGTTTCCCTGCACTGTGTACTGATACTGCATGGGGTGGGTTTGAGAAAACCCCTTTTGAGCCGCTGTTTCCTCGTTAATCCTGGGATTGTATTTCATCGTGCAGGAACCAAGCGGGTAAAAATGTGTGTCGATGGAATAATTTTTTTTGGAGAGCCGTGTGTAATGCCTGACGACATCAAACTCTGAAAGTTCGGGCAGCCTTGCCTCTGTTTTGCGCACAAGATTTTCGGGAAGAAAATCTGTTGAGGTCATGTGATCAACCTCGTAGGTGTCGAAAGAATAACCCATGCGCCCCTTTTTTGATTTTTGATAAACTGTGTTTTCGCTCATAATGGCCGCCTTATTGTGATGAACCTATAAATACCTTGCCAGTTTCTCTACAAAAACCTCGACATCAAGCCCCGAAACCATCTCGGTTGTACAGACGAGTAAATGCTTGTCAAGCTCAGGGTAATATGTGGCAAGATCCACGCCCGAAAAAATTCTGTCCTTTAACAGATGGATCACAGCCTCTTTGGCAGGGACTGTCAGCTCAATCACTGTCTCGTTAAACTTGGGTGCATTGAAAGTCAGCGCCGCGCTGTTTTTGATTTTAATTAATTCTTCCAACCGCCTTAAACGGTGCATGTTGAGCAGCGCCAGTTTTTTAAGCCCCTCTGGCCCCATGAGTGAGAGGTAGATTGAACACATCAGTGCGCAGAGGCTCTGATTGGTACAGATGTTGGATGTGGCCTTTTCACGTCTGATGTGCTGTTCTCTTGTTGCAAAAGTGAGAACATAGCCCCTCTCCCCGTTTTTATCTGTGGTTTGTCCGACAAGCCTCCCCGGCATACTGCGGATGTACTTTTGCTGCGTTGCAAAGATGCCCAGGTAGGGACCACCGTAATTGGGTCCAAGACCGAGGCTCATGCCCTCTCCCACAGCGATGTCTGCTCCCGCTTCTCCGGGAGAGGTTAAGACAGAATACGCAAGACTCTCGGCTGTCACATTGATAAAGAGGGCTGGTTTTTCTTTAACCTTTTTTCCGACAGCGATCATGTCCTCAACAACCCCAAAAAAATTGGGGGACTGCACCATGACAGCGCTCACATCGTCGTCAAGATTGTCATAAATAAAATCAAGATCAATCGCCCCATTTTTTGCAAAGGGGATCTCGATGATATTGAGGTTCTGATTTTGAAAGTAGGTTTTGATGACTTCTCTGTATTGCGGGTGCAGAGACCTTGCCACCAGTGCCTTTTTTTTGCTGTTGATCCTTTGAGCCATCATCAGCGCCTCTGCACACGCCGTAGACAGATCATAATGACTGGCATTGGCAACCTCCATGCCGGTTAACTCACTCATCATGGTTTGAAACTCAAAGATACTCTGCAGTGTCCCCTGAGAGACCTCGGGTTGATAAGGGGTATAGGCAGTTAAAAATTCGCCCCTTTGAATCAGGGCAGCGATCACGGAGGGCACATAATGGTAATACGCGCCTGCCCCAATGAAGTTGATTCCCTCAGTAAGATTGATGTTGCGTTCTGCCATTTCGGCCATGAGCTGTTTGAGTTCTACCTCGGCCAGAGGAGGCGGCACCTTGAGATCTGCCTTAAGTTTCAACTCCGAAGGAATTGATTTAAACAGGTCATCAACAGAATCAAGACCGATCGTCTTTAACATGTCTTTGATATCCTGCGGTGTATGGGGAATATAGCGCATAGCAGTCCCTTTCTTGGATAATCGTCACAAACAAAACCAGGAGGGTAAGAGAAAAAGGCCTTGTCCCGAGAAACTAAAATCAATGTTCTTCGGAGAGATAGGTCTGGTATTGTTCGAATGACATCAAGTTCTCGACCTCTGCCGGGTCCTTGATCTCAATCTGGATAATCCACCCGTCCCCGTAGGGGTCCTCGTTGATCATACCCGGGTTTTCGGCGAGTTTGTCATTGATAAGAAGAATCTTTGCCGTGACGGGCATGTAGGCATCAGAAACCGATTTGACTGATTCTACGGTGCCGAATGATTCTTCCTTTGCAAACTCATCTTGTGGTTGTGGAAGATCAATATGGACAATATCGCCGAGTTGTTCGGCGGCGTAGCTTGTCAATCCAACATAGGCGGTCAGGCCATCCATGCTCAGCCATTCATGTTCTCTGGTGTATTTTAGATTTTCTGGTTGGTGAATCACAGGTTCTCCTTTTGTCTTGTTTTTGTTTTTTTATACCGGCTTTTCCCTTTTATAGAAAGGGGTTTTTATCAAACGTATTTTCTTTTTCTTGCCACGAATATCAACAAACAGTACGTTGTCAATATTTGCCTCTGCTGTTTTTAATAGAGCAAGGCCTATTGCTTTTTTTAAGGTCGGTGAATGTGTCCCGCTTGTCACAAAACCCACCTGTTCGCTCTCATTATGCACAGTGTACCCTTCTCTTGCGATGCCGGGTTCAATGACTTCGAAGCCCATGACCTTTCGCGTTGCGTCTTTCTTTTCCTTTAATAAAACGTCGCTGCCTGTAAAGGGGCCCTTTTCAAACTTGACTGCCCACCCCAGTTTTGCCTCGATGGGATTGATGGCATCAGATATCTCGTGACCATAGAGAGAATATGCAGCCTCGAGTCTTAAAGTGTCTCTGGCACCGAGCCCTATGGGAAGGACCTGATAGCGGGCACCGTTTTCGAGTAGCAGCCTCCAGATCGCAGAGGCATGCTGATTGTCTGACATGACCTCAAAACCGTCTTCTCCCGTATATCCTGTACGAAAAACAGTCAGGGGAATCCCCTTAAATTTGATTTCTGTCAGGTGGTAATAACCCACCCCCGAAAAATCATGACCCAAACTCTGATTGAGAAGTTCCTGACTCCGCGGTCCTTGTATGGCGATCAGGGATTTTTGGTCGCTGATATTTGTTAAATCAGCGCCCTCTTTGTTGTTAGAGACAAGCCAGTCAAAATCTTTTTTGACGTTTGAGGCATTGACCACGGCGATGTATTTGTTTTCTGCGAGCTGGCTTAAAATCAGATCGTCCACAACCGTTCCATTGGGATAGCACAGCATCGTGTATTGGCATTTTTGAGGGACTAAAAGATCAACATTATTTGTGGTGACCCTGTTAAGAAAGGGACGCGCCTGATTGCCAGAGATGAGAAATTCTCCCATGTGACTCACATCGAACAGACCCACACGTGTGCGCACACATTCGTGTTCGGTCATGAGTCCCGCTGAGTACTGCACGGGCATCGCCCAACCGCCAAACGAGACCATCCTGCCTTTAAGCGCTACATGTTCCTGATACAAAGGTGTATTTAAATCAGTCATAAATCAACATGATTGAAAGCCGTTTGAAAAGTTATCTCAAGAGATAACCCTGCAAAACAGGCCTTAAATCACGTGGGAAGTACTTTACCCAATTCTGCGGCCGCTTTTAAAGTATTAACCAGAAGCATGGCAATGGTCATGGGACCCACGCCACCGGGAACGGGTGTGATGTACGCGGCCCTCTTTTGTGCCTCATCAAAATCAACATCACCGCAGAGTTTACCGTTTTCATCGCGATTCATCCCGACATCGATCACAACAGCCCCCCGCTTGATCCAGTCTCCCTTGACAAATTTTGCCCTGCCCATAGCAGCAATGACTATGTCGGCCGATCTTACTTTTTCGGGGAGGTTTTGTGTCTTGGAGTGACACACCGTGACTGTCGCGTTTTCGTGTGTCATCATGATGGCCTGGGGCTTACCGACGATGTTGGACCTTCCGATCACCACACAATCCCTGCCACTTGCGGTAATGGAGTAATGTTTTAAGAGTTCCATGATCCCCAGCGGCGTGCAGGGTTTTAAGGCAGCATGCCCTGTCATCAACAACCCGATATTATAAGGGTGAAAACCATCGACGTCCTTGGATGGGTTAATGGCGCGGATGATTTTATCCGATGAGATATGCGCGGGGAGCGGCAACTGAACAAGGATACCATGAACCGATGGGTCACCATTGAGTGTGTTGATCAGCGTGAGAAGTTCCGCCTCTGTAATGCCCTGTGGGCATTGGCGATGAATGGACCTCATCCCGCTGTCTTCTGTCCCCTTAATTTTGTTTTTGACGTAGATGCGACTGGCCTCGTTGTCACCAACCAGGACGGTCGCAAGCCCGGGCTGAATACCGGTTTGCTTAATAAACTCATCCACCTTGATTTTGAGCTCTGTTTTTATTTTTTGAGAGACAAGTTTGCCGTCTATCAACTGTGCCAACTTAAACCTCCGGGTTGCCGGAGGTCATAAATAATCCGTCTCTATTTGGCAAACAAGATTTTGTGACACGCGATGGAATGTCTTTTTTCAAGAAACAAGTGACTAATTTGACTTTGACGCGATTGAGTCCCTTCGTCATGCGAGGACTGCACCCGCGCTCTGTCGACTTTGAAATGCCTACACATGAAGAATTTTTTTGAGGTCTTTCTGCAGGATAAACGCATTTAACAAATGAGCAATCAAAAACCCCGACACAACATCGAGTATGTAGTGCTGTTTCACCAGGACTGTTGACAGCGCGATGGCTATGGCAAGCATCAAGACGCCCCTCGACCATTGTGGCCTGTAACGTCTTATAATGTAATAACTGATAAAGGCAACGGAAACATGCAGCGAGGGAAATGTGTTGATCGGGGCATCGACAGAATAAACAAACAGCATGAGTTGATGCAGGATTTCCGACGGGATGTTAACCACAGGTCTCAGGGAGTACTCAACAGGCATGATAATAAAAAACAAGGTGTGAATGAAAAGGGCAAGCGTAAAGACAATCATGATTTTAAAAATTCTTCCCTTTCTGTAAATTGATAATATAATACCAACAGGTAAAAGATAAACACTCAAGTAAATGATTACCATAAAAGGCAGAAACGGAATACGGTCTTCATAGGGGAGCATCAGGTTGATATTTGAAATACCAACGTGTTGCAGTACCATTTTTTGCGCGCCTAAATAAATCCCCTGAGCAACGAGTAGATAGATGAAAAGAACCATTATGCGATGTGCAAGCTTCATGATTCTCCCCTTAAGGGATGTTGTAATAAATTATTAAAAAACAAATCGATATCTATTATTATACACCATGCAAAAGCTTTGGTCACGACACATTGCAATGAAAACGGCGGGTTGTGTTTAAAGCCCCCTCAAAAAACTCGAGTCCTCTTTGAGGGTTGAAATGTACACAATATTAATGCTCAATAATCCTAATAATTAATAATAGCTAATAAAATTTTTAGTTATTACATAGTATTAAATTGACATTAATGTACACAGGTTGTTATAATAAAACCATCAATAAAAAATACTTGTACTTCTATGGGCAGAAAACCCTCAAAACCAAAGATCAACATCTTTCTTTACAGCGACTTTCGGTCTTATTTAAGGGATCTTGTTGAGGCATTAAAATCCCTGCGCCCCGAAATGACAATGAGAAATCTTGCCAAAGAGATTGGCTTTGGTTCGCCAAGTTTTGTCAAAATGATCATCGATGGCGAACGCAAACTCTCAAAAACCAGTATCGAAAAATTATGCGCGTACCTTAATTTTAAGGACCGTGAAAAAAAATATTTAGAGTACCTGGTTGAATTTTCAAATACCAGCGACCCCGACAAAAAAAACACCCTCTACAACAGCATCATCTCACTCAAACCAAAGCTGGTTTTTTCGGAGCTTAAAAAACATCAAAACAAGTACCTCTCAAATGACTACTACGCCTGTATCCGAGAGATGGTCCTGCTCAAGGATTTTAAAGAAGACCCAAAATGGATTGCTGCAAAGTGTCTGCCCCGTATCACACCTGCGATGGCAAGAGAGGCCATCAACACCCTGCTCGAACTCGGCCTGTTAAAGAGGGACGAGCAGCAAAAACTCTGTCAGTCAGATGCTGTGGTCGATACGGGCAGCCATGTCGAGGCGATGGAGGCCTTTGGTTTTCATGAGGCCGTACTCAACAAGGCCAGAAGATATCTGGCGCATCTCAAACAGCAAAACCGCAACTTCAGCGCGTTAACAATCCCGATACCGGCAGAACTTGAAAAGGTCATCGCCAAAAAAATGCAACACCTGCAGGATGAAATCCTCACGATGATCAATCAAAAAAACATTCAATACGATGAGGTCTTTCAATTAAATTTTCAGTTTTTTCCTGTGACAAGGGCGCTTGAAAAAAAGGGGACAAAATGAAACTCAATCTTAAATCGGTATTACCCCCCCTGCTCCTTGTCCTCCTGTTGATGATTCATTGCGGCGAGGCCGGCACCCGTGTGGGTAATCCCCCAACGACCATCACAAATGTCTATCCAACAAGCTTTGCCATCACATCGCCCCTGAGCTTCCAGTCAGCCACAGCCTCCGTCAATCTACTGCCCTCATCTGGTCCTTTGGCCTTGAGTTCTTTTTCGGAGACAACCACCGCCATCAACAACATACTAACAGGCACCGAACCCTCGGATTGTGTCTTTGATCCCGAACCGCTCCTCAGACCATCCCAAAACGCCGACTGTTATGGGCCGGTCGTCAATTACAGCAATCACCCCGATAGCAACCTTCCCAACAGCGGGCAACTGCCATCCGGCGATGTGGGCCTCTGGACAAAAAATGAGGCCGACACAGGCGAGGCCTGCTCTGCAGCCCAGCAAAATGAACGTATTGCCGGTGTGTCTGACAAGGCAGATGTTATCCTCAAGGCCCTGGCCAGCATGATCTGCATTGCCAATGTCACGGGGGTTGATTTGCCTGCAGCCGGCGAGACCATTAATTTAACCGCCGACATGACAGCGGTCTCTTCAAGTTTCTCAAATGCAACCCTTTCACAGAGCACAGACCCTGACACAGGCAATGATGTTTACACATACACCCTCGAATTCACATTTACCCCCGTTGACAACGATCAAATCAACGCCATGCGTGTGACTGTGGGTCTCGAACACATGCCCCTTGCCGAGACGGGTGATGCAGACACCAACGACGCACCCTACCGCGGTAAATTCACCTACCAGTATGATTGGCCTCTCAGCTACAAATGTCTCGAAGGCCATGCCCTGTCATCAGTTGCTGGTTCCACCCTGTATCACAAGACATCTGCAACAGCCCTTGCCTTTGATGCCGCCTGGGCGATTTATTGCGGCGGCCTTGACGAAAGGGACGAATCCCCCTTCACCGCCAATCGCCTGCTTGATCCCACGCAAGACTGGACCGATAATTATTCGCGCTTTCTTGCCAACTTTAATCCCGAAAATCTGTCGGGCAACTACGCCTACGCGTGGCAGGCGGGCCATCAGGACAGCCACTCGCGTGTCTTTAATCTGCACATCAACTCCGATGAGACCCTCACAGGCGACGCCTTTTACGGGTATGGCCCCCACTCGGATACCACCGAATTTGATGGACGCATCTCGGGGTTTATCTGCAATTGGGCAGCCCCCGGCAACAACAATCATGTGCTGCTTGATCTTGTACAACACCAAAGTATCGCACAATCCGTGACAGGTGTGTTTACAGAGCAATCTTCCAACATCAGATACGCCCCAACCAATTCCTGCAACTACACGGCATCGCAGACAGATCCATTCTCGTTTGATTACGATTCTGATAACAATTCCATCATCGATCAAAACAACCCCTCCCAAAATCTGACACACGAATTAAAAACCGCCGCAGATAATGATGGCGATGGTTACCTCGATGTGATTACCGATGCGGGATTTACGCTGCCTGTTGTGGAGGATTAGCAAATCAGATTAGTGAGGGGTTACAGATTCATCTCCTCGCCGCATTGTGGGCAGATTGTCGGCATCTCGCCAAAGGTTCTGGCAATCAGTTTGGCCCACCTAAACAATTCTGTCATTTGGTTGAAATAGTAGTGAGGGCAGTGTTGAAAAGTGATTGTGCGCGGATCGGCAGAGTTGATTACCCCGTCTGTGATCAGGGCGTGGAGGTGGCGGTTAAAGGCGATGATCTTTTATTGTAATGTGCGCGGTCATGCAAGTGCCCACTAAATTATTGTAACGGGCGCGGTCATGCAAGCGTTTGTGGGGGGCTGATGATCACTTTATTGAGAAGATTAAAATGTTTATTCTGCTTTGGCCAAAAGAACATGAAATCTTTTTAAAAAAATTCTTTTTGCCTGCTCTTTCATCTGTGGCGGCAGAGGGCTGTGAAAAATTTTTTCTTCAAAAATATTTTTTAAATCTCTCAATGTTCCCATAATCTGTTCATACCGTTTTTTTTCAATTTCCAAATACTCTGCCAGTTTTAAAAAGTCATTTGTCGTGATGTTGTTTCTTTTGCCGTTAAGACTTAAAGCCAGATCGTCTTTTTCGTTTGGTATCACCAGACGGGAACTCACGATATCATAGGCGGGTGCAAGCCTGTAACCTTGGTCTGGCAGGAGAATCATAGAAAAATTTTTCATATGCGCATCGCCGTTTCCGATTACAAAATTGAAAAGAGTTCTCACAAAAAGTTTTTGTGTGTCAATAAAGGGGATGGACGAATGCCGCATCAAAAACCTGCCAATCTGTTCTATTGATCCTGCGTATTTATCACGTCCTCCCAATAGCTGTACAAAGTCCTCCACAGGGATTTTTCCGCCCACATCATCTCTGTCAAAGCGTTTGACGACATAGGACAGGGGCCCGTCCGAAAGTGCAAACAGGCCGTGCGCGGGGGTTTCGATGGACAGCGCTGTGGCCAAATTCATGAAAAAATTTTCATTTTCTGCCAGATGAGGAAAACGGGAAGGCGAAGGTTTCAGGATATGGGATCCACCGACAGCCGCCACATCGATTGAGCCGTCTTTTTTGTTTGGATAAACAGAGAGTTTTTCCTGAACACCTGAAATGGACATTTGCCCAACCATTTTTTGCGCCTGATAATAGATTTCTTCAGTGGAAAATTTGAGAGACAGGGTTTTTGTTGTGCCAAAAATTTTTTTTAGACAGTGCCTGTGGTAGGGGGAAGGCGCAGCAATTTCGAGGGATTGTTCGCAGGCCAGACAAATATGTTGGGTCATATCACCTCGTCGTTTGGTATAACGGTGACGGCACCGATGCAATCTTTACCCGTGGATAGCAGCATTTCAAATTCATCTTCCATGTCGATTTTTAATGCCTGCGCATTTAAATCAAACAGCCATCCCTCTGGGATCAAATTTGCAAAAAAGGGATGCAGATCTTTGCTTGTAAAGGGCTGTGTTTGCAGTGGCAGACTTAAGCTGATGGGAAGGGCATGAGCTTGTTGAAGATATGTTGGGTCGTACACAAAAGAAAACCCCTGTTCGGTTTTTGTGAGATGGCCGGCGAGTTTGTTGACAAAAAAAACCTTTGCTTTTTTCATTGGTCACCTTCTTCTTCAAAAAGATTTACGGGACCCAGCTTTTTTCCAAACAACTTTAAAACGGCATTGACCTTGTGTGTTTGCAGTGTTGTTTTGCCCTGTTCCAGTTCGCGCACAAAGCGCAAGCCGACACCACTCAACTCGGCAAGTTTGCGTTGATTAAGCCCTTCCTCCCGCCTTCTTTTTTTTACGAATTCCGCAATTGTCATTAATAAATATTATACCCGAAAGGGATTATTTGTCAATTTGTTATACCCGATGAGAGTTATTTAATTATAATATCTAATCAAGTATACCTGATCGGGTATATGTTTTTTGTTAGTTGGGTCAAGTCTTGACTTGGGACTTGCTTTAGATTGGGGGTCACCCATTAGCATAATTTGTCAATAGCCCCCCCTGCCCCCTCTCCCCTGACGCCTCCCCCTTTGCCAACCTGTTGACATCAGTATATCCGATCAGATATAATTTAAAAATGAACATCATCCGTCACTTGCGGACCCAAACGGGTTTGAGTCAGCAGGAGCTGGCAAGAATAGCGGGGACATCTCAGCCTGCCATTGCTCAATATGAGGCGGGGCTTAAATCTCCCACGCTTTCAACCGTACAAAGACTTGTCCTGTCTCTTGGACTTGAACTCTTCGTGATATTTGCCCCTGTCATGACACGGGAAGACAGGCGCAGTCTTGCTTATCACCGTGAAATCGCAAAAATGCTGGGTCAAACGGCAGACCAAGTTGTCACAAAGGCAAGGCGGAATTTATCCAAACTCAAACAACAACATCAGGACGCTATCAAACTCTTTGATCGCTGGCAGACATGGCTTAATCTTCCCGCCGAAGAATTGGCCGCAAAGATTCTAGACCCGGGGATGATGGCGCGCGAAATGAGACAGGTCACCCCTTTCGCAGGGCTCATCAAGGCCAAAGACAGAGTAAAGATTTTAAAAAACTTTAAAAAAGAAAATAATGATCTATGAAACGTCACGAGTTTGAACATACAATACGGGCGGCTGGTGCTATTTTAGGTGTTAATAAAGTGCTGGTCATCGGAAGTCAGGCCATCCACGCGTCGATAGATTTTGATTTGCCGGAGGCTCAAAGGTCCATCGAGGCCAACATCGCCGCCCTGAACGATAAGGAAGGCGCACTCGCTGACCTTATTGATGGTTCGATCGGTGAGCTTTCGATGTTTCAAGAATCCTTTGGCTACTACGCACAAGGCGTCACCACTCAAACGGCTGTTTTGCCCGGCGGGTGGCAAAAACGTCTCGTTCCTTTTTTAACCCCAGCCACCAACGGGGTCACCGCGCTTTGTTTAGAACCCCATGATCTCTGGATTTCCAAGGCCATAGCTGGCAGACCAAAAGATTTTGATTTTTGCGGGGCGCTTCTTAAAAAAAATCTGGTACAGATAAAAACCCTGCGTTTAAGGCTCAAAGGTGTAAAAAATATTAAACCACAAGTCAGGTCCGCGATTTCAAAAATGTGGTTGGGCAAAACACCATGACAGAGCAATTTTATTTTTAGGGAACACTGCTTTTATGTAAATCCATCTCAAGAATCTCTCTATGAATCTCATACACAGGTTTATCATCGTGGCAAGGCTGGAAGTGAAACAGAGTTTGGATTACAAATGCTGGTGGGAGAATCAGCGCACGGGCTCATCGTGGACTGGGATATTGTTGAAGGGTCGCCAAAGAATGATACGCAACACGTTGTACCGTGTTTGGAGCGCCTGCATGCTGCAGGTGTACACGTAGCAGGGCTGGTGGGCGACAAGGAATTTTCCAGCACAAAGAACAGCGTACATCTTGAGCAACATCATATCACCAACGCTCTTTGTCCTCGTAGCGTCATTGATCTGAGTGTCCCGACCTCCGTCATGCGGTCTTATTTGTCGGAATATGAGGATTTTGAAGACGTTGTGGAAAACATTTTTGTTTTTATCGAAGATGTCTACAATGACAAACGATTGCACTCGTCGATTGGCTATATGCCGCCAAATGAGTTTGAGAAAGGGCTAGATGGTAGCCCTTGTCAAAAGAAGGCCGGTTGATTAGGAGCTTATCCACAAAATGAGCACTTATTCACAAAGAAAGAAAAAAGAAGCAAAAAAACAGCAGAAGACCCTGCGCACAATTTAAAACTGCGGCGGGAAACAATGGTGATGGTTTTTACCTACAACCCCAACTTTCCCTTCATCATATCGAGCCCCATCCCAAAACCACCGCTCGATAATTTTTTCATCATCTTTTTCATTTGATCAAACTCTTTCATGAAGCGATTGATATCGGCAACACTCGTCCCGCTCCCGAGAGCAATCCGACTCCTTCGCGAACCGTTGAGGATCTTGGGTTTGCGGCGTTCGAGGACGGTCATCGAATTGATGATGGCCTCTTTTTTCTTGAGTTCACCCTCCGCCTTGTCCATGTCGATATCTTTGGTGAGTTTTTTTGCGCCGGGGATAAATTTCATCAGCGAGCTCATCGAGCCAAGCTTTTTCATTTGTTTGAGTTGTTTTCTAAAGTCTTCCAAGTCAAACCCATTTGTCTTTAATTTACCCACCATCTCTTCGGCGCTTTCAATATCAATGACCTCTTCGGCTTTTTCGATGAGGGTCATGAGGTCTCCCCTGTCTAACAGGCGCGAGACAAGGCGTTCGGGTATAAAAGGCTCAAGCTCATTTATTTTTTCTCCCATCCCCGCAAAGTAAATAGGGCACTGTGCAACCGACTGAATCGACAGCGCTGCTCCCCCTTTGGCATCGCCGTCCATCTTGGTTAAGATCACACCGTTGATGTTAAGTGCCTCATGAAAACTCTTTGCAACATTTACGGCCTCCTGCCCTGTCATCGCGTCTGCCACAAAGAGAATAAAAGGATCATCGAGCTTTTTTTTCATCCGCTTGACCTGATCCATCATCTCATCATCCACATGAAGACGCCCCGCTGTGTCCACAATGACAATATCGCAAAAGCGATCTTCTGCTTCTTTAACAGCCTTTTTGACGATTTTGACTGGATCCTGCTTGATGTCTGTATCGTGAACAGGGCAGTCGATCTGTTTTGCGAGGGTTTTTAATTGATCAACGGCCGCAGCCCTGTTGACATCGGCGGGGACCAGAAAGGGGCGCCCTCCTTTTTTTCTTAAATGCAGGGCAAGTTTAGCCGCGGTTGTTGTTTTTCCTGAGCCCTGAAGCCCTGCCAAAAGAATGATGTGGGGCGGTTTGCCTTCGAGCTTGAGCGTCTGCCCTGCGCCTCCCAAAGTTTCGATAAGCTCGGTTTGGACGATCTTGTAAAACTGCTGCTGCGCCGTGTTTGAACCAATCACTTTTTCCCCAAGGGCCTTTTCTTTAACCCTGTTAAGAAAGGACTTGACCACCAACACATGCACGTCGGCCTCGAGCAGGGCCAAGCGCACCTCTCTGATGGCATCCTGAAGATGTGACTCCTTGATGACACCAATGTTACGCAGGTTCTTAAAAACGCCGCCTATTTTATCGGATAGTTGATCGAACATTTTATGTCCTTAATGCTTTAGAGCATCCTTGCAAACTTATAGAGCAGCACTGTTCCGGCCTGTGCCACATTAAGTGAATCAAAAGTGGTTGTCATTTCAATTTTAACCAAGTGATCGCATTTTTCTGCTACAAGCCTCCGTAGCCCGGAGCCTTCACTGCCAAGGACGATGACCGATTTATGTGCGGGCTCCACCTTGTTTAAATCGAGCGCTGTTTTATCAAGGCTTGCGCCATAGACCCAGAAACCTCTCTCCTTGAACTCATCGAGTGTCCTTGAAAGATTTGTCACGTAGATAATTTTAAGATGTTCAACCGCACCGGCACTTGCCTTGCAGACCGCACTTGTTACCGAGACCGAACGATCCTTGGGCAAAATAATTTCGGTCACCCCAAAACACAGGGCCGAGCGACAGAGGGTGCCAAAGTTCTGCGGATCCTGAATGCAGTCCAGTGCCAGGACCAGTTGTTTGGGAGCCTCTCTACCTAAGACCTCATCAAGTGTGTATGGAGGAAATTTTTCCACATAGGCCACTACGCCCTGATGAGCAGCCCCCATAGTGAGATCGGTCAACTCTTTAAATCGCCTCTGCTGACACGCAACACCCTTTTCGCGGGCAAGCTTTACCAATGGCGTCCCGTCCATTTGTGGGTCATTCTCCAAAACCAACACCTGTTTTACCCTGCGCCTCCCCGCCCTTAAGGCCTCATAAACAGGATTTTTCCCGTAGACAAGATCCAGCCGCCCTTGATCCTCATGGTGACTCCGTCTTGACGATTGTTGTGATGCTTTTGACGATTTAAAATGCCTGTATGCCACGAGGGGGTACTATTATTTCCTGGGGGAAAAAAAAAGACAAAAAAAAAGCTGACGACAAGTTACCAACTTGACTTTGACGCGGTTGAGTTTCCTCGTTATGCGAGGTATGCACCCGCGCTCTGTCAACTTTGAAATTCCTATATATCAAGCATCAGCCATACACAAAATACAATCATCGACGGATTTTATGCAATTTCTGAATCCTTTGCCATCTTAAGCATATCCATGAAAAGACTACCCACACCCACAGCGCGGTCTCCCTCTCCTGCAAGCCCAGCCATCAGCTCGTGCGCGCTGATTTCGGGTTCCTCTATAGGTGATTCTGCGACAGGCTCGCTGATGTGCAGTGCCGCCCTGGCGCCCTGTGCAAAGGCATCCATCGCGAGTGTCATGATCTGATCGGGGTGAGCATCTGCGGCCCGTGGCTCAGAAGTAACCTCTTTAAAAAGTGCGGCATTGGTGTAGGTCCTGTTTCCGGACTGGGTGATAGGAAAGAGCCCCGCCCTCACCGTGGCGGTGTCTATAACTGGGGTTTTGCTGTTACTTACAGTTGAGGCCCCCGTTGGATTACCGGACTCTATTAAATCTTTTATACGCGCATCACTTGCTATGTTTGTTTTTCTTATGGTTGTCATAATTTCCCCTCTATGTTTATGTACAGGAATTTCAAAGTCGACAGAGCGCGGGTGCATTTCTCGCAAAATGGAGGAACTCAACCGCGTCAAAGTCAAGTTAGTAACTTGGTATTATATCCCTTCCCGTGTCGTTTTACAAGCCGGCATGAATCTCCCTGCCATTGATGCCGGTGATTTGATTTAAATCATCATCACTCAAGGCACCCGGTTTGCACTCTGCCAGCATGTTTGCCAGTAACTTGTTAAATGCGTTATTGTTACCAAGCATCTCATCACGACTGACCTCTTTTACGGACAAGATCCCCTTTTGTGCAAAATCTGCCACCGCATCGAGCGGGCTGAATGTTTTGAGTTTATCTGGGCCAAATTCCCTCTTGTAGAGGATATCGGCAAGAAAGTCCTTAAATTCGGCGTCTACGGCCTGCAATCGGGTATCTAAATGCATCCCCTCTATTGTTTGTAGTCGATTGTTTTTCATATTATGCCCTCTTGTTTTAGCCCCTGCTGTTGCCCTCTTTTTATTATTGTATGCAAGTATGCTGCCAAATTTTATTTTTTTTTAAAAAAAACGAAACTCTCATAACGTTTTGTTTTTATAGAAATTTATTATCAGCGGAGGTCAAGTCTGTCACATTTACAAAAACAAGTATGGGGAGAAAAGTCTCATTTTTGAGAAAACTGTGGGACTCTATTCCCAAATTCTCATAATGATAGGGTTTGAATAGACTCACTCGATACTGTCATGTGTTGTCAGAAGCAGCATCAAAATGTGTCCGCCTACACAAGTTATTAACCTTGAAACGACGGTATCAGTAGACACAGCGACAGAAGATACAGGGTGTAATCGACAAATGTTGTATTAATGCTTGATTCGCTGTTTTTAAACTTTTATCTCGCACCCTATGGCCCAAGAAATAACCTACTGGAAAAAGTGCAGCAGTTGTAAAAAAGAGATCGGGTTTAACACCCCCTACAAACTCTGTTCGGTCAGCACCTGCAGAAACAAAAGGACCGGCCTTGTCTTCTGCTCGGTTGCCTGTTGGGACGCCCACTTGGGTTTTGCAAACCATAGGGAATCCTGCGCAGAAGAATACATTTCCCCTTCAAAAAATGAATTTATATCAGCATTGGAACAAGACGAACCTTCGTTACAACCGGTCCGAAATAAAATTATCAGCGCGGCCCCCGCAATGCAAACACCCGCGGGCAAGGTCTCTTACGCATCCATTAAAACAGACACACTGGTTGTGGTGTCAAAGGTTAAGCAGTTAATAAAGGACCAAAGCGGATTCAACACAAGCACCTGCTGTATTGACGCCCTCACACAGAAAGTTGTGGACGAATGTCTTAAAGCCATGGAGCACGCCACAGCAGCCGGCCGAAAAACAGTCATGGGAAGAGACGTGTTGTGATGATTTACCGATCGCAATAATCAATCAGGGCCTCTTTTGCCCATGCAAATCCCCGTCTGTCTGCAAGATCGAGGTCTCTGCAGCCTTCCTCGTGTTTGCCCTGCCTGATCAATGCCATGCCCCTGTTAAAGTACACCCCCTCATAATCCGGCAATAAAAAAATCACGCGGGTGTAATCAGAGACCGCCCTTTCATATTCATGCCTCCCCAACAGGGCACTCCCCCTGTAAAAAAAGGCCTCTGTGTAATCCGGTGAGGTTTTAATAACCTCATCACAATCTTTGACCGCAGCAGCGAAGTTTGCAGTCTTAAGAAAGGCATAACATCTATTTAAATAAATCTCCGGATTGTGGCGGTCTGATGTAAGGGCCCTGTTATAATCCTCGATGGCCCCGTCAAAATCTGCGTTATTTATCTTGGCAAGCCCCCTGCTCAGGTAAAGGGCGGCGGTCAGCCCCGTATTTTTTTCGAGGGAGTTGTATGTTTTAATCGCCTCGTTGTATCTCCGCTGCCGCATCAAGACATAGGCCATGTTGACAGCGGCATCACTGTAATCGGGTTTAAGCTTTAAGACAGTCTCAAAATCGCTGATGGCCCCGGCATCATCACCCGCTTTTAGTCTGGCATTTCCCCTGTTGTAATAGGTTTCGAGAACCCCAGGATTAAGTTCTATGGCACGATCGTAGTCCTTAATGGCCCCGCGAAAGTCCTTTTCAATAGCCTTGGCCAGTCCCCTCAGGTTAAAGACAAAAAAAGAGTTGGGGTGTTTATTGATCGTATCATCCCACAAGGTGAGGCTGTCCTTCCAGATATCACACCTGTGAAATGTCAACACAGCCAGCATCAACAGATAGGCCACAAAAAGAACGCGACTCACATACCTGTGTCTTAAGCCCCTCAGGGCAAGGGTCTCAAGGCCCGAGGCAGCGACAATAAAAAAACCAATGGAAGGAATATAGGCAAAACGATCCGCCATGATCACATTGCCAACGGGAAAAATTTGCAGCATCAGGGCAATGTTGATCAAAAAGAAAACAAGTCCAAAAAAGATCTGCGGGGCCCTCTTGCGGGTCAGGACAAGGGTCGCAGCGAGAGCCGGGAGTACCCATAAAGAGCACCAGAACAACCATGGTATGTGGCCGTTCACCCTGTCAGGGTAAGGGTAAAACGCGGACAAATTTAATGGCAAAAGCAGTTTTATAAAATAGCCCCACAAACCAAAACACGCAAAAGCCACCTGCTCAAAAAAATTATTTTGATTGGTAACAGAAATTGCCCCGCTTGAGCGGCTTCCCATAAGCGAAACAACACCAAAGAAAATGGCGATAACAACAAACGGGATTTTTTTGCAGACACGCCTGCGTGACAGAGAAGAACCGTTCCAATGATAGTCAATCAAAAAAAGGACAGCGGCCAGGGTCACGGCCTGCCCCTTCGACAAGAGGGACAGGGTAAAACACGCAAGGGAAAGACAGAAAAACAAAAACCTCCTCCCCGCAAGATATTGAACATAAAAGATCAGCGAGAGAAGATAAAACAAGGCATAAAGGACGTCCTTGCGTTCGGTCACCCACGCAACGGACTCAACATGAATGGTGTGCAGTCCAAAGAGCAAAGACACCACAACAACAATGTTGAGATTTCTGTTAAACAGCAGAAAAATCAAAAAAAACACAAGCCCGGTATTTAACAAGTGCAGGATCAGATTTGTCAGATGATACTGTCTGGGATTTAATCCCCCAATGCGATAATCCAGGGCAAGTGACAGCGTTGTGAGCGGGTGATAATTTCCCATGACAAACCCGGTAAAACAGTCCCTCATATTCTTTAAGGAAAGTGATTGGATCAGGGGGTTAGCGGTCACATAGGTGGGGTCATCCCAATTGGTAAAATCATTGTTGATGGCAGGCAGATATGCCGCAGATGTTGCCACAAACAAGACAAACAGCCAGATCAGAATTTTATTGCGAAATGACAATGACACTTCGACCAGCATTGCAGTTGAGGCACACCAGCAACAGGAGACTTGGGGCCATGGCCAGCCCTGCGTTTCATACCGTTGATCAGTCGTCCTCAGAATGATTCGTGATTGTAAGTAAAAAACAACTCGCCCTCTTTTTCTTCCACCAGAACATGACCACCCTTCTCCAGTTTTCCAAACAGGATTTCCTCCGAAAGGGCCTTTTTAACCTGGTTATGAATCAGTCTCTCCAGGGGTCTCGCGCCCATTTTGTCGTCGTACCCGTTGTGTGCGAGCAGTAATCTGGCGTTCTCCGTAACCTCCATCTCAACTTTCTTGTCCAAAAGCTGTGCCTCAATACGGGTCAGAAATTTATCCACGATATTTAAAACAACCCCCTCCGGCAAAGCGTTGAAATACAATATTGCACTGAGGCGGTTTCGAAATTCGGGACTGAAAATTCTTTCGATCTCTTTTTTCCCATCGAAAGATGTTGTAGTCTGTATCAGCCCAATCGTGTTTTTCTGCATGTCCCGTGCACCCGCATTGGTGGTCATGATTAAAATGGTGTTTTTAAAATCTGTCTTTCTGCCGTTATTGTCTGTGAGTGTCCCATAATCCATGATCTGCAGCAGGATGTTAAAAAGATCGGGATGGGCCTTTTCTATCTCGTCAAGCAACAGGACCGCGTGGGGGGTCTTGTGCACAGCATCGGTAAGTAACCCGCCCTGATCAAAACCCACATACCCCGGCGGCGCGCCGATGAGCCTTGAGACAGTGTGTTTTTCCTGGTACTCACTCATGTCGTAACGCAGAAACTCGATCCCCATAACCCGCGCAATCTCTTTTGCAAGCTCTGTCTTTCCCACACCGGTAGGCCCGGCAAATAAAAAGTTGCCAATGGGTTTGTTGGGATCACCCAAACCCGAACGCGACATCTTGATGGCTGTCACCACATCGTTGATCACGTGATCCTGTCCAAAGACCGTGTGTTTTAATTCGGAATCCAGATTCTGGAGACTGATCTTGTCATCATGAGTCACGGACCTCACCGGCACTCTGGCAATCTTTGCAACAATATTCTCGATATCTTTTGGCATGAGATTTTTTTTTCTCCTGCCCTCCGGTTTTAAACCATTGGCCGCACCAGCCTCGTCAATGACATCAATCGCTTTATCGGGGAGTTTTTTATCGTGAATATATTTTGCGGCAAGGTCAACGGCTGTTTTAAGTGCTGTATCGGAGTATTTGACCGCGTGATGTTCTTCGAAACGTGAACGCAATCCCTTGAGTATGTGAAATGTCTCATCTACCGACGGCTCTATGATATCAATTTTTTGAAAACGTCTGGCCAGGGCGTGATCCTTTTCAAAGATACGGCGAAAGTCTTCATAAGTTGTCGAACCGATGCATTTAAGATCACCATTGGTCAGCGAGGGTTTGAGCAGATTGGAGGCATCCATCGAACCGCCACTTGTCGAGCCCGCACCGATGATTGTATGAATCTCATCAATAAAAAGAACCGCATTTTTTTGTTTGATGATTTTTTTGATCACAGCCTTGAGGCGTTCTTCGAAATCACCCCTGAATTTTGTCCCGGCAAGCAGGGCACCCATGTCCAACGAATAAATAACGACGTCATTAAGTTTTTCCGGAACATTGTTTTTGATGATTTCCAGAGCCAGTCCCTCGATAATAGCCGTTTTGCCAACACCCGCATCGCCCACAAGAACAGGATTGTTTTTGCCGCGCCTGCATAAAATCTGCACAATGCGCTCGATCTCCTGCCGTCTGCCAATGAGGGGGTCTATTTTGCCTTCCTTTGCCCTCTCGTTAAGATTAACTGCAAACTTGTACAGCGGATCCTTTGATTTGTCGGGTGCTGTTTCTGTCTTGGTGCCCTTGTCTGCCTCCGTCCTGTGTTCCTCCAGCAGGGCTCGCGGCTGATCCTCTTTAAAATAACCGTCTATTTCTTCGTCTGCGTCCTCCCCGTAAAGTCCGTGCGAGACGTACTCAACCACATCAAGTCGGGTGATGTTTTGTTTTTCCAAAAAATACACAGCGTGGGACTCTTTTTCTGAAAAGATGGCGATCAACACATTATAAGGCAGGGCCTCGGGTCTGCCGGAACTTTGCACATGAAAGATGGCCCTCTGGATCACCCGTTGAAAACCAATGGTCGTCTGGATGTCTTTTTGTCTGTCTGACTTGATGGTCTCAAGTGAATTAATAAAGCCTGTGACATCATTGTTGATCTCTGTCACATCGGCCCCACAGGCCTTGAGAATTTTTTGAACGTCCTTGTCACTCAATAAGGATAAGAGAATATGCTCCACCGTCACATACTCATGTTGATTGGACGCGGCAATGGCCACGGCATTGTTGAGAATAAGTTGTAATTCACGACTGATCATAAAACCTTGGAAGGTTTTTCTACGCGTTTCGGCATCAATTTTTGCATGGTGTCCGCCCGCGTAGTGTCTGGCGCATAGCGCCAAACATGAAACTCTTCATGTTTGATCGCAATGCACTCCGCTTTATGCGGGTTATGTGATGGTGGCACCCTTTAACGTCACGCTGAATCATACACCCGGTTTGTCAGGCTTTTTCCATGATACATTTTAAAGGTGCTTCGTTCTTGCGCGCGTATTCGTGTACCTGCACGATCTTTGTTGAAGCCACATCGTACGGATACAGGCCGCACACCGCCCTGCCCTTATGATGAACAGCGAGCATGAGGGTATTGGCCTCTTCGTGGCTCTTGTTAAAAAACTTTTTTAAAACATGGATGACAAAATCCATGGTGGTGTAGTCATCGTTAAGCATGATCACCGTATAAAATGACGGCTGCTTGACCTTGGGCTTTGTCATGGTGACGACATCGCCCTGTTCTTCTGGTTTTCGCTGATGGTCTGTCATATGTTATCTGGGTGTCGGGGAATTTCAAAGTTGACAGAGCGCGGGTGCATTCCTCGCATGACGGGGAAACTCAACCGCGTTAAAGTCAAGTTAGTAACTTGATCTCACACCTCTGTCTGATTATAAGGCCATACAATGCGCAAGTCCATGAGTTTTATTACGATAAAACATACCCTCCTCTTACTGATATTTGTTTTTCTGTCTAGCGCACCTTTAATACTGCATGCGGAGGATACCGGTAAAACAACGAGCCCCGATACTGTGCACACACCCGTGGAAAAAGGGACCATCCTGTCAGAAAACAATCTCTTTCAGATCACCGATGTCCTTAAAGACGGCAAAGTGGTTATTGATGGGCTTAAGGGCCCATGGCAGATCCACGACAAACGCTTCAGCTCCATGAATGAAGAACGCTACAACAGCACAAGAGAATTCTTACTGGGCAAATTTATCATGATCCCTTTTCCAACAATCAACACGGGGATCACATTGCCGGCAGAACTCTACAACCCTCTATGTTTTTCAAGCGACCCCGAAAAACAAAAACTGACAGATCAGTGCCCGGTGATCTTGCAGGAGTAATCAGCCATCACCCAAATATTTTCTGCTGCAGGGTCTTTGTTCTTAACACAGAGTGTCTGTCGGGAAATGCCCTGTTTCGCAGGAGTCCTGAAAAATCATGTCCCGTGACAAAATATAAGGACATGATTTTTCAGGGTTTGAAATATTTTGCAAGCGGCAAAATTTTCAAACTTCCGGAGAAACAGGGGCTTTCCCGACAGACTCTACATAAACGGGATCAGTTTTTTTGTTGTTTGCTGATACGCAGCGTATTGATCGGCAAAACGGGACCGCATGAATTCTTCTTCCCTGTTGATCTTATAAACAAAGGAAAAAAATATAAGCACAAGGGCCACGACACCCTTGATCTCGCCTGACGTGATCACCCCGCCCACGAGTGCCAAAAATATCCCCGAATAGATGGGATGGCGGACAAGGGCGTACGGTCCGGTCCTCACCAAAACATGAGCCTCTTTTATGCTGACAAAGGCGCTCCAGTTGCCAGCCAGACAGTGCCTGGCCCACACACTCAACAAAAGCCCGACGACTGTCATAAGCACACCTGCCCAGACAAGAAAGACCGGGGTCTCATAAAACCTGATGGTAAAAATCGCAGGAAAGGCAGGAAACGGCAGGAGCAGACAAACCCCCGCAATCAAAGGTGCCAGATACGTCGTTTTAACAATCAGCGTTTCGTGTCTGGCAAATTTTTTATTCCCCCACGACCGCCACAACCAGTAGATCAGCCAGAGAGACCAGAGGGTGTAATGCAGATGGGTTGCGCACATGGTGTGGTGATAGTGTGATGGGGTCAAAGAGTCAAAGTGAGTTTAAAAGGAAATAAACCTTCGAAAAACCGCCAGGCAACAATTGAAAAAATTGCGACAAAGTTTAACGTGCATCAAAAAAAATCAGGCGCAACCTGTTGAACTCTCCGATCGTGCACTGCGATGAACATGCCCAGGCGCATTGCTTCAAACATGAAACTTTTCATGTTTGAAGCAAAGCACAACATGTTTAGCGCTGTGCGCCCCTCTTGGTCGCGAGCCGCGGACTTAGATCTTATTATTGAATCACGCAAAGGAAAACTGTGGCAGGGGAGAGAGTTGAACTCTCGACCAAGAGCTTATGAGTCTCCTGCTCTACCACTGAGCTACCCTGCCAATCCCTAAACGAGGGCCCATTTACATGCTGCTCATCACACTGTCAAACAAAACGCGCGGCAGCCCAGGGCTTCGTAGGCAAATTTCTTTGACGTGCCCAAAGACCTGACTCTGGGGGCAGTGGTCTTGGGTTTCTTTGATTAGTTTATAAGGTTAGCGAGATGTTTTTTGCAAAACCTGGAAGGTTTTCAGCAATTAGCCGGTGGTTGAGGCCTGAGCTTTTGAAGGCCGACACCACCGGTACAAGATAAAGTAGATTTTGCACCCCGGATGGGGTGCCAGGTAGATCGAGGGGCAATGTTATAAACCCATAAGCGCCAATGATAAATGCGGCTTCATGGCATGTCGTCTCAAAATTCTGGCTGTGTTATTTTCTAATGTTTTTGATCGTATCAAACCAATGACCAGATTTCTTAAACCAGCCATCACTCTTTGGCCGGTTGCCGATCTGATAGAGCTACGATCTTCGTCAAATGTTGTATCACGAACATAATGAAGTCTGTTTTCTATACTCCAGTGGCCTCTCACAAGGGATAAAATTTCAGCAGGGTCTGCCTTTTTCGTACTGAGGCTGCTGATACCATAAGAGGTCTCTCTGGTTGTTTTTTTTGATTTGATCTGCGTTAACTCACGATCAATTCGAAAAACCTGTGCTGCATAAGGAAAATTTACAAAACCATTAAGTTCCTCCGAACACCAGATTTGCCTCTGTTCAAGACGACCATGTCCCTTGTTGCTTGTTTCAAAATGCGGTTGACCAGGCTCTAAAAAACAGGTCGTGATATCATTAAGCAGCAATTCTTGATTGCCTTTTACTGTCAAAACATAATGTGCGTGCTTTTCTGCAACAAGATAGCGCGCTGTTTTTTTTGAGCATGCATGGCATCGGCAGTAACAATACTGCCGGTGATATCCAGACCAGCAAACAAAGGAACAACGGCGTTAATCTCGTTTGTTTTTTCTTCAACTTGCTGCTGAGCACAAACAACACCCTCGCGATGTAGGAGAGCCGCAAACAGGTGTACCGGCTTATCTTGATGATGCCGCGAGCCACACAGTGTTTTGCCATCAATAGCCAGCACAGTATTTTGTAAGTTGTTTTTTCTTGAAAACTGAAGCAACCACACACTCAAGGCATCATCCACCTGTTGTGGATCAAGTCTGTTCAGGGTTTGTCTGATTGTGGCCTCGCACGGAGCCATAAAGCGTTGCGTTTTTTGATCGTACCGACACCACAAACGCTTTAGTGTTGTTTGTGAGGCATTTTGGGCAAAATCACCAATGGCCAAAAAAGTCTTGGCGCCACTTAACACAGCACAAACAGAGAGACACAAGATGGCCACCAAGGAATGTTGTCGTCTGCAGGGACTGCGTGGATCTGGTATTTTCCGAAAGGCATCGATGAGGCTGCCCGCCTGCTTTTCAGTAACGGTAGATAAATTCATCATAGAGGGTTGAGCGCGAAGGGTTTCATCCTGACAAAGCGGATCAGATAAAATTCGGACAAACTGTTTTGCGAGAGGTTTTACAAATACCAGTTTTTTCTGGCCGTGTTGAAAATATTTGCCCGCTTTTTTTCCAAATCCACGCGTGTGTCCTAAAAGAGTCCAGCCCTGTGCTCTGTAGCAAGTTCCTGAAAAACGCGAGGGATCAACAAATGTTTCCGCCAAAACAAGGGAATGGCCGTAAACAAAAGACCAGTCTTGAGAAAGACGTTTGAGGTTTAAACTTAAAATTTTTGAGGCCAGATTGCGGATGTGTTGATCTGGCAAAATCAGAAAACGAGCATTGTTAATAACAAATTTCAATCGCTTGAACTGAATTTGTGGATGCCATCCAATCCAGCTGTCTCGCACCTTGCAATGTAGAGCAGCATCTGCCCAAACCAATAAAGCAACCCATTTATTCTCCCACGTTGCTACATAGCGCAAATGCCTTCCAACCAAACCCCGATACCCAAGATAATGATGCCCAGCCATCAGGCTTTCCCACAGAGCAACCTCAGCGGGTGTTATCAAGCGCACAACCAGTGTTTTGAATGTCTTGAGGCTTTGACTCATAGTCACCTATTCAAAATATTTTGGGTCATAGGCCACCCTTGCCATTGTCAACAGCTCGATGAGTTCTTCCTTGGACGACTGCTTGTGATGGTGCTCCTTCTGATTGGCAATGTATCTTAAGACCCCATCACGAGCTGAAGCACTGACAGTAAAAGCGGCATACCCTTCCTGCCATGCAAAGTCCTGACTATTGATTTCTTGATGTACCCACGACGACGAAGCTTTTTTTATCTCACGCATGATGTCTGCCAAAGTGTGTGTGGCTTTGAGTCCCATCAAAATGTGTACGTGGTCAGTCACACCGCCAATCCCTTGGGAAATCCCTCCCAACCCTCGAATGGTACCCCCAAGATAATCGTGGAGGCGAGATTGCCACTCTAAAGCAATCATGGGAATTCGATTTTTAACTGCACAGACAACGTGATAATGCAGGCTGAGATATGTGGATGCCATAAACCTTTTTCTAGCACCCCATCTGGGGTGCAAACTCCGTTATTCTCTGTACCGGTGGTGTCGGCCTTAAGGCCTCAACCACCGGCTAATAGCTGTAAACCCTGCGGGTTAAAGATAGGGGCATGAATCTTTCAAAAAAGAACACCCCCAATTTACTGATTACTTACCACAAGACAAAACACTTGGCCAGTTTTTAATTGAATTTAAATGAATGTAACGAGTTAAGGCTACCAACTACGTAGCCCTGCGCGGCAGCCAGATTACAGATGTTCCATCCTCGCCATCTGCCTGTATGTCTCGTTGTTGATGTAGTTTGCCATAAACTCGTGCACATAAACCTCTGCCAGATCGTGACTTTGGGCATCCGGATCGTTTGCCATTTCTATCATCTTAACCTCTGCCAATATGTGTCCTGCCTTGACCAGTGCCTCGAGGGCCTCAAAGGCCTCTAAGTCTGTCCTTGCAAGCCTGCCAAGCCTTGCAGCGGCCTCTTTATTGTCTCCGTAAAGAACCAATAACAGCAAATCTGCAGGGTCTATTATGGCGTCGTCAACGGGATACACCATTAATTGCCGCCTTGCCAGTTGTTTATTGACGGAATCACTTGTTTTAAATTCTTCGACACATTGTTTGACTGATTTTGTTTTTATGATGTTGAGTGCTTCATCGGCAACATCGTACACCTTTGATGCCACCACGCCCCCTTTGGCGTCAATCATGTACATTAAACCAAGAGAGGCCTCATTTGGTGTGGCGTATGTGATAATGCCTGTTGTGACCGCCCTGCCTTGTGCGTCTAAAAACTCGACAAGACCCGGTTGAATCCTGAACCCGGTCTTTGTGATCTTGAGCCTGTCATGCAGGACCGACATTCTGATTCTGCCCCCCCCTTTGGTTAAATAATCGGCATCCGGAAACACCATTTCACTAAAACCCGCTATAAAGCTAAACACCTTTCTTTTAACAGAGTCTTTTCTCAAATGAAACATGCGACCCGCATGCACAATGATTTCGAGGATCGCCGCTATTGTAACCATCGACATGCCGGACTCTGTGCGGCATCTTTTATTTAATACCTTTGCAGCATCAGTGGCAAACATACCTGTCAGGGGCAATGAATACACGAGAGCTGTATCATCGTATTCAAGCTGTCCTGCAAAGGACTGCGTTGCCGCCATGACCATCGGGTGTCTTTCGAGTACGACATAAGGATCAATGGGCCTGCCATCTGCATAAGCGACCAGATAGACAGGGCGACCTTTACTGGTATTAAATTTTGTCGCGATGGTTTCTTTGATCCCTGCAGGCGTGTTGATGGGGGCAAAAGAGGCCTTCATTGTCATCTGTGTGGTCATCACACGATTAAAGCGGTGGTATTCGAGACCAGTGATGACCTCGTCATTATCAAGCAGATTTTCTATCAAGGGTGACATCGCCACAAAGGCGTCACCTGTGTGCAGGATGCCGGAATAATCCCATGCCGCCATGATCATTTCTGTGTCGAGCGAAACACACTCCCCTGCGTTGTTGACATCGGGCATGGTCCCAAACTGGCTGTCAAAGGGCATGACAACGGGGTCTGAAAGATGACCGCCGAGATAGGCCTCAAGTTCATAAGGGATATATCTTTGTTCGAGCCATGCCCAGGCACCATTGAGTTTAAGGTCTGAAAATTTGGGATGCATGAGCAGGTGATGCATCATCAGTTGGGCCTCGGGGCTTGCAAAATCGCGCTCCTTGGGCCCGAGCAAGCGTCTTTTGTTTGGGGATGTAAATCCCGCATCACCTGTCTGTTTGTTCATTTTTATTGCGTCTTTGAGTTAATTGGTCCGTTTAAAAAACATCTTGTCTGTTTCTTTGCGCCCCGGATCAAGGACAAGACGATCTGCTTCGATGATAAGGGTGACTGTTTGATCTGTTTTATTTTCGTCGAGGGGTGTCATAAAAAGGTGGGCCCCCTCGTTTGTCCTTCTGATGGTCTTAAGACTGCCCTTGATGATGTCGTGAGAAAACACAGCCGTGGCATTTTGACCGGCAACCTCGATTTTAAATGGTTTAAACACCTGCATCATCCGTTCAAGATCCTCTGGTTTTAGTTTTTTAAAGATGGAGTCCTCGTGTTTAAGCTGTTCTGATTTGTATGTTTCGGTATCAAAGAGATAGGTGCCATTGTAAGGGGAATCAGATGTAGCGGTCGCTACAGACGCATTATGCCCTTTTTGCCCCACGCTATCCGTTGAGCCTGTGCTACCCGTATCAAGGCAAGCTGCAAGAGAAAGCAAAATGAAGACCAGAAGTGTTTTTTTTGTATTCATAAGTCTCCCTTATTTTCTTTGGTAACCAAAAAACATGTAGAGGATAATGACCCAAATGTCAAAAAAGTAAAATCGAGCAATAACATGCGGATATATAAAAAAAAACATGAGGAACAGATCAGCAGCAGGTTATTGCAGATTGTTGACAGGCAGGATCACAATCTGACTCACCTGTCCCTGATAGGCATCGAGATAGCCCATCTTGCGGACCAAAAAGGCAGCAAGAATTTCTTTAACACCATCCCCGTTTGTGTCGACGACATTAAGGTCTGTGAGGGCCCCTTCGTATCGTGGAGAAGTGTGGCGCTCTCTAAATCCCACACCCTCCACCCATTCCAGACTCACCAGTGAACCTGCTTTAATATTTGGTTTGCCAATGATGGATTTGAGGTAGTCATCGTTTTTGATGACAAAGAGGTGATTTCCTGTGCTCGCCATGCGGGGTGGTATGGGGAAAATATTCGCCCTGTTGAGGCCCAGGGGGTCAGGGGTGTTTAACTTGATATAATCGACCACAGAGCCATAGGTCATACCGCTCTCCCAGATTTTTTTTGCATGATGGTCCTGCACAAGTATTTTATGGTCTTGTGTCATAAACACCGACCTGTTGTCCTGCCTTGTGAGTGTCATGAGGGACAGGGGGTTGTTTGATAATCCCCTGCTTAAAACCAATTGTTCATTAGTCGTGACCCACGTTTGATTTTTATAGACCAGTTTTTGTGCCATGCCCGCCCAGCGCCCCTGTCCGAACCATGCCTGTGAGAGCAGGTCTTCTGCCCCGTTCTCACCAACGGACATCACCAAGGTGTCAAACTCTTGGGTGAGTACAAAGTGATCCCCGTTTACCCTGTAGAGGGCACTTAAAAACCTGTCGCCGGAAGATACGTTAACCAACACATCACGCGCGCCGTTGTGATCCCAGTCACCAAGGGAGATGCGATGACACGCCGTATCGCTGCCCAGTTTATGTGCAGCGTAAGGTTGATAGAGGCCCGCGTCAAACGAGCCCGCAACAATTTTGTGGCTCGTACAATAGAGGATGTCAGGGATGAGGTCCCCATTAACATTCCCATAGGCTAAGCTCATGACAGCGCCTTCCATCAGCGGGGACTCCCAGAGACTACCCGCAAAGGCTTGATGATGCTGCTTTTGTGGGTCAAGGACTTGTGCGAAGGCCTCGAAACTCAAACTCACCAAAGTCACAATAAAAAAGGCCATCAAAAAAAATAAACTTTTAAACACCATGATTTCTCGCGTTTTTACACCCCATCAATCAATTCTTCAATCCGCATTTTCATTGAAACCACAACCGACACATTGCGCACAGAGGCCCAGACACCCCACATGTGCCTGTCCACAAAAAACCACAGGTGGCGTAATTATTATAGTTTTTTCTTAGTTATCCCTCGCGATAAAACATGCAACTTATTGGTATCATTTTGTTAATCATCAATTCAAAAAAAAAGCCCTGCTCACAACTCTCATGGTTTTAGGGACGATAACCCTTACAGATTAGTTGCAGATTTTTGAGTGCAGATAGGTTATAATGAAAACAAAGTAAAAAAAACATCATCACCTAGTCATGTGCAATCAAGCAACACGGCAGGTGATCAAGGTACGAAAGGACAACGCCATGATTTCCGATATCAAGATAGGCGCGGGCAATAGACCAGACTTTGCCGCGTACAAGGCTGACAGCAAATATGCAACCTTGATAGATGATTACATCTCATCAAGGGGGCGGGAAAACAAGTTATATAGCGGTAACTATAAAATGCAAAATCCCCTGCTTGATTCCAATAACAATCCCATTGATTTTGACGGTGAAAGATCAGGAGCGGGGTGGGGTTGCCACAACATTGGCAATGGTGTCAGCAAAGATGCCGTCGGCGAGGTCGCTGCAGCAAAATTGACTGCCGAAAGCACAATTAACGCTTCCCTCATCGAGTCCGAGGCCATGCTCAAGTCTTCTGCCTTGGAGGCCGAGGCCGCTGTTACTGCAGCCCTTGTGGATGGTGAATCACGCTGTTACGAGGCCGATCAGAACCTGCAGGCCGTTAAAGTGCAGGCCGAGACCGATCTTGATATCGCCAAGATGGAAAAAGAGGTCGAGATGGAAAAGATCAAGGTCGAGTTTGAAAAACTAGAGGTTGAGAGAGAGCGTATCGAAAAGGTCGACGTCCTGCACGCACAGGCAGCGGTCAGTGCTGCGCGTGCCGAAGAGACCGAGGCCGATGGTAAACGGGCAAAGGCCTATGCCAAGGCAGATTCGTATGCCTATGGGCCATCGGGCAGCAGCGGTTGGTTCTAAGTCGATCAGCATCATATTTTAACTACCGGCGCCAGATCTTTTATCTGGCGCCTCTGCAATAACACACTGCAATAACACACTATGAGAACAAGCGGCCCAACATCCTCACCCCCACCCTCTTCCGAAGCGCCCTCATCCGAGGGTCAGAGCTCTGCCCCTCCAAGGGAATCCATCATCGACAGGGCGGGTAAAAACAAGAGCGGCTCTGTGCTGGATAACCTTAAAGAGGCCGATGAGAAAGAAAGAAAACAGACAGGGTTTCAAATTACGTCATCAAAAGAAAGGGCCGAAAAGCGCGATGGCAGGGGTCTTGAGGCCGTGGGTAAAAGACTCGATTTTTTCGCGGACACGCCGCCGGAAACAGAGAAATCACAGGCATCCGAGACAGGGGACCCCCAGAAAGGATCGGCAGACAAGGCCGGTGATCGTCAGTCAAGCGCCAGAGATGCCACACTCGCTGCCGCTGCAAGTGCCCCCAAGGGCAAATAACCCCGTAGGCCCCCTCCCCCCAAAAAAAATAGCCCTTTCATTTTGGCGTTCTTTTTGAGAAAATAGAGATATGGCTGAAACCATCAACGCAATGGAATACATCTGGGATCGTATTCCAAAACAAAAAGACGGCAAGACCATCAAGTACATTAAGGGTGATGTAGACTACCTCTACCTGCACGGCTTTGTGGACACCCGCAACTTCACACTCGAAGAATGGAAGGCGGCGTTTAAACCCTATGCACAGCCTGATGGCAGTTATGTCCTTAACAAAGACCAATTTCTTGCACTCCGGATGTACCGTTACACCGGACCTTCAGACGAGTTCTTTGACGCCCTGAGAATACAGGAGGGCCCCTGGACCGATAAAGAACTGCAGTACCTTTACGACCGGTCTATCGGCGTGGCCTCAAACATAAGCAGCAAAACCTTTTGGGCCTACATCAACTCGCTTAAAAAACACACGCACTATATCAATAAAGATGGTCACTTCATGATGGACATGGCTGTCAAAATGGGTATTGACAGCATGGTCAAAATGCACCCGTCACCGCGCACATTGTTAGAAAAAGAAGTCAGAAGAATCCGCATAGAAAAAGACAAACAAAAATTTAAAAGTCAGTTTGCCCGCGATACCAGCGGTTTTTCGATAGGACAGACAGAAAGCGAAAACAAAGAAGACGCCTTTAAGAAACTGCAGGGCCCTTCAAAACAGACCGCCGCGCCAGCAAAAGAAGCCGCGGCCCAAGAAACCATCGATCTCAAATCACTCCTCAAACCAAGACCCAAAATGAGGGGGTAGCATGACTTTAGACTGGGTGTGTTCTTTTGAAAAAAGCGACAGGAGATACGGGATTTAATTGGACTCTGCGCGACTTCCCGTGCTTCACCTGCTCGTTGCGCAACTTTGACTCTCCGAGTCCAATTAAATCCCGTATCTCCTGTCGCTTAACGCGACTCGGTTGAAGCATCTGAGTTTATATTTTTCTTGACCCACTCCACAATATCGCGTGTATCAGCGCCCGGGGCAAAGATTGCCTTTACCCCTATTTTTTTAAGCATTGGTATTTCGTCCTCCGGGATAATCCCGCCGCCAAAGACTGTTATATCGGAGGCCTTTTTTGCTTTGAGGAGTTTGATGATCTCTGGAAAGAGATAATTGTGCGCCCCCGATAAAATGGAGAGACCAATCGCGTCGACGTCTTCCTGTATGGCCGTGTTGACGATCATCTCGGGGGTCTGGTGCAGCCCCGAATAAATCACCTCAAATCCGGCATCGCGCAGGGCCCGTGCGATAATCTTTGCCCCGCGATCATGGCCGTCTAGTCCCGGTTTGCCGATAAGGATGCGTGTTTTTTTTTGCATGATGGTACCTCGATATCTAGAACCTAAGTAGGTTTTTTCGACGCGTTTTTGCATCAATATTTTACAAGGTGCCGGCCCGCGTAGGATCTGGCGCATAGCGCCAAACATGAAACTCTTCATGTTTGATCGCAATGCACTCCGCTTTATGCGGATTATGAATTTCAATGTTGACAGAGCGCGGGTGCATTCCTCGCATGACGTGGAAACTCAACCGCGTCAAAGTCAAGTTAGTAACTTGTTTAAAAAATACCAGGGTCCCTGTACTCCCCGTACTCCTTGCGCAGGACTGCTGCTATTTCACCGATGGTGGCATAGGTATGCGCACAGGCCACAAGGGGCGGCATCACATTGCCCTGCCCTTTGATCACTGTGGTCAGGGCGTCCAGGGCCTCCCTGACCCCTGTCTGATCCCTCTCCCGACGCAGCCTTTGCAGGTCTCTCACCTGATTTTGTTCGACCTCGTGCGAGATTTTTAAAATTTCGAGCGGGGTCTCGTCCTTCGCGATGTAGTCATTGACACCAATGATAATCTTTTCTTTTGTCTCGACCTGTCTTTGATACACACGGCTCGCCTCTGCAATAGCCATCATGGGATAGCCGTTCTTGATGGCTGCCACCATACCACCCATGTCATCAAGTTTTTTTATGATCGCCATGGCCTCTTCTTCCATTTTATTTGTCAGCGACTCCAAAAAATAAGAACCGGCCACAGGATCAATGGTGTTGACCACACCCGCCTCGTGGGCAATGACCTGTTGCGTACGCAGCGCTATCTGCACAGCCTTTTCGGACGGTAACGCGAGTGTTTCATCCATCGAGTTTGTGTGCAGACTCTGACAACCCCCAAGTACCGCCGAAAGCGCCTGCAGCGTGGTGCGGATGATGTTGTTTTCGGGTTGTTGTGCCGTCAGGCTGCAGCCCGCAGTCTGCACATGAAAGCGGCAGCGCATGGAGTTTGGATTTTGCGGATTGAAGCGCCGCCGCATCTCGCGTGCCCAGATACGGCGCGCTGCCCTGTATTTTGCAAGCTCTTCAAAAAAATCCTGATGGGCGTTAAAAAAGAAAGAGAGCCTCGGCGCAAATGAGTCGACAGAGAGTCCCCTTGCAACAGAATATTTGACGTATTCGAGACCATCGTAGATTGTAAAAGCAAGTTCCTGAACAGCGGTGCTCCCCGCTTCGCGAATATGGTAGCCGGAGATTGAGACAGGGTTCCATTTGGGCAGGTGTTTTGCGCAGTACTCGATGGTATCCACGACCAGTTTAATGCCCGGTTCCGGTGGAATGATATACGAATTCTGCGCAATGTACTCTTTGAGAATGTCATTTTGTGTGGTTCCACCCACTTTGTTCAAGTTGCACCCCTGCTTCTCGGCCGTGGCTACAAAATAGGCAAGAAGAATCGCCGCAGGGCCGTTGATAGTCATTGAAACAGTAACGTCCTCGAGTGGAATCCCGTCAAAGAGCTGCTCCATGTCCTTAAGGCTGTCGATGGCGACACCGCAGACACCGACCTCGCCGCGACTTCGCGGATCGTCCGAGTCGTAGCCCATGAGCGTTGGAAAATGAAACGCGGTCGAGAGCCCCGTTTGTCCGTTCTTTAGGAGGTACTTAAAACGCGCATTGGTATCGCGAGCCGTTCCAAAACCCGCAAACTGCCTCATGGTCCACAAGCGACCGCGGTGCATGGTGGGATAAACACCGCGGGTAAAGGGAAAATCGCCGGGGAGACCAAGGTCTGCCTCCGCTGAAAATCCTGCCAGATCGTCTGCGGTATAAACCCTGTTGATCGGCCGGTTTGAAACAGTCGTAAACTCGTTCTGCCTCTCAGGAGTTTTTTTTATGAAGGGGTCGAGGATTTCTTTTTCCCACTTTTGTTTGTTGATGGTCATATTTTTGATGCACAAGGATTGAGTTGAGTGAGCGCGGGTGCGCCCTGCGCATAATAGAAAAACTCAATCGCGTCAAAGTCAAGTTGGTAACTTGCTATAAAAAATAATATTCGTTGGCCTTGATAAGATTGCGTGCAATGACAAGCCGCTGAATCTCTGATGTCCCCTCGTAGATCTCGGTAATGCGGGCATCTCTCAGCAGGCGTTCCACAGGATACTCGCGGCAGTAACCATAACCACCGTGGATCTGCACGGCCTTGTTGGTCACAAAATTGGAGGTCTCGCTCGCGTACAACTTTGCCTGTGCCGCCTGCAGGCTGCAGGGCATTTTTTGATCGACCATCCATGCCGCCCTGTAAATTAAGAGTCTTGATGCCTCGATGCGTGTGGACATGTCGGCCAGCATCCACTGAATCGCCTGAAAATTATTAATACTCTGTCCAAAGGCCTCGCGCTCTCCGGCGTATTTGAGTGCGTAGTCAAAGGCCGCGTTTGAAATACCAAGGGCCTGTGTGGCAATACCAATGCGCCCGTAATCAAGCGTGTTCATCGCAATGTTAAAACCCTTGCCCACCTCTCCCAGGACGCGGGATTTTGGGATCCGACAGTCTTCCATCACAACCGCACTGGTGGATGATGCCCTGATGCCCAACTTAACCTCTTTTTTTCCTATTGAAAAACCGGCATCCTCTTTTTGTAAAATAAAGGCCGTAATCCCTTTTGTCTTTTTTTCTTTGTCGGTCATGGCAAAGACAATAAAACTATCGGCGTTGGGGGCATTGGTGATAAAATTCTTTGTGCCGTTTAAGATGTAGTCGTTCCCATCAAGAAGGGCGGTGGCCTTTTGATTGGCGGCATCAGAGCCGGTCCCCGGTTCAGAAAGGCAGTAAGCGCCCAGTTTTTTACCCGTAGCGCACGGCACTAAAAATTCCTGTTTCTGTTCTTCGGTCCCGTATTTTTGAATCGGGCCGCAGTAGAGCGAATTATTGACAGACATGGTGACTGCGGTAGAGGCACAACCCGCAGAGATTTGCTCGAGGGCTAAAACATAACTCAAGGTGTCCATCCCCGCCCCGCCGTATTTGGTGTCTACGGTCATGCTCATAAAACCAAGTTCAAACATCTTGGGCATGTGCATGGAAGGGAACTCGGATTTTTCATCAAGCTCGGCGGCCTTTGGGGCAAGTTCCTCACGCGCAAACTTGCGCGCCATGTCCTGAATCATTTTGTGTTCGTCTGAAAGATTAAAGTGCATACATCGTCATCAAGAGACGGCCTTCAAAAGACAAAGTTTGATCGGTCTGGCGAATGCCCTCTGAAGATGATGGGTTATTTATTTTCCGGTAAAGTTGGGCCTTCGTTTTTCTAAAAACGCCGTCACACCCTCCATGCGGTCGTCCGTCGCAAAGATAATGGGAAACTGGGCCTCTTCGAAGGCAAGTCCCGATGCCAGCGAGAGATCGGTACCTTCGTTGATTACTTTTTTTGCAAGCCTGACCGCAATGGGCCCTTTGCTCGTGATCTTTTGTAATTGCTTGACTGTCTCGCTGATGAGCTGATCAGGCTCAAAGACCCTGTTGACAATACCCAAGGCGCAAGCCTCGTCCGCCGTGACCATATCTGCGCTAAAAATAAACTCCTTGGCACGGTTGCGTCCTAAAAGTCTTGCCAGCCTCTGTGTCCCGCCAAATCCGGGAAAGAGGCCAAGGTTTACCTCGGGCAGCCCCAACTTTGCCGCCCTGCTCGCATAGATAAAATCGCAGGACAGGGCAAGTTCGAGCCCCCCGCCCAGAGCAAACCCGTTAACAGCGGCAATCACAGGCACGGGACAGTTTTCGATCTTCTTCATGCAGTCGTGCCCGTCTTTGACAAAGGCCTCGGCATCGAGTGCCGTCATGGCCTTCATGGCCGCGATATCGGCGCCCGCAACAAACGCCTTGTCGCCAGAACCCGTGATCATCACGGCCTTGATTTCTCGTGTGTTGTTTTTTACAGAATCAAAGGCCTGTGAGAGCTCCCTGATCACAGCGGCGTTAAGCGCGTTGAGTACCTTTGGTCTGTTGATGGTGACTGTTGCAATGCCTTCATTGATCGCGAGATTTATATTTTCGTAGGTCATTTTTTTCCCCCAGCATCCAGCCCTTAGCCCTTAGCCATCAGCCAAGATAAAGTTTGCCAAGAAACAGGAGCCTTTTTAAATTAACATTTTTCGATTATCAGCGCCACAGCCTCTCCGCCGCCTATGCAGAGGGATGCCATGCCCCTTTTTGCCTCTGAGCGTTTAAGCATCTCATGGATAAGCGTCACCAGAATACGCGCCCCCGATGCCCCAATGGGATGTCCCAACGCCACAGCACCGCCATTGACGTTGACCTTGTCTGCGGGGATGCCGAGTTTATTGTTGTTGTAAAGCGAGACAACCGCGAAAGCCTCGTTGACCTCCCATAGATCAATGTCTTTAGGTTTTAAACCGGCCTTGTCGAGGACCTTTTGCATCGCCGCTGCAGGTGCCGTGGTAAACCAGTCGGGGGCCTGACTCACTTGGGCCTGAGCCACAATTTTAACAAGCGGTTTTATTTTAAGTTGTTCTGCCCTTTCCCTTGACATCAGGACCACAGCGGCCGCCCCGTCATTGATGCTTGACGCATTACCGGCAGTGACGGTCCCATTTTTATCAAACGCTGGTTTAAGCCCTGGCAGTTTGTCCGGTTTGCCGCGGGCGGGTTCTTCGTCTGTGTCGACAATGACGGGATCACCCTTCTTTTGCGGGATGGCCACGCAGGCGATCTCGTTTTTAAACTTGCCGTCCCTGATGGCAGAAAGCGCGCGTGTGTAGGATTCGACGGCGTATTGATCCTGCGCTTCACGTGAAATTTTGTACTTCGCCGCGCATTTTTCGGCGATGTTTCCCATGTGACAGTTGTTATAGGGGTCCCACAAACCGTCTTTAATCATCAGGTCCACAAGTTTTCCATCGCCCAGTCGATAGCCGTTTCTGGCATTTTCGAGCACGTAAGGTATCTGTGACATGTTTTCCATCCCGCCGGCAACTATGACCGAGGCATCACCGCAGCGGATCACCTGATCGGCAAGCATGACCGCTTTTAACCCCGACCCGCAGACCTTGCCAATGGTGAGCGCCGCAGTTTTTTCACCAAGACCCGCCGCAAGGAGCGCCTGACGCGTTGGGGACTGTCCCTCTCCCGCCATCACCACATTACCCATAATGACTTCTTCAACGTGTTCGGGGTTTAAGGCAATGGTCTCAAGCGCGCTCTTAATGGCCACAGCACCGAGTTTGGGGGCCGACACAGCAGCCAGAGTACCGTTAAAAGATCCGATAGGTGTTCGTTTTGCAGAAACGATGACTGTTTCGTTCATATAGTATCCTCGCTATTAAGTTTTTTTCTTCTGGGTGCCATATATATTTGGGCCACATTATTCAAGGATTGTGATGATCATTCTTTGTAACATTGATTCTTGAACCCCACGGCAGATTGACATAAACGGACCTGATGAACACCAAACCAGACAACACCACCAAAGCCGCAGGGACACAGCAAAATGATACGCAGGCATCAGGGGCAGTCAAACGCATCTTTGACGAGATCAGCCCCACCTATGACCGCCTTAACCACATTCTCAGCCTCAACACCGACAAAATCTGGCGCAAAAAAACAGTTGCAATGATAAAAAAACTGCCGGATGAACCCTTTGACGCCCTTGATCTCTGCGCCGGGACATTCGATCTCAGTTTAGAAATCATAAAACAATTTCCCAATGCGACAGTGAATGCCGCAGATTTTTCAAAAAAAATGCTAGAGGCCGGACATCACAAAATTGAAAATTATTTTAAAGCAGGTAAGATTAAACCCATTTTGTGTGATTGTTTAGACTTGCCATTTAATGATAATTCTATCGATTTGATTACCTGCGCATTTGGCATGAGGAACCTGCAAGATTTGGAACAAGGCATGACGGAGGTTCATCGCGTCTTAAAGCCAAGGGGACAGTTTATTGTCCTGGATTTTTTTAGGCCATCAAACAATGGGGGGGTTTTATTTCATCAGACCTATGCAAAACACATTGTCCCGTTTGTCGGCAAGTTGATTTCTGGTCATGATGTGGCCTACCGATACCTCAAGGATTCCATTCAGGGGTTTTTGTCAACCAGCCAGTTTAAAGAATTACTTTGTCAATATAATTTTATCGACATGATTCATAAAGACTTTTTAATGTCAATTAGTTCCGTCGTCAGTGCGGATAAAAAGGGGTAACCCAATGGATAAGATCATTCATTTGAACACCTCGTTTTTTAACAAGATGATTCTGACCCTCAAGATGATTAAGGTTCAGCATTCAATCTTTGCATTGCCTTTTGCCGTGTCGAGTTGTCTTGTAGCCTTTAAGGGCATCCCACCCCTCTTGTTTCTATTTATGATTTGCCTTGCCATGGTTACGGCCCGCAATGCCGCTATGTCATTTAACAGGATTGTCGACGTGCGGTTTGACAGGCTTAATCCACGCACAAAGGACCGCGAACTCCCCAGCGGTCAATTGTCAGTAAGGTTTGCGGTGATTTTTTGTATAATTAATTCAATTTTATTTATAGCAATATCATTTTATTTTAACATGTTAACTTTTATCTTATCACCTTTAGCATTAATTATTATTTTGGGCTATTCCCTCACCAAAAGGTGGACAGCTTACACGCAAATCTTTCTGGGTCTAGCCTTGGGCATTGCCCCCATCGCTGCCTGGATTGCATCGATTGGCACCCTCGCCCCTTACCCCTTCTTGCTTGGCACTGCCGTTTTTGCTTGGGTGGCTGGCTTTGATGTCATATATTCGACACTGGACTATGAACACGATAAAAAACACAACATCAATAGTTTTGTTGTAAAACAGGGTATAAAAGGAGCCCTTTTAGTTTCAGTAGACTACCATATATTCTCGATCATATTTCTCATTTTTAGTGGTGTGTTACAGGGCCTGTCTTTTTTTTATTTTTTGGGAATTGTCATCATGGCAGGTCTTCTCGTTTACGAACACAGCCTCATCAAACCGCACGATCTCTCAAAGGTCAACACAGCCTTTTTTACACTTAACGGGTATGTTTCGATGGTTTTTTTGGTCTTTGTTTGTTTGGAGGTTTTACTCTAACGCCGCCGACGCCCGCCCCGCTTGGACTTTATCAACGATTGTGCCTCTGAAAGTTTCTTTTTGGCAATCACAGGCTCTAAAAATACCTCACCCTTGATGATATCAACACCCGCGACACCCACCCAGAGACGATCACCAATCTTGAGGCGCCTGCGTGAACGACGACCGGTAAGCAAAATACGCCGCTCGTCAAAAAAATAATAATCGTCATCAAGGTCACCGATTTTTAAAACACCTTCTACAAAATGGGGTTCCAGTTCGATATGCAAACCATACTTGGTGATCTTTGTGATGAGTCCAAAAAACTTTTCGTGAATAAAATCTTTGATGAATCTGGCTTTTCTTATTTTTAAGACCTCGCTCTCTGCATCACAGCTTTCCCTCTCTCGCAGCGATGACCTCTCTCCAATTTTTTGCAAACCAGAAAAATGATACTGGGTGGATGTCCTTTTATTTCCACCCTCTGATTTAAAATCAGATGGTTTTAAGACCAACATCCCATTTTTTGCGGTGTTGAGTATGGATTTAAGCTGTCTGTGTACCACAAGATCGGGGTAACGTCTGATGGGCGATGTAAAATGGGCATAATCACTCAAAGCCAGACCATAATGCCCCCTGTTCTCAGGGCTGTACCGCGCCTGTTTAAGTGAACGCAGAAAAACAATTTTTAAATAAGACTCCATGGGGTGATCTGTAATTAATTTAAAGAGGTCAGCATCGCGAGTGCCTTTCACCCGTTTTAATCCCATGGATTCGAGCAGTGCGACAAAGTTGGCCAGCTTGAAACCGTCAGGCTTGTCATGAACCCTGTACAAGAGCGGGAGTCTTTTAACCGTAAACAGTTGGGCAACCGCCTGATTGGCCGCGATCATAAAGACCTCTATGAGGCGGTGTGAAAAAAGCCGCTGAACCCTCTGGATGGCTGTGATTTTGCCCTGCGGATCGTAGATCACCTCTGACTCAGAAAGTTCAAAGTCAAGGGCCCCCCGACCGGCAGCCTGCTTGATCAGACTCGTAGCAAGCACCCTCATGTTGTCGAGTGATTTTTTGACATCGCGATCAAATCGAGGGTCGCCCGTCCCATCAAAATAGGCCTGGACCTCTTGATATGTGGCCCTTCTGCGACTCTGAATGAGCGAACGATAAAAGAGGGCCTTGGTAAATTCAAAACTGCCGTTGTAATGAATCTCGGCCGTCACCGTGTAACGCGGCTTAAAGGGATTGAGGGAACACAGATGATTGCTGAGCCTTTCGGGCAGCATGGGAATACACTCGTCTGTAAGATAAGTAGACGTCCCCCGTTGATAAGCCTCTTGATCAAGCGCACCACCCGCAGCAACGTACTCAGAGACATCGGCAATGCAGACATAAAGTACATAGGCATTGGCCTTTTTAATCACACAGACAGCATCGTCAAAATCCCGTGCCGTAACACCATCGATGGTGATGATGGGCAACCCCCTCAAATCGACCCGGTTGTCCCCGGGCGAAAGCAGAACATCGTCGGGGATGTTTGCAATTTCGTCATGCACCTTTTTTTCAAACCCCTTTTTGATCCCGTGTTTCTGCAAAATGGCATCGGTGATGTCTTTGTCGTTTGATTCCTTACCAAAGACTTTTTCGATCTCTCCCAGAGAAATAATCCCGTGCCCGGGGTACTGTATAATGCGAACGAGGACGATATCGCCCTCGACAGCCTTAAGGAGATTTTTTTGAGGGATATAAGCCTCGATCAAACCTGTGGCATCGATGGGCCTGACCACGTACTGACCACCGCTCTTAAAAAGTTTGCCGACAAATGTGCTGTTCGCCCTGTGCAGGATTTGAATCACACGCCCTTCATAACGGCCGTCGTTTCTGTTGACTGTGGATTCGACAAGAACGACATCACCATTCATGGCGTAATTGATGTAACGAGCCGGGATAAAGACGTCTATCTTCTTTGCACTGTCTGGTATAAAAAAACCGTAGCCTGCGGCGTGAATAGAGAGAGTCCCCTTGAGTATCTTTTTGACATCACGAAAACTGTAAAGATTAACAGGGTGGATGATGATCTTGCCCTCTCTGGCAAGCTCCTTAAGCGCTGCCCGGAGTTCTTTGTGATCACCCGACGTCAAGTCAAGACGACGCGCAATCTGCCGCGCATTAAACTGGTGTTTGGGATCTGCCCTTAAAAGGGATAGTATTTGGTCTTTCATTTATTTACTTTAGAAATCTCTCCACTCACTTGAATATACGGGGAATCAATGGGGAGTTCGCCTGTCATGACAGGTGAGGGATTTGCAGTGTCGGAATTGAGATCACGGTCGGGCACCCCCTGGCGACACCCAAGGCAAAAAAGAACAATAATGACAAGTAATGCCAACGAATTGCCTTTTGCTGCATATTTGCCAGCATGCTTTAAATGCATTTTGACTTTCATGTTTACCGGACCTATACGCACAATACAATAATCGAAGAGGTGTGCATAAATCAACACATCCTTGTCCATAATTTTAAGGGACTTCATGAAACGCGTCTACCTGTTTTTTAAATTCTGTTTTTACCTGTGCATGATGATTGTTTTGTCAGTTGCAGGGTTTTCTGTTTACCTTTATGCCCAATTCTCCAAGGACCTCCCCCTCCTTGACTCTCTCAGAGACTACCATCCCCCTGTGATCAGCGAGGTTTTCTCGGATGACGGCACAAAAGTAGGCGAATTCTGGATTGAGAGACGCATTGTTCTATCTCCCCAGGAGATCCCAAAAACTGTGGAAGAGGCCATCATTGCCAGTGAAGACTCCGCTTTTTTTGAACACTCTGGCATTGATGTCATGGGGATTTTTCGCGCCATGCTCGAAAATTTAAGGGCAGGTCAGATTGTGCAGGGAGGGTCCACTATCACGCAGCAGGTGGTTAAAAGTTTTCTGCTCACCAGCGAAAAATCGTGGGAACGCAAGATAAAAGAGGCCATCCTTGCCCAAAGACTCGAAGACAATTTTTCCAAACAAGAAATCCTCTATCTCTATCTCAACCAGATTTTTTTTGGCAACAGGGCCTACGGCATAGAGGCCGCAGCGCAAAACTATTTTCATAAATCTGCCAAAGAACTCAACATCGCCGAGGCCGCCATGATTGCAGGGCTTGCAAAGGCGCCGTCAAAGTTTAACCCCATCCTTAATTTCGAAAGGTCAAAACAAAGACAAGAATACGTCATCGATCGCATGTTTGAAGAGGGTTATATCTCCGAAAAACAAAAGACCGAGGCCAAAAGAGCGTCACTCGAAATTTTTCAGGCCCCCACAGACAAACAATACAACATGCGTTATGCCCCCTGGTTTGTCGAAGAAATCCGCCGCAGAATTATCGAAAAATACGGTGAAGATGCCCCCTACACACACGGTCTTAAAATTTACACAACACTTGATCTCAATGCCCAGAAAGCGGCTCACGACGCCATCTGGAAGGGACTGACAGAACTGCATAAACGGCATGGCTACGCAGGGCCCATAAAAAAACTGCCTGTTTCCGAGTTTGATAACTTTAATTACACGGTTCGACGGGAAATGTTTTTTGAATCTCTACCTCCAGGAACCATCATCCCCGATCTCACCAAAGAGAGGGTCAAGACAACAAAACTCAACCTTAAAAAGGACAAACTCTATCAGGGGATTGTCACAGAAATAGACAAAAAAACAAAGACAGTCACCGTGAGTGTTGGCGGGATCACAGGGATCATCATCCCAAAAAATTACGGATGGGCAAGAAAAAGAAACAACGACGCATCAGGATACGACGGGGTCCTGTACATCACAAGCCCCGATAAAACATTTGAGGTGGGAGATGTCATTGAGGTCAAGGTTGTTGACGTTGCAGGCCTCGAACCAAAAGACAAAAAAAATTACGAAGAAAATAAAACCTATTTTTCTCTCGAACAAACCCCGCTGGCCGAAGGCGCCCTCTTCTCCTACGATGCCAACACCGGCTACGTCAGGGCCATCATTGGCGGCAAGGACTTTCTCGAAAGCGAATTTAACAGGGCCACACAGGCTGTAAGGCAGACAGGCTCTGTCTTTAAGGCCCTCCTTTACACCGGCGCCGTCGACAAAGGCTACAAGCCCGAAACCGTCATTCAGGACGAACCAATTCGTATTCCAGATGGTCCCGGGCGTTACTGGGAACCAAAAAATTATGGCGGCGGCTACAGGGGCCCCATGTCACTCAGATCCGCGCTGATTGCATCCCGAAATGTCGTCTCGGTGCGCATCATCCTGGATATCGGGGTCGAATACGTGACAGCCCTCTGCAGAAAACTGGGATTTTCAACAGACATCGCCAAGGTCTACTCTATGGCGCTGGGGGCCAACGACATGAAAGTCATGGAGGTTGCCCGCGCCTTTGGTATCTTTCCCACAGGGGGGGTCTTGCCCGATCTTATCTTTGTCAAGAGAATGACCGACCGCTTTGGAACAACGCTCGAGATCAACCAGCCCAAAAAAATAACCGACTTTAAACAACAAATCGAAGCCGGCACACACGCAGCCTTGTCCCTTGTTTCGGAGACCGATGCCAACACAGAAAACTTAAGGGCAGATCTATGGACAGAGGCGCAGAGCTGGGTCAAAAAAGATCATCTCATGCTCACACCCTTCGAAGAGATTATCCTTTACGGCAAGCACCTGCCAGAGGGTTACATCATGAGTCCCAAGACCATCGGGACCATGGTCGAGATCATGCAGGCCATTGTTTCGGGGGGGACAGGTTACCGTGTCCATGCCCTTGGACGCCCCGTCGCCGGCAAAACAGGGACCACCAACGATCTCACAGACTGCTGGTTTGTGGGTTATACCCCCGATCATGTGGCCGGAGTCTGGACAGGTTATGATCAGGCCACAACCAAGGTTGGTGGCGGGGAGACCGGTGGCAAAGCGGCCGCCCCGATTTTTTTATATTACATGCAAGAATTTCTAAAAGACAAACCTGTGACAGAATTTAGAAACCCAAAAGAGACGCAGTACGCAGAGCTTGATCCCCCCATCCGTGTTGCACCCACAGATATCAGCAACATGTTTACCAGCGGCGGTCTCAGCGGCGGCGGCGGTGCAGACTTTTTTGCGGATGATTTGTAATCTTGTTGCGGGCTTTAAAAGGGTTAAAGACTCTTTGACCCCTTACACTTTTGCCCACGACGAGCCACCCATGAAACAAGTTACTAACTTGACTATGACGCGATTGAGTTCCTCCGTTATGCGAGGAACGCACCCGCGCTCTGTCAACTTTGAAATTCCTAGACATAGATTTATCACAATTTTACTGGCTATCATGCTTATCCCAACCTTAACTTACGGAGGCACAGTGCCCACATTTACCCCAACAGAACCCAAAGAACCCATGAAATTTCAAACCGGAAAATATACGGCAACCCTCAAGACAGAAAAAGGCGATATCGTCCTCGAACTCAACACCGAAGCGGCCCCCCTGTCTGTCACAAACTTTGTGCAGCTCGCACAGGGTGGTTTTTATAATGGACTCACCTTTCACCGCGTTGTGCCCGGCTTTGTTATTCAAGGCGGCGACCCCGATGGCAACGGCTCTGGCGGTCCGGGATACACGGTCAAGGGAGAGACCACAAACGGCCTTAAACACATCAAGGGCGCACTCGCCTGGGCAAGAACCGGTGATCAGGTCAATCCGGAGCGCCGCTCCAGCGGTTCCCAGTTTTACATCACCTTGGCAGAGACCCCTCATCTCGATAACCAGTATTCTGTCTTTGGTAAAACAACTCTCGGCATGGACGTTGTCGAAAAAATCGCGGCCGGCGACAAGATCCTCAGTGTAAACATTGAGATCAAATAATCCCGCGTCTTTTGACCCTGAACCCAAAAAACATCCTGGCCCCTATTCCCAAGTCCATCGTATGGGACCTCTCTCGTCCTGTCCTCGATATCAGCCAGTTTCCGGCTGTAGCTGCAGAGTTAAAAAATTCCTGTATCGTCCGGCTCTTTCATCTCTCAAAGGATTTTCTTGGGCTTGGGCTGTACTGCCACCCCGAACAACGGCTGTATTTTTTATCCAACGAAAATAAATCCATCGAGGCATTGATCACAAAAAAACTGGGCGATGCCTTTAAAAAAAGGGGGCCTCACGTCGGGGACCTTTCGGCATTCAGGCTCATTCACCATGGACATGATCTGGTACAGGGAGTCGTGGTAGAAAAATACAACAATGTTTTTGTCATCAAGACATACAACGAGGCGGCTGATCTTTTAATAGGGCCGTTATCAGAGATTCTTGTCAAAAACTTGAGTGCCGATGCCGTCCTCTTAAAAAACTATTTTGACAAACGCCTTAAAAGAAACCTTGTGCTCTCAGACCAAATTGTAGCCGGCGGGCTTTGTGAGGATCTGTTGCAGATCAGGGAAAACAATCTCTGTTACACTTACGATACAAAAAACAACCGAGACCTTTTTGCCTGCCCCTTAAGGCAGATCAGGGGGTGGTTGAATACAATGATACAGGACAAGGTCGCACTCAATATTCTGCTCATAGGGGCAAAAGAGGAGGCTGTGATCAGCGACACAACCCAAAAAAACATCGGACAGGTATTAACGGTCACCTTTGATGATGTTTCACTCAGTGAAATCACAGACCGGATACGCGGTCATTTAACAACCTCTCCGGTCAAATTTGACTGCGTTGTCATCAAGCAGCCCCCCGTAAAAATGACCGACAAAAACACCACCGCTTTTTTTCATCTGTACTACAACATGTTAAAGTCTCTCTCAAACAACGCCCATATTTTTTTTCATTGCTCCAACTGGCAAGGCATCAAACCCGTCTTAAAACACAGTATCAGCAAGGCCGGTCGGTCGTTCTCAATACTCAAAAGAGAAGACAACCCCTTTGATTTTCCAGCAGGCCCAAATGACCCGCACCCCGCCTGGAAAAGCCTCTGGTTGAGCCTCAATGGCTCTTGAAACACTACCGGCAACAGGAGATACCCGTATCTCCTGTTGCCGATCACAGTGCCATTGCGATTAAGGTTAAATATTTCTTGAGACCTTTTGCCTATGGGATTAAATCGGTCTAAATTGTGCAAAAGCTTTTATACAAAGAAAGGAAAACCCAGATGCGTTTCGATACAATCGGCCTTAAAGCCCCAACGGTATTGCTCCCCAAAAAAGGCGTGGACCTCACAAAATGGTCCGTGGTCGCCTGTGACCAGTTTACCTCGCAACCCGAATACTGGGAAAAAGCAAAAAGCATTGTGGGCAACAACCCCTCCACACTCAATCTGATTTTTCCAGAGGTTTATCTTGAATCAAAAACCCATAATCGCGATGAACTGATTGGCTCCATTAACCAACACATGAAAAAATACCTTGATCAGAACATCCTCATACCTCAAAAGCCGGGGTTTATTCTTGTGGATCGTCAAACACCCCATACCCCGAGTCGCAAAGGTCTGATCGTGGCCCTTGATCTCGAAAAATACGATTACAACAAGGGTTCTCAAACACTGATCAGGGCCACAGAGGGAACCGTCCTGGACCGCCTTCCCCCGCGCATTAAAATAAGAAAAAACGCACCCATTGAACTCCCGCACATCATGGTCCTGATTGACGATCCAGGCAGGACGGTCATCGAACCGCTGTTTCATAAAAATCTCGAACTGATTTACGACTTCGACCTGATGCTTGATGGCGGGCACATCAAGACTTACCGCGTTGACGAACCCGGTCTTGTGAAGACCGTTGCAGACACAATAACCGCCCTCTCTTCAAAAGAGATGATGGCGTCAAAGTATGGTTCTACAGAAAACGGGATTCTGCTCTATGCCATGGGAGACGGCAATCACTCGCTGGCCACGGCAAAGGCCATCTGGGAAGATCTTAAAAAAACCGCCAACAAACAAGACATCATGGATCACCCCGCCCGTTACGCACTGGTAGAGCTTGTCAATGTTCACGATGCGGGACTGACGTTTGAACCCATTCACCGTGTGCTGTTTCATGTCCAGGCGGACTCCCTGTTAAAGGCAATGAAAAATCATTTTGAAAAACTGGGTTCTTCACTCACCAAAACCGTCTTCACCAGTGTGGGAACCGCAGAAAAGGAATTAAAAAACTTTATCCCCAAGAAGACCGAACACATCATCGCCTTTGTGGCCGAAGGGGTGAGCGGTTTTATCTCGATCGAAAATCCCAAACTCAACCTGGCCGTGGGAACCCTGCAATCATTTCTGGATGACTACCTCGTAAGTCACAAAGAAACAAAAATAGACTACATTCATGGCACAGGTGTCGTGACCGACCTTGGTTCCCAACAGGGCAACATGGGCTTTTATCTCCCCGCCATGGCAAAACAGGATCTCTTTAAAACAGTGTACCTTGATGGCGCCCTGCCACGTAAGACCTTTTCGATGGGCGAGGCCTGCGAGAAGCGGTATTATCTGGAGTGCCGGTCTATTTTGCCGGCGTGAGAGGTGTCATCACCCTTGGTCTAACCAACTGGCATGTAAAGGCCGTGTAAAGGTACCATTGTTGGATGTTCTTTATCAGTCGTTTGATACGGAAGGTAGATTAAATTATTTATGGACACCTCTAAGGTAATTAAGGGGACAGACTGCTCCCTGATTTATTTTTTTGTTCACACACCACATCCAATTTGTAACCAAGACAGGACATCAGCTTAAACATTTGGTCAATGGTCTTTGAATAATTTGAAGCATCGAGAAGCCGGTATAGCTGTGCCGGGGATGTGCCCATATTTCGAGCAACTTCACGTTTGGTGAGGTGCGAGAGTTTGATGGCCTTTTGTGCCAACAGAGTAATTTTATACAGCATAAGTCTTTTAGTATGCTCTGGATCTTGATTGTATTCAAGAAAGGCATCAACATGAACAGAGCCTTCTTTTTGTGCCCCATACAAATACGTCACTGCCCGACAACCCAGCTCTTTATCAACAAAGGCATTCAAAATGGACGTTGGCCGCTCTTCGAGTCGCGCATAGGATAGACATAATTCACCCGATGCCGTTTTGATGATAAGACATTTTTTGCGATTGTTGATCTTGACTGATAGGATTTTCATAAAAGCCCCTCTCGTTGTAATTCAATAATCAATTTTTTAATCTTCTGGGACAGTTTTCCTGTCATCAAACTTTAATTTTCAAGATCCCATTTGCAGATTTCGACCCCGTTTTTAAAAACATGTACATGTCGCGGAGAGTGATCACCCTTGTAACTTAAAAACACATAATTACCGCGCCGAATCTTACCCATTAAAGCCCTCTCGGACTAAATGATACCATAAATGATACTATTTAGCAATAAGGTTATTGAAAAAGCTCAAGTATCCCTTATCTCCTGTTGCCCCCGGCCTTTTTCTTTGATTTCTTGGTGATTGTTTTACGGCTCGCCCCCTGCTTTTTTGGAGGGGCCTTTTTTTTGATTGCCTTTTTTAAGATGGGTTTCTTTTTGGACGGTTTATTTTTGATTTTTTTATTCCCTTTGGTCTGTTTTTTTTGGAGGGCCATTTTCTTTTGCCTGGCCTTGATTTTCGCCTCTCGTTCTTTTTTTATTTTTGCGGCGATTTTGGCCTTAAGATCGCGCTGTCTTTGCCTTATTTTTTCGGCCTGTTCTTTTGCCTTTGCCACTTGTTTTTGTTTTTTTTCCTTTGCCCTGGCAATGGCCTCGATCGCTTTTTTCTTTTTCGCCTCAATTTTCAACTTTGCCCTTTCGATAGCCTCTTTTTTTCTTGCCTCGGCCCTTGCCTTTGCCTCTTCGATGGCCCTTTGTTTATCCGCTGCCGCCTTTGCCTTGGCCACCTCGAGCTCTCTTTTCTTTTTCTCCTCGGCAATCGCCAGGGCCTCGAGCTGTTGTCTTTGTTTCTCCTCGATTTTGGCCCTTGCGGCATCCGCCTTTTTCTGTCTCTCGAGGGCCCTTGCCCTTGCCTCTGCTTCTTTTTTTTGTCTCTCTAATTGCTTTTTTCGTTCCTCCTCTTCGATAATCCGTGCATCAGACTGAACGGGATAGAAAAGGCCGTCTATGAGCAGACCATAAAAACCATCCTGCTTGTCGAGATTGCGCATGAGTTCGTAATAAACCTTGCGTTCAAACTTGGCCCTTGAGGTGTTTTTTTTCACCTTGCAATAGAGCCTGTTTTCCTGCCCCACATCGAGTGTCGTGATGTCAAGAGGCTCTTGTGAGCCGTCGGAGAGTTGGACAACAAACGCCCCCTTTTTGCGATCAAGGCCCGTGACAAAATAGGCCGTGTCCTCAACTGTTACAGGGACAGGTTCTTTTTCGCCCTTTAAAAAAAAGGCGCCGTTATGTTCGAAGATTGTTTTAAAAAACAAAGCGATGGTTCGTTGATGGGTGATCTCGACATCGTCATCAAACCACACCGCTTCGGCGCTCAGCCGGATATTTGATTTTTTTAAATCATGATTGGTCTGCATCATGCACCTCTGTTATATCTGGAGAATATCCCGACAAAATCACCTTAAAGTCACAACACGTGCGCTCTGCCTGTAGCGCTGCATCACGGTATTTTTTGCCGCAATCGCTTCGTCAATATTGGTATACCCGCCCATCCTCAGACGATACCATGTGCCCTTGTCTTTGTTTTCAAAAGAAACAATGGTGGGGCTATACCCCCTGCTCATCCACACAGACTGTGCCTGCCGTGCCTTGCTCTCTTTAGAATAGGATCCCAGTTGCAGATAATAAGGCGTCTTGGGACGATCGATGATAGTGGTGTCTATGATGTCTGGTTCCGCCGTCTTGACCTTAAGTTTTTCTGCTGCCGCATCTGCCACGGCCTTGTCGTGTTTTTTTTGAATCTCTGCCTGCTTCTCCGCTGCTATCTGCTCTTTCTTTTTTTTATCGTCTGCAATCTGCCCCTTTTTGTCTGTCTTAAGTGTCTCCTGTTGCTTGTCCGGAGCGGCATCTTGCAGCGCCGTTTTAATTTTTTCGGAGGCCATTTTTTCTTCTTCTGCGATCTCCTGTTTGATCTGTTGCAGGATCTCCTCGGGAATAAGAGAATCGAGGTTTAAAATATCCTTTGCGTTGTCCGATGGTGTGACTGACTGAAGCTCTCTTTTGTTCTGCAGGGCATCATAAAAAACAAAATCATGTTTTTTTTCGTTGAGGATGGCCTTGATCTCGAGGGCCATTTTTTCATCAGGCAAAATGGGTTCATCAATGCCCGTCCGCACCTGTCCCAGACGAATAATACCAGGACCAAACTTTGCACCCAGATAAAAAAAGATGAGAGACGCAAAGAGAATAATAAACAAAATAAAAAGAACCTGACCAAAGGTGATATTTGTCGTGACTTTTTTCATGTGGGCATTGATGTTTTTTAAATCCGTCCATGCTGTTTAAAAAACATCGGGACCATTCGGGCATTTCAGCTATCAAATTTTTGGAAAAATATCGAGCTTTTTCATTGCGCTATACCGGTTATCCACAAAAGAAATCTGGCACAATCAGGGTTCACATCTCTTCGACAACATCAATACTCAGCAGGTTGAGTCCCAGTTTTAAAGTGCGGGCGGTCAGGCAGCATAGGAGAAGCCTGCTTTGGCGGGTAGACTCTGGTTGCGAATCCAGCACAGGCACCCCCTGCTTTTTGTCGTAAAAGGAGCTGAAGGCCTTGGCAAGCCCGTAAAGATAGTCAGTCAGGGTGTTGGGTTTAAGGGTGATGGCAACATCGTCGATGACATCTGAAAATCGTGCGATCTCCTTTGCCAGTGCAATCTCCGTCGGGTGTGCGAGCACAAGCGGGGTGTCGAGAGGCGTGTGATTTATGTTGATCCCTGCCTTGCGGCCAATCCCCATAATGCGCGTGTAGGCGTACAACATGTAAGGCCCCGTGTTGCCATCCATCGCAAGCATTTTGTCCCAGCTGAACACATAATCACTGGCAAGGTTGTGACAAAGATCCGAATACTTGATCGCCGCAAGACCTACTTTTGTCGCGATGTCTAAAATTTTTTCTGCAGAAAAGGACCTCACCCTTGTGTTTTCGGTGTCCGCATTGCCTTCGAGCATCAGGGCCCGTGACCGCTCGATCCCTTCATGAATCAAGTCTTTGAGCCGGACCGTGCCGCCCTCCCGTGTCTTGAATGGTTTTTTGTCCGGCCCCAGCACCATGCCATAACCGATGTGATTAAGTGTGACATCATGGCCCGCCCACCCGATGATTCTTGCGAGTTTAAAGAACATTTCAAAGTGCTGGGCCTGACGGATGTCGGTAATGTAGATGAGCCTCCTCGCGCCAAGGTCTAAAATACGGTGCCTGATCGCGGCGAGATCGGTTGTGGTGTAGTTGTACCCGCCGTCAGATTTTTTTATGATCATGGGCAAAGGCTCACCGTCCCTGTTTTTGTAGCCGTCCAGAAAGACACAGACGGCCCCCTGATCGGTTACAGCCAGTCCCTTGTTTTTGAGTTCCTCGACAATCAGCGGCAACCTGTCGTTGTAAAAACTCTCGCCGACATCCTTTAAAGTGACCCCCATGATCTTGTAGAGGGCGTGGCAGTGCCTTAAAGACTCGTTGACAAAGGCCCTCCAGATTTTAAGGGCCGTCGCGTCCCTTGATTGCAACAGCACCACTTTATCGCGCGCCTTTTCTGCAAAGGCCGCGTCGTTATCAAAACGCTGTTTGGCCTCTTTGTAAAATTTTTCGAGATCGCTCACAACAAAGTTTTGAGGGGCATCAATCACATCGGGATGGTTTTCAAAAATGTTCTGCAACAACATCCCAAACTGGGTCCCCCAGTCCCCCACATGATTGACCCTTTCAACGGTGTGTCCTTTAAACTCAATGATTCGGGATATGACCTCTCCGGTCACTGTGGTGCGCAAATGCCCCACATGCATCTCTTTGGCAAGGTTGGGGCTTGAAAAGTCGATCACATGATGCACAATCTCTGGGTCCACCGTCACACCCAGACGAGGGTCCGCCTGAATGGTTTTTAAAAAACGCTCAAGACTCTCTGTCTTGATAAACAGGTTAATAAACCCCGGGCCCGCTGTCTCGATCTTTTCGCAGACATCGCTGAGTTTGAGGCGGTTTACCAGATCCTGCGCGATCTCACGGGGGGGCTTTTTGATGAGCCTTGCAAGGCCCATGGCAATGTTTGACTGGTAATCTCCAAATTTTTTTTCTGCAGTCTCGATGATCTGCGGGACCGGACGCTCCACCCCCTCGGGAAGCATGGCGTTAATGGCGGTTGCAAAGGCCTCTTTGATTGCTTGTAAAATGGATTTCATGAGATGGTGTTTACTCCTCGTCAAGAGGGGTTTCAACAAGTCCTTCGTACTCCTTGAGCCCCGGTATTTTGTCGCGATCCCCGACAATCATGACTTTAAGCTGGTCCGGAAAAAAATACTTATCAAGGATCTCCTTGATGTCTGCAAGTTTTACCTGACTGATCTCTTTCTGGTACAGGCTGATGTAATTGGGAGGGTATCCATGATAATCGTAGATCACCCGTCTTGTCACAATATTAAACGGGGTCTCGTACTCAAAGACCAGACGGTTGAGAATGCGCTCTTTTGCCATAAACAGTTCGGCCTCGGTGATGTTTTTATTTTTCACCATGTCGTCAATAATTTTTTTGATCGCGTCGATGGCTGTAAAGGTGGATTCGGATTTTGTCTGCGTGACCATCCTGAATGACCCGTAGTCCCTCTCAAACCCAAACGATGACATAATCGAGTAGACAAGACCAAGATCTGTCCGCAGTTTGTCGCCGAGTTTTGAACCAAAGGTCGAACCCCCCAAAATCTCGTCGGCAAGGATCAGTTTGTATTTATCCTTGTTAAAGCGCCTCTCACCAAAATGCCCCAAGGCAATGGAGCTTTGATTCCCCTGCTTGTGAATAAAGCCCACTGATTTTTCCCATTTTTTTTGAATCTCGGGTGGATAGTTTTTGGGAGGCAGTGTTTTTCGCCAGTCAGACAAATAACCTTCGATCAGTTTTACAAATGCATCGAACGAAAGCGGCGCGCTTGCTGCGATCAGCATACGGTTTGGCGCAATATTATCCGCATAAAATTTGAACAGTGTCTCGCGCTTGACGACATTGATCGTCTCTGGAGTAGACATCCAGGCGTAGACACTGTCTTTTCCAAACAATGCCTGCAGAAATTCTCTGTTTAAAATACTCAGCGGTTCTTCGTTTCTTCTTTGTATGCCGTCGAGAATATTTTTTTTAATCACATCAATCCGGCTTTGTTCGAAGTCGGGATTTTTAAGAACATTAAAGTAAATGTCGAGGGCCGTTTTAAGGTCCTTTTGAAGACAGATCAAAGTCATGGAAGCAAGGTCCGCGGCCTCGGTCCCCATAAGACTCGCCGAAATAAATTCGAGTTCTTCATCGACCTTTTCGGGGGAAAGCCCCTTTGCCCCACCGGACTGCCATGCAGACATAAAAAAACTTGTAAGACCCCTCTGATCCTTTGACTCGTAAACCAGGCCTGTTTCAAAAAAAGATTTGATTTTAATGATCGGCAGTTCGTTGTCCTGGAGGTAATAGAGTTTTACACCGTTTGAGAGGGTTGTGATGTTGATCTCTGGTTCTGCGATGATCGGCAGTTGTTTTTGTGTGATCTCTGATATTTTGGGGTCAAGGGCAAAGAGAGAGTGTGTGTAAAATAAAACAAGGGCAACAAATAACAGTTGGATGATGTTTTTCATAATTGTGACAACGCCTCCAGAATATGCACATGAAAGAGACTACCTTGATGTATAGAAAGTTCAAAGTTGACAGAGCGCGGGCACATTCCTTGCAAAATGGAGAAATGCAATCGCGTCACAGTCAAGTTAGTAACTTGTTTTATCCAGTTCGTAATAAACAGCAACCTCGCCGCTCTCCACAAAGTAGGTTTTAAGCACCCTTTTAACGTCATCTGCCGTGATGGCATGAATACGATCCTGAAGTGTGTAAATATATTCCCAACTGCCGGTGAGGCTCTCATAAAATGCGAGCTGTGAGGCAAGACCGCTGTTTGACTGCAATGAATAAACAAGATCCGCATCGATGCTGTTTTTGACCCGCTGAAGTTCGTATGGTGACGGGCCCTCTGTCATCAATTTTTCGATCTCTGTTTCTATGTCTTTTTTTAACTCGCTGTTTGTGTGTCCCTTAAGGGGCATCACATAAAACGTAAAGATATTGTCGAGCCTTGCCCCCGGGATCGAGGCATAACAACCCGCAAAAGAGGCTTTTTTGGTATCAAGCACAAGCTGTTTAAACAAACGCGATGTCCGGCCGCTGCACATGATATCCTGAATCACATCCATGATAATGTCGTCGTCATGCGGGTGTGCCGGTCTGTGATAGCCCAGATAAAATCGAGGCTGTTCGGGTCCGGTGAGAACCTTTTTTCTGGGAAATGTCTTGGGGTCAAAATTTTCGTGCGTAAAATTGTTTTTGGGGTCTTCTTTTGCGGGGATTGACGAAAAATATTTTCTGATGATGGCCTCGGTTTCTTTGATATCGATGTTGCCAACCACAGAAACAACAATGCGCGAGGGGATGTAGTATTTTTCATAAAACGCCCGCGCCACTGCAGGTGTGTAATTTTGGATATCGGCCGCAGGACCCACAACCATGACCCCGTAAGGGCTTTGATCGAAGGACTGATCCACAAAGGCCTCGTACAAAAGGCCAACAGGCGAGTTATCGATGCGGGAACGTCTTTCTTCGGCCACCACACTCACCTCGGTAAAAAAATCGCGCATCACAGGGGTTTGAAAACGGGCGCTCTCCATGTAGGCCCAGAGTTCAAGTTTATTGACCGGCAGCGAGACATAATACGTTGTAAAGTCATTTGCTGTGGTGGCGTTAAGGTCGACTGACCCGTGACGCTGGTAAATCTGCATGAACTCGTTGTTCACCACAAGTTTTTTTTGTTCTGCTTCGAGCTGCTCGCGCTGTGTGACAAGTGCGGCGATTTTTGCTGCATCCCCTTTTTGTTTTTTGAGGTTGACGATCTCGGTCCCGATCTTAAAGATTTGATCTAAAAGTGCGCGCTCCTTTGCGTAGTCTGTTGTCCCGATGGTCTCTGTCCCCTTAAAGGCAAGGTGCTCAAAAAAATGGGCCAGCCCGTAGGACCCTGCCTGTTCTTCGACATTGCCCACCTTAACCTTAATCTGCGCCGAAAACACGGGGGCCCCCTGCCTCTTTAACAGCAGGACCCGCATGCCGTTATCGAGTGTGATTTTTTTGATTCTTTTTTTAAGGTCGAGGGTCTCGGTGTTGTTAAAGGCAGAACAGGAAAAGAAAATGGAAAACACAACAGTCAACAAGAGGATGTGTAAGACACGTCTTGGATAGATTTTGTTCATATTCCGCCACGTGTACCGTGCAATTTCAAAATGCTCAAGCACCAAGTGGCGGGGTGTTTAAAATCCCCCTTTGTCAACTCTCAATCAATTGAGTTTTAACAATCCTCTGCAGCTGCCCCACCAGATATAACGGCAAATTATACAAGGGTGTTTGTTGATAAAAAAGCAATTAATACAAGGGTGAACCTGATACAACTGGCAAGTCGAGAAAATCCTCGCGTTACGCCCCAAGGGGCGGGGAGTGCTTAGCGCTGAACATGAAAGATTTCATGTTTGGCGATATGCGCCTATTACCCCCAGCTGGGGGTTAAAAATCCCTCACCTCTACCCCAACACTCTGCGGAAATCGTTTTACAAACCTTTTCAAAAGCCCGTGATTGAGTTCATCCAGATACAGGGTGACTGGCGGCAAAGGAGTGAGTCCTTTTTTTTTGCGGACATAAATAAGATCTAAAAGAGCCTTTTCTGCAAGGGCTGTGCGCGAAGCATCAAATCCAAAATACAGATCTTGTTTGATGTGGATAAATTCAATCTCGCCAAGCGGTGTTTTGACATTTTTGGGGCGTCCTGTTGTTGCTACTGATAATTTTCCTAACGGTGCCTGCGAAAGAATATTTTTTTTGTACAGGGCACTCTCAAAAGAAATGTATGAAACGGGCCGCATGACAAATGCAATGTCTTCGAGCCGCGGGGCGTTAACCAGATTGATCCAGTGCCTTCCTACGCAGGCCACAAAACCCTCGCGGCTCAATCGTAAAAAACTGATTCCAAGAGATGCCTGTGATTCACCCGTGAGAATAGAAATCTCCCTGAGAGTTACAATTTTTTTATTATGCCTACTGGCAAGTTCGTGGAGCAGTTTGATGACGGCGATCTTTTTCATTTTTTAAGTTTTTCTAATTTTGATTGTACCGTTTTGTAAATCGTCTGATACAATCCCTCATGACGTAGATTTTGGGGGAGATAACGATCCCACTCGTCAACACATCTTGACGGAATGGTTTTGGCCAAACGTGTTCCCGCAAGGGTGATGATGTCCTCTTTGATTTTGCGATCCTTTGCCTTTTTTTTAAGAATATCCAGAACAGGTTTGTCTGACTTTGCCGAGTCAGGTGTGTTGAACCAGTGATACCAGAGATCAAAAATATCACGCCCTCCGACATAATGACGCATGGCGAGTGCGATCAGTTTGTCTGCCATAATTTCGACAAGGGAAACACTGGGAATGATAAAGGGGGGTATGCCCTGAAATGCAACAACCACAGAATGACTTGAATGTGATGGATACGTCTGCGAATCAATATGCAGACTGATTTGCCCCGGCTCGTCATCAAAACATACCTTGAGTTTCCATGTGCTTTTACCCGGTTTTGGGGCTGTCAATTTAGCCTTGGCCTTGAGCCAGACCCCAACCTCATGTCCTGCCTTTTGCAGATCCGTTTCGAGACTCATTGGATCATTGAGTGCCGTAAGGTCGATGTCTTCGGAAAAACGCGGGTTGCCATGCCCCAATACAAGGACCGTCCCGCCAATCATCTTTTGTTTGCTCCATCTAATGTTTTTGAGAACCAGAATCTGCAAAAAAACCTGTAAGGCTGCTCTCTCAGAAATGCCCTTTAGCCGGGCATAAAGGGCGATGTTTTCGGGGATGTATTTCATTGCACAATTTTAACAATAGTGTTTGTATTACGCAACGAAATAAAACAACAAAAAACTGCCTTCATCTCAATCTCGCGACCCGCTACCTGCTCTATTGCCCGCTTCTTTTCTGCCCGCGTTAAAGATTCCACGGCGATCAGAGAAATAAATCCGAGCGAAATCCAGTCCTGAACGCGCTACTTTTTTTTATCCAGCACGTTTCTTATCTTTGCCGAGATTTGGCCCGTATCGTAGGGTTTGCTTATGAATGCCTGGACGCCCTCGCTGGCAAGGCGTTGAGATTCTTTGCTGATGTCGTAACCCGAAGAGATAATCACCTTTACATCGGGGTTAATGGCTTTCATTTTTTTAAAAACCTCCCTGCCGTTCATGACGGGCATGGTCATGTCGAGGATCACGAGATGGATGTCTCGCCACGATTTTTTGTAAAAGGCCACGGCCTCTGCGCCATCCTTTTTTACATCGACCTGGTACCCCAGCTCGGCAAGCATGTCGGCGCCCATCTCGCGAACCACCTTTTCGTCGTCTACAAAAAGGATGTGTTCACTGCCTGTTAAAATGTCTCTTTGGATCTCGGATGACTTGCTGATGAGCGACTTGTTGGCAAGCGGCAGATAAAGGGTAAATGTGCTGCCCATGCCGACCTGGGAAAAGACAGATAAGGAACCCTTGTGTCTCTCGACCGTGCCAAAAACACTGGCAAGCCCCATCCCTGTGCCCTTATCCACCGGCTTTGTGGTAAAAAACGGTTCAAAGATACGCCCTTGAATTTCGGGGTCAATCCCGATGCCTGTATCGGTCAACGCTATTTTAAAATATTGGCCGGGTGGTATGGGGATGATTGTTTTTTCTGTAGTGACACCTTCTGTTATGGCCACAACATCTGTTTTAAAGGTCAATCTCCCCCCCTCTGGCATGGCGTCGATGGCATTAATCGCCATGTTAAGGACGGCATTCTGTAGTTGGCTTGAATCACCAAGGACAATGGAGTGCTTTGCAGAGAGTTCCTGCGTAATCTCGATACGTTTGTCCGCAATGCGCTCGGTCACGTTGGCCACCTCTGCGACAATGGCGTGAAAATCCACAGCCGCAAACGTGTCGTTGCCCTTGCGTGCAAAGGCCAGGAGCTTGGCAGTCAGATCGGCGGCCCTCTCTGCCGCGACACGAACATTTTTTGCGTATTTGACAAGCTTTTCATTTTCTAAAAACCTGAGAAGCAAATCGTTGTATCCCAGAATACCCGCGAGCTGATTGTTAAAGTCGTGCGCAATGCCGCCCGCAAGTTGGCCGATGGCCTCCATCTTCTCCAACTGACGCATCTCTTTTTCTTTCTTTTTTTGCTCGGTGATGTCATTTACAAAAGCAAAAAAACCGTCTGTGAATCGGTCTTTTTTAAAGGGAATATACAGGGCATGAAATTGCCTGAACATCTTGTCGGGGAGCATGGGTGTGGTCTCAAACTCGACAATCTGACCCATAAGAGTCTTTTCGATCTTTGGTGCGAGCATATCGCACAGATATTTGCCCATCACTTCTTCGAGTGTTTTTCCGACAATCGCGTCGGGAGTAGTTTTAAAAAGGTCACAGTATGCTTTATTGGCAAAACGGTATCTCTTTTGTTTGTCAACAAAGGCTATGAGTGTGGGAATGTGGTCTATAATCAGGCGCTGCTCGGTTTGAAGATCCCTGAGTTTCTGCTCCTGCAGCCTTTGAGCGGTGATATCGCGTGCGACAATCCCAAAGGCCTTGACCCCTCCCTGTTCATCAAAGATCGGAAAAACGAGATTATCAAGCCATGTCCCCCGGCTAAAATCCTCGAACCGAACCGGCTGACCTGTCTTATGGACCATGGCGACATGTTTTTGGCGGCTCTCTGTGAGTTCCGGCGCAATAAGAGACCATGCGTTAGTCCCCACGAGTTCTTGTTGATCCTTGTTATAACGTCGGGCAAGTGTCCTGTTGACATGCAGAAGATTACCCTCGGCGTCTATAGCCATCATGAGGTCTGCTGATGCGTCCGCAAATGCCTGCAGGGAGACCGTTGCCGCTTCCGCTTGCCGATCCCGTGCCTCAATTTCTCTCATCAGTTCATCTCTTGTCAGGTTTTGGTAATTCATGGTTTCTCTTTTTTAAAACATCAAGTATGCTGTTGAGTCTTTCAGCCGTGTAGGGTTTGCTCCAGACACCATCGACACCCAGACGCGCAAGTGCGTGGTTTGACGAGTTAAGCAGGTCAGAGTAACCCGTCATGGCCTGAAAACAACATGAGGGCTGTTGTTTTTTCATCGCCCTTATAAAACTGATGCCGTTCATCTGGTTTCCCAGATTTACATCTACCAAAGCAAGATCAAATTGATGGTGACGCGCCGTTATAAGTGCCTTGTCAGCAGAGTCAAAACACAGAACCTCGCAGTTTTTAGCGGTATAATAGTCTTTAAGAAACTCTAAAATCACGTCGTTATCGTCCAGAACCATGACCCTGTTTTTACTCTCTGCCTGCTTGACCACGGCCCTTCTGTCAAATGACCTGCCAAAAATAAAAATCTCTCCTCGGGACCCTACGGAACGCGAATTTTTTGGATGGGCCCTTAATCCACGCCCGTAACACAGCTCTTTTGTTTTTTTGATTGTCGGAGCATCACCAGCCATCACTTTTTTAAAACACAGGGGACACCACCCGCCTTTTAACACACTGTAGGGTGTGGCGCTCCATACGTGCCCCCGATGACACTTCCAGCGCATTTGTTGTTTGGCGTTTTTATATTCACTCCATAAACCGCGGCCGCGATCCTTTATGAGCCTGGTTATCTTTTGCTTGTACAGGTAGCGGCGTCGCTCTATGCTTTTTAATCTCCCGCAGACGGGACACCAGTGACCCGTTTTGATATTTCCGGGAACGGCCTGCCACACATGCCCGTGCCTGCACCGCCAGGTAAGTTTGGTATTTTCGTTGATGTATATTTTCGACAGACAGTCACCGCCCATCTCCGCTGCCCGCTGCTGCATTTTTTCAATACTGCCCTTTTGATTGCCAAAACAGGCAGGACACCACTGCCCGCGGATAATGGCCGTTGGAGAGGCCCGCCATTTGTGATGTCTGCGGCATGTGAATTCAAGAGGATGGTGTCTGCTGATATAAACAGCGGAGAGACAATCACCGCCCCTTTTTTTGGCGAGAGATCGCATTTCTTCGATGCTGCCTTTTATCTTCCCCGCACAAAAAGGACACCATGTGCCTGCCCTGATGGCATGGGGAACGGCCTCCCATACATGATTATTTTGACACTGCCATTGAAGCTTTGTCTTGTTGTTGCTGTACAACTCCGACAGACAACGGCCCTGACGTTTCTTTGCAAGGTCATGCATTTCGGCAAGTTTGTCCCTCTGTGTCACTTTGAGATGATTGGTTGAGCCTTCGTTCTGGGGCATAGAAACTTTTGCTAAACGCCCGTCATAAGTGATTCCTGCTGTCAAAACGGATCACAGGGGTCTACAGCAAGAGATGTCTAATAATCAATCACACATTTTATGGTCTTTATGGTTTTGCGATGCCCGACAAGCGCACATTAATCCCTTTTGACTTTTGCCCGTTTTAACACTATTTTCTTAAGCTCGTGAATTTAAAAAAAATAAAATCGCTGGCCTTTCTTGCAATGGGGCTTGTCCAGCATTTTTTCTTGAGCCTTTTTCACATCAACCGGCGTCACAAAAAAGAATTTCTGGCATCCTACAGGGATGATCGTATTTTTCCGGTCTCCCCAACTTTTAGAGACATGCTGCCTGATTTTTCAAGATGTCTGTACTGTTTTCGATGTGACGCCCACTGCCCCGAAAATAACGGCTCAAACAGTGCTTTTATGCCTCCAAGTTTTATAGTGGGGTCTTTTTCGAGGTCGTTAACAGATTTTTGCTACGATTTTACAGGCGCCACATGTGAACAATGCCGTGTCTGCGAAAGCGTCTGCCCGCAGTCCATACCGATCAGGCAGATTCTGTCGTTTATAAAGCAGGAAAAAAAGAATCTGCAGGCCGCAGGTTAATAAGGGGCCGCCGAAACCAAATGGTAAATATCCCCGAAATCAAACTCAAAAAAACCTTTATCAAGTCTGTCATCGACATCGTGGGCGAAAAAGGCCTCTCAACCGCTGATATCGACAGGTTCTCATACTCCCGCGATGCCAATTTCAGGTCCACCCTGGAGGCCCATTATTCAAGTTTTGGCCATTTTCCTTCACTCATTGTCTGGCCCACAACACCAGAACAGATTTCAAAGCTGATCATTCTTGCGGGAAAAGACAATGTGGCGGTCACCCCCTATGGGGGCGGCTCGGGTGTGAGCGGCGGCGCCATATCTTATGAAGCAGGGATGATCATCGACACAAAGAAGATGCAGCGATTTCTTAAGTTTGACCCCGAAAGACTCTTTGTTGAGGTCGAGGCTGGCATCCTGGGCATGGAGCTCGAAAAAAAACTAAACAGAAAAGGCTTTACGCTGGGGCATTTCCCCTCTTCCATACTCTGCGCCTGTCTTGGCGGTTTTATTGCATCACGGTCTGCAGGGCAGTACTCAAGCAAGTACGGCAAGATCGAAGACATGATCATCGACCTCGAATTTGTCGATGGCAACGGCGTCATCTGTCAAACAGCCGATGTCTCCAGACAAGCAGGGATCGACCTGACCCAGATGATCGTGGGGACAGAGGGCTCCTTTGGCATCATCACAAAGGCCAGGCTTAAAATTTCGCCCCTCCCCCAAAACAGGGTCTTTAAAAGCTTTATTTTTAACAGGTTTGAATACGGCATCGAGAGCATCCGACGCATCATGCAGACAGGGCTCAAACCGGATGCCTTAAGGCTTTACGACGAGCTCGAAACAGCACTCGTCCTCTCAAAAATATCACGCAAGGCCCTTAACGAAGAGAGATTATCGCACTTTATGCCGGGGCAGGTGGTCAAGCAGCTCAAAAAAATCAAGTCATCGGCACTCACCATCGCGTTTAATTCGCACAAGATCGTCAACAAATTTTTTCAGATCTCATTTCAACAATGCGCGTTGATCACCGTATTAGAAGGCCACAGCAAAATTATTGATCAGCAGGCAAAAATCATTGCGTCAATCTGTAACGACCTTAACGCGGTTGACATCGGCGAGGACAGCGCCATGCACTGGTTTGCAAACCGGTACAGTGTTTCTTATGCGGCCTCCGGTCTCTTTAGGGACGGGGCCTTTGTCGATACGTTTGAAGCGGCCACAACATGGGATAACATCCCCGGACTTTATCTGGGCGTCAAAAAGAGCCTTAAGTCCTACTGCTTTGTCCTTGCGCATATTGCCCATGCTTACGAAGAAGGTGCCGCGGTTTATTTTACCATTGTCTCCCCGCTGACAGGGCTAAAATCTTCCTTAAAAAAATTTGACAAAATCTGGAAGACAGCCCTTGATGCCGTGCAACAATATGGAGGCGTCATGAATCATCATCACGGTATTGGCAGCATTAAAAGGCAGTCCATTATGGACGAATGGGGTGATGCTGCTTTTTTATATAAAAACTTCAAGGATTATTTTGATCCTCACGGGATCATGAATCCCCGGATTCATACGGTGGATTGAATTATGTCTGTCGGGAAATGCCCTGTTTCGCAGGAGTCCTGAAAAATCATGTCCCGTGACAAAATATTTAGGACATGATTTTTCAGGGTTTGAAATATTTTGCAAGCGGCAAAATTTTCAAACTTCCGGAGAAACAGGGTCTTTCCCGACAGACTCTCAGAACAATGCTCAAGATCAATAAAAACTCGCACCTCGTGACCGTGCTTGCCGATTTTAAACTCAGTGAGTTAAAGAAAGAACTCATACGCGAAGGGCTGTATCTGGGCTATCACCCCCTTGACGACATCAACCTGCCCCTGCACGACTACCTTGTCAGACGCACGCCAAATCTCTATCATTTTAAATACGGCAGTATCTCCGATCTCACAAGCTCACTGCTTGTCAAGCTTGGCGAAGACAAAAGTTTTCATCTCAAAGATTCCCCGCGACCGATCCAGGGGCCTGATTTTAACAAAGTGATGATTGGATCGGGGGAACTTTTGGGCAAAATTAAAACCGTCACGTTAAAAATCATTTCAATCCCCGAACACGTTGTGCACGGGCTTGTCCTTGTCCACTCACGGGACTGCGCAAAAAAAATCATCGCCCATATGCAGGGTACTTTTATTCAGCCGCTTTATTTTCGTTTCTTTGGACTGGGCGACGCCGAAACAATATTGGACCAGCTTAAAATAAAAACAAAACCCACAGAGGCCCTGTTATTCTGTCTGTCCGGCTTGAGAGAGATGGTGACTGTCTTTCAGGAGGTGATGGATGAATTCTGTGCCAGCCAGCATTATCAGATGAACTGGCTTGCAAAAAAACACGAGCACGAGATCATCCATACACGTATTCACAACCCCGAGAGCTACAAGGAGATACTGGAACAATACAGGCATTTTCTCTGGCGGGCCTCTGATGAGACCGCCCAGTCAAAATGGGAGAAACACTTTACCAATTATATGAGTTTTTATAATTAGAGTCTGTCAACATAGACAGACTCTCATGAGCACCCCATGTTTGAAGAATTTAAAAAAACCCTCAGACTTTGTACAACCTGTCCCAGCCTCTGCCAGTCTGCGTGTCCAGTTTTTATACAAGACGGCAACAAGAGTCATTCCCCCTGGGGAATCATGAACATCCTCAACCGGGTGCGAAAAAAAGAAATGCCTTTCACACCCGCAGTGGCAGCGTTAACCTATCAGTGTCTGGGCTGCATGGCGTGCTCGGAACAATGCGAACATGACATCGAGATCCCTCCCGTCCTGCTCTCTGCAAGAGCCAAGGCTGTCGAAATGGACATTGCCCCCGATCCCATCAAGGAATACATTGCAAAATTTCACAGGCACAACAACCCACATGCGAGGGATCTGTTAAAAAAACTATACAATACTTTACCCGCCCGTTATTTTAAAAAATCCGCCAGTGTGGCCTATTATTCTTCCTGCACCACAATCCATCGCTGTCCCGAAATTATCAGGGACACCTTTTCGCTTTTTGATAAATTGAAAATAGATTTTGTCACACCCTACGCAGACCCCATCCAATGCTGCGGCTACCCGCTCATCACGGCGGGCGCGGAATACGACTTTGTAGATCTTGCCGAGGTCAATTTTCACTCACTCAAAAAATACAAGCTCATTGTTACAGGCTCCCCCGCCTGTGCCTACACACTTAAAACAACCTACGCAAAATATGACTTTAAACTCCCAGCCCCCGTGGTCTCCATTAACCAGTTTTTAAAACCCTATCTCAAAAACATAAATTACAGACTCAAAAAAAACGTGAGAACAAAACTCATGTACCACGATCCCTGCTATCTTGCGCGACACCTTGACGAACACGAACTGCCCCGCGAAATGATTGCCGGGGCTTCGGGTACGCAGCCGGGAGAATTTTACAATAACCGAAAAAACACCTCCTGTTCGGGTCACGGCGGGACTTACCCTATTATCGAAGACAACCACGCCTGCGAGATCATCAAGACCAGGCTGGACGAATGTACCGAAAAAAAAATAAACATGATTGTGACACAATGCCCTTCGTGCATCCACAAGATGCGCGAGCACGGCAGAAAATTTATTGTCAAGGACGTGATCAGTTACATCAATGACTGCGTTGAGGAACCAGAAGGAGAATATCAGGATGCGCGTCACAGTCGCGCAAGGAGTACCCCGTGAACCTCAAAACACCAGGTCCCAGAAAAATCATGCTGATCGCCAATCCCAATGCCGGCGACAAGACACTCAAGGCCAAATGGAACAATGAAATCTATCCTTTTTTAAGGGACAAGCTCAAGAATTTCGAGGTGACATTTACAAAAAAACAGGGCGACGCAACAAGGATTGCCAGCGAGGCCTGCCACAACGCCTATCAACTGATCCTTGCCATGGGCGGAGACGGGACCCTTAACGAAGTCGTCAACGGTTTTTTTAAAGACGGTCAGCTCATCAATCCCGAGGCCGTGCTGGGCATTTTACCCTACGGCAGCGGTGGAGACTTTGTCAGGACCTTACGCTTTGATCACTCTTACAAAAAGGCAGCGGTTCATCTGACCACCCGCAAAACCAAGCAGATAGACCTTGGCATGATCGAGTACTCAAACCCAAAATACAAACCGCGTTACTTTATAAACATTGCAGAGACTGGTCTGGGCGGTGCCATCATGAAAAGGGTCAATGCCAAGAACAAAAAAATACCTGCCCTTGCCCGTTATATCACAGGCAGTTTTCAGGGCTTTATGGATTACAAAAATTGCCCTGTCAGGATACACCTGAAGCCGCAGGGGACCCACGAGGTCAATCTGACCAACCTCATCATTGCAAACGGCCAGTACTTCGGCCGCGGCATGAGACCAGCCCCCCAGGCAAAGCTGGACGACGGGCTCTTTGATGTTGTGGTCATCAAAAACATGAGCCTCTCAAAATTTGTGATCAACTTTCCGCAGATCTACATGTCAAAAAAATTTGTCTCTTCAAATATTCTGGATTTCTTTCAGGCAAGCGAGATCAAGGTAGAGGCAGTCGACAAATCCCACAAACTTTTGACCGAAGTCGATGGCGAGAACCACGGCGAGGGCAACATCAGGATCAAGATCCTTCCAGGGGTGTTGAAGATCAAGGTGTGACTTCAAGATATATGTTGAAAACAGCCCTTGATTAAGAGTATAATTTAAGTATATTTTTTATATCTATGGAATTTGAATGGCATTCTGAAAAAAGTGTTAAGAACAAGCAATCTCACGGGGTGAGTTTTGATGAGGCGACATTAATCTGGCAGGAGCCCCACATTGATATCATAAACATCGCCTACGCAAAAAATGAATACCGCTCTGCAACCATGGGAAAGATTTTTGGCAGGCTTTATGTGGCCATCTGGACAAAAAGAAACAATAAAATTCGCCTCATCAGCGTCAGGAGGGCAAGAAAAAATGAAGAAAAAATCTACAACCAAAAGATTTAAAAGCATTCATAAAATGGATTCTTTTCTCGAGTCGCGCGATCTGAGTTCTCTCTTTAAACAAGGAGAGGTGGTGCGCCCCCTGGTAAAAAAAATCAACCTGGATATCCCGCTGCCGGTACTAAAAAAGATCGACCAGATTGCCTCCGATATCGGCATTGCAAGACAACCCCTCATTAAAATCTGGCTGTACGAAAAGATCAGGGAACAACTCGCTGTTGCCTCGGTATAATCCTGCGGTTAACCATCCCTTATCTCGACACTTCGCACGGGATAATGGCCATGGAAAATAGAGGGACTTGTCTGAAGAAAAGTCGTTGCGCCCCCGGCAAGAATCGAACCTGCGCACCTGGCTTCGGAGGCCAGTGCTCTATCCACTGAGCTACGAGGGCTTTGTTGAGTTCCGGGCGACTTGTCGCCCCCACCACCCCTAATGCGATAGTCCCAAAAATGCAAGCGAGGATCACCCATGCTTTGGGCCTTCGTAGTTTGATTTGCCTACTGGAGGAATTCAACCGCGTCATAGTCAAGTTGGTAACTTGTTTAATTTTTTTTGATTTTCAATGACAGATTTTAAAAAAGAGACGTCCATTTTGTCGCTTGGTCTCACTGTATCTTTGAGTCTCACAAGAAGCTCTTTGGATGCTATGGGTATTTTTATTCCATCAATGATGGTGTGTTCAATGGATTTTGAGGCCTCCTTATAATCCACTCCACAAGCCTTTCCCATAAGATCGATGACAAATTCATCGGCCACACGAACAACATGATAGTTGATGATATCATCATCGTTCATTTCGGCCACAGCATTATCCGGCAGATAAGAAAGTGCCTTTTTAATTTTTTGTATATTTTCAACAGAGGGATCGACCAAAAAGTCTATGTCCTTGGTACCGCGTGTGAATCCAAAGATGATGACCGCAAAGCCACCAATGAGCATGTATTTCACGCCATGTTCGTTGAGGGCCTTGCAGAGGGGGATTAGGTCTTCGAATTCAGGAGCACGTGCGTACTCGCCATGGTTTGCATCATCCATTTGTCAGCCTCTTTAAATGATTTGAATTTATAAAGTCCTTTGGGGATCAAGGCATAGTTTCTCAGTTTATTTATTGTTTTGAGTAGAATTTTAGCGTCTTTGATGTGGTCTGGCTTACCATGTCTTTTTGTGTAGACTTTCATGAGGGTATTTTACATTAATTGTGTGTTAATTTCCACGACTAATATTTGAGGGGCTCATACCGCTTTGGAACCACTGTCCGTGCTCAGTCTTATGCTCACGATCTTTTGTTTCTTGGTGACTTTATTGCCCGATAATGCCAAATACGCCTCGCATGACCTTAGCCCCCAACACCATTTACATCCTTGGTGCCAACCAGCTGTCGCTCTCTTATTACGATAGAATCATCAGGGCAAAGGCACACCGCGAGATGCGTTGCAAAAATGTACTCATGATTGATCCCAATGTACACGCACTCGCAGACGTAGACGCTGCGTGCGTTATTCGATCAAGCTACAGCCAGTTTGTTCTGGATTATCTTAAGGACAAATCCTTACAACATCCCAATGATATTTTTGTCCCCGACCACAACGCAAGACACGTGATGTTTGAGGTCTTTCTTAATCTCGCTCGCCAGTATTCCCCAGGCTCACACATAGACCCCTCTCCCATCGTATTAAAATACAATACCCCCTTTGAACACAAAAGCCCCGACCACTCTGTGCTGGCACTGAGCTACGCAACATGGACTTGTCCTGCCACATGCCCCGAACCGCAGGTCTGTCCTCACACAGGGCTTGATAGAAACTGGGATCTCATGAGGTTGATACAGGAAGAGACACGTGATAACACAAACCAACAACCGCAGACGCACACAGATGTTTACGCATTTGAATGCCAACAATTACTTGATGAGATCTCTTACATCCCCTTGACAGATGTTCAGACGTACGCGGCGAGGTTAGAGGCCTCGTTAATAAACAAAGGGGATCGCCGGGTGATCATTGCCACAAGCTCACACTGCCACGGCATTCTAGGGCAGTTTACCCTTGGCCTTTGATTTATTAAATTCCTTGATGGCCTGGACCGTCCGCCCTTCGAGTTTGTAAGGCGCAATCCTGCCGCATTCGCCGATATTATTGACGGGCTTGCACTCACCGCGGCACCAGGGGGTCCTGCTTTTGGTCTTAATACAGCCAATCAGATGGTTATCCGACTTTTTTTTAATCCCTTTTTTTTGTTTTTTGACCTTGATATTTTGGGTGGCCAAAAAATAAAGGTCGGCATTTTGGTCTTTATTCATAACTGTGACTACGCTCAAGATATCTGAAGGTTACAGTGTTTTTTGCGTACGGGTCTAATTTACCCAGGGCTTCGTAGTTCGGGACCATAACTCGCTACATTCATTTAAATTCAATTAAAAACTGGCCAAATGTTTTGCCTTGTGGTAGGCAATCCGTA